>CAYJME010000064.1:0-14871 GCA_964370795.1 uncultured candidatus Brocadiaceae bacterium
GGTCTGTATGGGACAATACATCATAGCGGAATCTGTCCTTAATAAAAGGTTCAACTCATCATTGTTACGATAAATTGTCCAGTTTTCCCTTAATTTTTTAGGACATAGCACAAGGACTCTGTCATTCAGCAATTCAAAATATTTTATTATCGCTAATGCCTCAAATGTTTTACCCAAACCAACGCTATCAGCAATAATACACCCATTGTGTGCAAGTATTTTATTTATTGCGCCTTTAACGCCATCTTTCTGAAATTCAAACAATGTATTCCAAATTTCTGTCTCGGTTAATTGGGTTCTTTCCGTACGCAATCCTTCTCTGGATTGATCTGCAAGGAATTTCTCAAATATATGATAAAGCGTCTTGTAATAAATAAATTCGGGACAATGATTTGTATAAAGTTGCTCTAGGTATGCCAATACTTCATCCTTTACGTCCTCTACGATTTCGCTATTATTCCAGATTTCATAAAACCAGTCTTTTAGATCGTTTCTATCCCGCCGGCTATCTACTTCCAGGTTTAATTCGATGTTATTATGAGAAGCCAAACCGAGTCCTTTTACCGTAAAATTTGAACTCCCCATAATAGCCTCTGTTCTATCTGATATAAATACTTTTTCAATGCCTCGTACGCATAAATGGTAAAATAGGCTGATACTGCTAATACTTGTGAACCTGGCAGAATTTTTTCGGTTAAAAATTCACCTACAGAACCTCTACTTTTGTTGTCTCTAATTGCGGATATTAAGGTTTTAACGGATTCCTTATTCAAGGTAATTTGAAGTGTATTTTAAACAATCTCTTAAAAAGTTCCCTTTATAAAGGAAGATTAACCAGTATTTCCTAAGAAGATTTGATATGTATTACCGGTTCTGCCTCTATCACAGGCGAAACATGGAAGTCTTGAAGGCTGGCCACTACATTCACTTTTGCAGTAATTGATTAAGTATCAGAGGATACGCGTAAAAGTTCATCCAACGTCGTTTCACCCCTTTGTACAGATTCCAGGCCATCTTCCCACAAATTTTTTGTCCCTCTTTTTATAGCTTCCTTCATGATTTCTCCCGAGTCTCTGTGCGCCAGGATAAGCCTTCGTATCGCATCATCAACGACCAAAAATTCAGCAATACACTTCCTTCCCTTGAAACCTGTGTTATTACACTCATCACAGCCTTTGGCTTTATAAAGTGGCATTCCTTCTTTCAGTCGTACGGTTTGTCGTACGTCTTCGGCAGGTATATATGACTCCCGGCATTTCATACATATCTTTCTCACCAACCGCTGAGCAAGGACGCCAATGACACACGAAGATATAAGGTAATCCTCTATCCCCATATCCATGAGGCGAGTAAAGGCAGATGCTGAATCGTTTGTGTGAAGTGTTGTAAGAACGAGATGTCCTGTAAGAGACGCTTGTGTCGCAATAGACGCTGTTTCTTTATCCCTTATCTCACCAATAAGTACTACATCCGGATCGTGTCTTAAAATAGAGCGGAGCCCTGATGCAAATGTCAACTCAATCTGCGGATTTACTTGTATCTGATTTACACCTTCCATACTGTACTCAACAGGATCTTCTACCGTAATGATTTTTACCTCCGGCGAAACTATTTCTTTTAGTACAGCGTAAAGCGTTGTTGTCTTTCCACTGCCCGTGGGCCCGGTAACTAGTAACATTCCTTCTGGCTTGTTAATCATGTGCCGGAATTTTACGAGAAAATCCGAATGAAACCCCAACTTTTCCAGATTAAGTACAACCGCAGAACGGTCAAGAATTCTCATTACAACCCCTTCGCCGTGGCTCATAGGAATAATCGAGACCCTCAAATCCACCTCCTTTCCCGCTACCTTCATTCTAATCCTTCCATCCTGAGGTAGGCGCTTCTCTGCTATGTTTAATTTCGACATTATTTTGATACGGGAAATAATCGCATTATAGAGTTCGCGGGGTGGCGGGGTCAATTCACGGAGTATTCCGTCTACCCGGTATCGTAACCGGGCATTTCTCTCAAAAACTTCAAGGTGTACGTCACTTGCCCCTATTTCTATCGCCTTCGTTAGCACGCTATTGACGAGGCGTATAACGGGCGCTTCAGAGGCCATGTCACGAAGCTGCTCTACATCCTCCATTACCTCAATGCTGGAAGAGGCGGTGTCCTCCTGCTCCTTGACTTCACCTTCGTAGGTTGCTTCCAGAGATGTTAGAATGTCTTTTTCGCACCCTGCATATACATTTACCTGCTTGTCCGTGGCTAATGTTATACTCTCTATGAGCATTGTGTCCTGCGGGTCCGCAAGCACAACGTCAATCATACTATCATATACTTTCAGAGGAAGCACCCGATTTGTAACAAGGAATACCTTAGGTATGCCTTCTACTATTGGATATTGTTCATCCTTTTTCTTTTCCCACACAGGGATGTTGAGCAGATTACTGTAAGCCTGTCGTAAATCCTCTTCAGAAACCGTTCCCAGGTCTATAAGAATGCGACCAAGTTTCTGCCCCGTTTGTTTCTGCACCTCGAGGGCACGGTCCATATCCGCCCGGCTTACCTTCCCTGTGCTCAGGATCATATCACCAATCGTATGAATATCTGATTGACTCATAAAGATAACTATATTCGTAAACGTTATTTAATTTTGGTGTAGAAACGCAAGACCTGATTTGTTATTCCCAACTTACTACATCTCTATTTTCACCTTCGCCGCCCGAGTTTCCATCCGCGCCATAAGATACTATGTCATAATCGCCATGTTCCCCGGGATAAATATACAGGTAATTATTTCCCCAAGGGTCTTTAGGAACAAATTTTTTCTTTAAATAAGGTCCTTTCCAGTTAGAAGTTCCCTGTGACGCTGTCACAAGCGCTTCCAGGCCTTGTTCTTGTGTTGGATATTTTGTGGTATCCAGTTTATACATTTCAAGGGCGCTTGAAAATCCTTCTATTTGCTGTTTTGCCACCGTTTGACGTGACTCACCGACTCTTCCTATCATTTTGGGACCTATTAATGCAGCGAGAAGACCAATAATAATCATGACGATGAGTAATTCCAACAGCGTGAAACCCATATTCCTTGACCAACAGCCCAGCACTTTTTTCCTCATATTAAGTCTCCAATAAAATTTTCATACATACAGCCATTACAGTATGCCACATTTTCGTTCCGTTTCACTTTCTTCACATTATAATCTCTATGCTCATATTATATCAATACTCTGGTTTTTATATTTTCACGATATGTTATTGTGTCTCCTGCTTTCTTGGATACCGTGTAAACTGTCCAGTATCCTCATCGTTTCTAAAGTAGATAAGTCCACCTAGCGGTTCTACATGCAATACAGACGTCATTTTATTGCAGGAGAAACCTATTCTTTCTTCGGTCGCTGTGCCATTCGGATAGAATTTAATCTCTTTTTCTTTCTTAATATCACTATATATTTCTGTTTTATACGCGGACAATTCTATTTCCAGCGGCAAGGATATTGTTTTTTTCTCCTCGTTCCAGCAACATCCGTTTTGAAGATTAAAAACTACAAACGTCGTTTTGGACATGGATATTGCCCTTAAGCGTTCTTCGCGCAAAAAAGACGATACCTCGCTCAATGTATTTCTAAACTTGAGCGTTTCTAAAGAACTAATGTACTTTGGCACTCCAACGCCTGCGGCAACACCTATGATTACCATAACAACAATAAGTTCTATAAGAGTAAAACCAATGGTATAAAAACGTTTGCTCATGACTGATCCATTTTTGTTTGACATCTCTTCTTGTTGCTGATATTATCCCAAATTTGCACGTGTTATATTCTCTTACTTGCTTCAAAATCCTACATTCCTTATTTACTAATGTTTAATACCATTCAAAAGCCGGATATAAACGTAGAAGATAACGGTATACGCTGGTTCTTCATTCCTGAGCATGATACCAACTCTATACTAAACAACATACTGTCAGGAGTGAAAGAACTCATTTCAAATAAAAATTCCGCTGCTTGGGTTTCCTGCATAAAGGTAGCTTCTATTTCTGACAGCCACATTACTTTCTTCGTACCTAATAATCTTACAAGAGATTGGCTTTATTGCAACTGCGCGGATATTTTTTCTCATATTACATATAAGGTAACAAATTCTTCCAAAGAAGTTCAATTTTCCCTTGAAAATGAACTATACAAAAGCCTTTTCCCTCAATCGCTTTTCATGTGTAAATCAGAGGGGCCGAACAGATGTATTAAAAAAACTTTTACGAGCAATTATTACACCTTTGAAAACTTCGTCGTAGGACAGTGCAATAGGCTTGCACATGCGGCCGCTGTTTCAATATCTAAATCTCAAAATTACACTTACAATCCATTATTTATACACAGCGCTCTTGGTCTTGGAAAGACTCATCTCTTAAGCGCAATTTTCAACGAGCTTGCTTCTCAGCAAACAATGAACATTCACTATATTCCATGTGAGAGCTTTGTCAGTCATTATATTTCAACAATAAAGTCAAATAACTGGGATTCTTTCAGAACATTGTACAGGAATGCGGATATACTCTTAGTAGATGATATACAGTTTTTAGAGAACTTGCAAGGATGTAGAGAAGAGTTTTTCCATATATTTAATATGCTTTATAACGCTGGAAAACAAATTATCGTCACAAGCGATCGGCCTCCAGAATCAATAAGCTCTCTGGAAGAAAGACTAATATCTCGCTTTAAATGGGGATTACTCTGTAGCATAGACTATCCATCACTGGAAACACGTATCGCACTTTTTGAGAAAAAAGCAATGCTCTGGGGTTTTGATTTACCCTATAGTTCTGCTTCGTATCTGGCAGAAAATGTAGCAGGAAGTATCTCTGAAATAGAAGATTCTGTATCAATGCTGGGGAAACTCTTGAAATCGACACAAAACGATAATATTACCGAACTGGCAAAAAAAGTTATCAGAGAAATCACCGGTAACAAGAAATCTATAAATGTCCAATCTATTCTTGAGGTCGTTTCAAGAAGATTTAACCTGAGCATATCACAGCTTTTATCAAAATGCAGGGAAAGAAATCTCGTAATACCAAGACAAATAGCTATTCATTTGTCCAGAAAGCTAACAAATTTGTCGCTGTCAGAAATCGGCGGTTATATCGGTGGGAGGGACCACTCTACCGTAATTCATGCAGATAATAAAATTTCAGAAATTTTACAAAAAGATAAGAATCTGCAACTTACGATACAAAAATTAGAAGAAGACCTTCGTGGATTATAGAGTATTTAATACGGATATAGTCTGTTAAAATATATGTTCATAGTTTTGTAAGATTTAGTAAGTGTTCTTGCTCAGCATTTTACAGGTGAAGATTAGTAGGGTAAGATTCTACAATGTATCTACAGAGTTAATGTATGATTATGTTATTGATTTCATTGTAGTTAAGTTTTTTTTTATATTAATGAACAGTGTTATAGTAATACTGAGATATTTAAAAGATTATATAATATAGGAATATAGTATGATAAACATATGTTGCAGTGGAAGCAATTTGTACAAGAGTTTTAATCTGGTGGCAGGTATCGTTCCGACTTCAGCAATAAGGCATGTGTTGCAGGGTGTAAAATTAGAAGCTCGGGAAGGGAAGGTAAAGTTAACAGCAACGGATTTGGAAATATTAGTGAAGTGTGATTTACAGGCAAATGAGTGTATTGGTGAAGGGGGAGCTGTTCTGCCGGCAGTTAGATTGAATAATATTTTAAGAGAATGGGCGGGAAATGAAGAGGTTATATTTTCTGTCGATAGTGGTCATTGTGTAATAAAGTCGAGGGGTGGAAATTTTAAGGTGGTTTGTGAGGATGTTGGACAATATCCTGAAGTTCATTCGATAGATATAAAAAGCTTTGTGGAAGTTGATAGTGAGGTTATAAGTAGTATGATTAGTAAGGTGGTACATGCGGCGTCAACAGTGAAGGCGAAGGCAATTTTATGTGGCGTATATGTGAAGGTTGATAAGGAAGATATTGTTATGGTTGCGTCAGATGGCAACAGGTTATCTTATGTAAAGAGGAAGGTGAGTAATCCGGATGGTGCCTCTATGGAGGGGATAGTTACGGTAAAGTGTTTGGCATTTTTACAGAAGTTTGTGTCGGATTATAAGGGGGTTATAAGGTTAGGTATAGGTGAGTCGCAGATAAATATTGTAAGTGAAAGAGGTGAAATATTGTCCCAGCTCATAGATGGCAGGTATCCGAATTATGGGGATGTTATACCTAAGGGAAATGATAAGGTTGTAGAAGTAAAGAAAGATGAGTTGGCTGCAGCTGTGCGAATGGCGTCGTTTATGACTAATGAGGGATACAGGATAGTAAAATTTGTAATTAAGTCAGGAAAGATCCAGCTTATAACAGAAGTGGCTGATGTAGGTAGAGCGGATTTGGAGGTGGGTATTGCATATGAGGGGCCTGAATTTGAGATAAGTATGAGTCCTGATTATGTTTTGGATGTATTAAAGACTTTGGATAATGATGTTGTTATCATGGAGTTTGGTGGTGGAGAGGATGCGGTACTTATGAAGGCTGGGTATGAGCAGTTAAATGTAATAATGCCTATTGAAATGTAAGTATGATACGGTAGAAGAATGAAGAATAAAAAGCGGTATGAAATGCCTGATAGGTATTTTCGTGACAAGAGAGGCGTTATGAAGATCGGTCAGTTGCTAAAAGGTGTTTTACCAAAGAGGAGCGCTTCGGATAGGACTCTTCAAAAGTTGAGAGATGCATGGAGGCAAGTAGTGGGAGAAGAGGTTTTTAAGATGACGAAAGTGCTTGCGTTGAAAGGTAGGATGCTTCAGATTGGCGTGGAGTCGGCAGTAATGATTCATTATTTGACTAGCTTTGAGAGAAATGCTATAATTATTAGAATTAATGACATAATAGGTGAAAAGTTTGTAGAAGATATTAAATTTCGCGTGGGAATTCAAGGGGATGGTGGAAAAAATTAATCAAGTAGTGGAAAATGATGCGTATGATGCTGCTTCTATTAAGGTGCTTGGTGGAATAGAAGCTGTTAGAAAAAGACCCGCTATGTATATTGGCGACACTACTTTTAGAGGATTACATCATCTTGTAGAAGAAGTAGTTTGTAATAGTGTAGATGAGGCGGTTGGGGGATTTTGTGAAAATATAAATGTAAAAATACATACTGATGGGAGTGTTTCTGTCGTTGACGATGGAAGAGGTATTCCGGTTGATATTCACAAAGAAACAAACAAGTCTGCACTGGAAGTCGTCATGACGGTGCTTCATGCCGGTGGTAAATTTGAGCATAAGAGTTATAAAGTTTCTGGTGGTTTGCATGGCGTTGGCGTGTCCGTTGTAAATGCACTGAGCGAATGGATGGAAGTTGAGGTAAGAAGAGATGGGCATGTGTATTTTCAACGTTACGAAAAAGGTGAAGTAAAATCTCCCGTCGAAGTGCGGGGGGTTACCAAAAAAAGAGGCACAAAGGTTATATTTAAGCCAGACGCAACAATATTTGAAGAAACAACATTCTGTTATGAAACAATAGCAAAAAGATTGAGAGAGTTTGCATTTCTCAATAGAGGACTGCAGATTACTCTATCAGATGAAAGAACGGACAAAAATGAAGTATTTAAGTATGAGGGTGGCATAAAGGCATTTGTAAAAGAATTAAACGAAGGAAAAGAAGTCGCACATAAGGATATAATATATCTCGAAAAAGAGGCGAATGGAATTACTGTTGAAGTTGCCATGCAGTATAACGATGGGTACAGTGAGATCGTGTATTCGTTCGCTAATAATATAAATACAGTTGAAGGCGGTACTCACCTGAGCGGTTTCAGGGCAGCGCTTACGCGAACGCTCAATAATTATGCAAAAAATAAGGGAATAATGGGTGAGGAAAAACCCCCAACAGGAGATGATTATAAGGAGGGGTTAACAGTAGTTATCAGCATAAAAATACCGGATCCACAGTTCGAAGGTCAGACAAAAACAAAACTTGGCAACCGTGAGGTTCAAAGCCTTGTAGAAACAGTTGTCGGTGAGCAATTAGGATTGTACTGTGAGGAGACTCCGGCGACAGCAAAGGCGATTATAAATAAGGGGATCGAGGCTTCGAGAGCAAGAGAAGCAGCCCGTAAAGCAAGGGATCTAACGAGAAGGAAGGGGGCGCTAAGTAGTTCAAGTCTCCCGGGAAAATTGGCAGATTGCTCAAGCAGAGATGTAGAAAGCTCAGAGATGTTTATCGTTGAGGGTATATCTGCAGGTGGCACGGCAAAACAGGGAAGGGATCGTACATTTCAAGCAATACTGCCTCTTAAAGGAGTTATTATTAACGTTGAAAAAGCACGTATTGACAAAATGCTTGGTAATGAAGAGATAAGAACTTTAATATCAGCGCTCGGTACAGGAATTGGCATAGATGATTTTAAATTGGAAAATCTCCGTTATTCTAAAATTATTATTATGACAGATGCAGATATAGATGGGGCGCATATAAGAACTCTGCTGTTAACGTTCTTCTTCCGCCATATGATAGAACTCATAGAAAAAGGGCACATATATGTTGCCCAGCCACCGCTTTATAAAGTAACGAGAAGAAAAAGAATGGAGTATATTTATGACGACAGGGAATTGCAAAAGACGTTGATTAAACTCGGTGCAGAAGGAACTATCTTAGAAGTTGAAAATAAGAAGTTTGAAAAAATAGACAATTTGAAACTGGAGAAATTCCTTCAATCGCTGGTACAAATGGAAGAATATGAAAGGATACTGAGGAAAAAGGGGATAGCGCTTGATAAGTTTATAGGGTTAATGGACAAAAAAAGCAAAAGCTTTCCTATTTATAAGGTGACATATAAGGAAAAAATTTTTTATATTTATCGGGAAGAAGAATTAGAGCAATTTATCAAGGAAAAGCAGAAAAAAGAAGGACAGGAGTTGGAAATTCTCGATGAAGAAGATAATGTAAAATCTGACCAGGAAAAGAAAGAAATCGCGATAAATGTCATTGAATACCACGAAAGCAAAGAAATAGAAAAAACGGTAAAGATGATAGAGAGTTTCGGCTTTTCTATAGAAGAATATTTCGATGGACAGACCGCCGCAAATGTTAAATATAAGTTAACATCAAATGACGTAGATATATATGCAAATTCCCTGGGCGAGGTATTAATAAAGGTTCGTGAAATGGGAAGAAAGGGTTTGGAAATACAGAGGTACAAAGGTCTTGGCGAGATGAATGCAGAGGAGCTCGCAGAGACTACCATGAATATTAATTCCAGAACCCTTTTAAAGGTAAAAGTTGAGGATGCAGTAAAAGCAGATGCCATTTTTAGCACTTTAGCTGGAAAAGACGTTCAGCGAAGAAGAGAGTTTATTGAAAAGCACGCACTAGAAGTCAGAAATCTTGACATCTAATTTTTATTGTAGGAGTTCGAAAGTTTCATGCATATCAAAGAATTAAAACGGATGGAATATCTTCTCCTGGAGAAAAAAAAGGCGTTGTTGCACGAAGTTGAGGAGAGACTCAAAAAATACAGGGACGCCAATGGTGAAAAGATAACGGATGTTGCCGAAATAGCGTCAAGCATCTCAAATGAAGAACTGGAAATACTCGTTGCGGAAGAGGGTGCGAGAGAATTAAAGCAGATAGAAGAAGCCCTAGCAAGAATCAGGGCTGGCCACTACGGAATCTGCGAACAGTGTGGCAAACAAATTAAAAAGGCCAGGTTAAAAGCAATTCCGTTTACTACCCTATGTATAAGTTGCAAAGAGGAAGAAGAAAAAGAGTGTGGTGAAAAATCACAGCAGGTAAACTACACATGGGAAAGTACCCTTGGTAATTCAGAAAATGGCGATATGGAAGAATTGGATAAGAAATATTCGGGGAAAAAGATTGCCGATATTGAATATCTGGATGAAAACAAAAATTAGCGCTGCAAAGTATCTACACACATAAAATTTCATATACCCGAACAAAGAACATCACTATTCATCATGACACTGATAAAAACTTTTCTGGACACCTGCAAAAAACACGCAAAAAAAATTGCGGTTATTGATTTACATGGAACTTACACCTATGAAGATATTCGTAAAGAAGCGCTCTTATATGCAGCCAGATTATCTTTAATAAGTATATCCAGCAATCATATAGGAATACTCCTCCCCAATGGCAAAGACTTTGTAACGTCATTTTATGGGGTATTGATGACAGGAAAAACCCCGGTTCCTCTGAACTACCTCCTTTCACCGCAACAATTATCTTTTGTAATCCAAAATGCCGAGACAGATACTATTATTACAAACGCGATGTTTTCACCTCAGGTGCAAGGTCACATAAAAAATATCCTGCTCTCAGATAGTAACAAGGACAATATTACCCCGATGGAAGAAGACAGGGCAAAGCTAGGCAATATGGAAGAGCTTGCTGCCATACTTTACACATCAGGAACAGACACTAATCCTAAAGGAGTAATGCTGACACATAGAAACTTTTTGAAAAATCTTGAGGGATGCATTTCTGCATTTAAGTTTACAGAAAGGGATATACTGCTAGGAATCCTCCCGCTTTTCCATACCTATGCACTTACTACGAATCTGATCCTCCCCGTGTGTATGGGTGCAACAGTCATCTACCATGAACGCTTTTCCGGACTAAAGGTTCTGGAAGCGATTGAAAATCATAAAATAACATCCCTCTTTGCTATTCCCTCTATGTACAGGGTTCTTCTGAGAACGGCAAAGACATCAAACTATAATCTGAGTTCACTGAAACTATGCACTTCAGGTGGAGAGCCGTTACCGGGCGATGTGCTGGAATCGTTTAATAAAACATTTTCGGTACCCTTAACAGAAGGATATGGCCTGACGGAGGCCACGGCAATTGTGTCAGTAAATCTCCCGGATAAATTCAAGTATGGCAGTATAGGCCCTCCTTTAAATAATCTGGAAATAAAAATTGCAGACGATAATGGATACCCGCAACCAAAAAATAATGAGGGTGAAATCTGGGTGAAGGGCCCGAATGTGATGAAAGGATATTTTAAATTGCCGGAGGAAACGAAGCAGACTATTACTTCTGACGGCTGGCTCAAGACGGGAGATTACGGGAAACTGGATGAAGAAGGATTCCTGTGGATCACGGGAAGGAAAAAAGAGCTTATCATTATCAGCGGTGAAAATGTTTCACCGAATGAAATTGAACATGTTATTAGTGGATATGAAAAAGTCTTTGAAGTAGCTGTCCTTGGAATATCCGATAAAGTTCGTGGTGAAGTACCCAAGGCATTTATTGCGTTGCGCGAAAATATGACGTGCAGTGAAAGTGAAATTAAAGAATATTGCGCGAAGTATCTGCCGCATTACAAAATACCCCGGTACTTTGAATTTCTCAAAGAGCTGCCGCACGGTCCAACTGGTAAGGTGCTCAAGAGGGCATTAAAGCAAAAGTAATAGTAACTATTTAGCCAACGGAAATATGCCAGGCTTTCAAGGCTAAAGAGTTTGTAAAAACTCTGATCCCGACTGTCATTGCGAGCGACAGCGCGGCAATCTTTCTCTAAAAATCCATTTTCATGCTCCCATGTGACCGTTTTAGGTCATGGATGTTTCGTTTTGTTTAAGCGGTTTTTGAGGCGGTGTTGGTAGGACAAGCGTCTCGCTTGTCCTGTATCTGCTTGTTGCTTTTGATTTGGTCAACCGAGACGGTTAACCTACCAACTTAATGATGACGTTAAACATTCCGAATATAAAAAAAAATAAACCTCTTGCCCCGCACACAACTTACAAGATCGGCGGACCGGCAGATTTATTTGTTGAAGTTCATACAATTAAAGAGTTAATCAATGCACTGAAAGAGGCTCAACATAATCATATCCCATACTTTCTCCTTGGCTGTGGGGCTAACATTTTAGTTACCGATAAAGGATTTCGCGGGTTGGTGATTCGTAATTTAGCAAATAAGATCACATTCCTTGACAACCATAGGGTATTTGCAGAGAGCGGCGCAATTATTAACGATATTATTAATCTGTGTCGTGATCGTGGATTATCAGGGTTTGAGCACTTTGCAGGTATTCCAAGCACCGTTGGAGGCGCAATGTGGCAGAATTTACATTTCTTGTCACCCGATAGACAACGGACGATGTTTATTGAAAAAATAACGCAGGTCACCCATATTTTTACGGAAGAAGGGCAGATTCAAACGGTTGGGGTTGACTATTTTGAGTTTGATTATGATAGCAGTATTTTACAGGTACAGAAAGATATTGTGCTTGATGTTACTTTTCAACTGGAACCGAAACCAAAAGATGAAATACAGGCGGTGGTAGAATCAAATCTCGCCTGGCGTTCTGCAAAACAACCCCCTTTAGAGGAGTATCCAAGCTGCGGGTCGGTGTTTAAAAAGATTAAAATGCGTGATGGAGAGATTGGCGCGGGACGGCTGATTGATCAGGCTGGGCTGAAAGGCAAACGCGTGGGCGGCGCCGAAGTTTCCAGGAAACATGCCAACTTTATCGTAAATACGGGTAATGCAAAAGCTGCCGATGTCTTACAACTTATCGAATTGGTACGTGAGGAAGTACAAGAAAAACTGGGATATACCCTGGAAACAGAAATTATTGTTGTTGGAGAACGATGAAAATATGGAGGATGAGAAATTGAGAAGGCCAGGGATTCCCCACCCTCACAATCTCTCAACCTCCTGTACTTTATACCAGACAATTACCTTAGCTTACCTTCACCTGAATCTGTTTCGGTTTAACCTCTTCCTTTTTTTGCAAGGTAATTTCAAGCACACCGTTCTTGCACTCTGCTGATACTTTATTGGTATCTACAGAGGAGGGAAGATCTATGGAACGTGCAAAACCACCGTAACGTCTTTCCATGCGATAATAGTTCTTTCCCTTTTCTTCCTTTTCCTCTTTCTTTTCTCCCTTAATGATAAGGGTGTCACCCTGGATGGATATGTCAATTTCCTTTGGGTCGATACCGGGAATTTCTGCCTTTACCGTGATTTTATCGCTGGTTTCCACCAAATCAACGGGAGGCAGCCACGCCCCTGATTCAAATCCAAACTCCTCACCACCTTTGAAAAAACGGTCAAACATCCGGTTCATTTCACCCTGTAAAGAGGAAAGGGACGGAAACCCCGACCACTTTATCAAATCCCTGGCCATAACATAACTCCTTTCAAAAAAATAAAAAGTATAAAATACGTATTTTTTAGTTTAGCAAAATCAATGCCTCGGTTACATTTAACCGGAAATATTATTAATAACAAATTATACAATAAAGAGTTATGAAATAGTTGTCACCCGTCAGGCTATAAAATTTAAACTGCTAATATGGCAGAGTTCCCGGAGACGTTCCACAGGAACGTCTCTACTTTATTTCCTGAATTACCAGGTCGTCAAAATAAGTAGAGGAATCGGACTTTGTCCAGAGACCCACGCCGCCGTTGTCAAAGGTAGTATCAGTTACTTCAAATACCTTGGTATTCTCATAAAAACATTGAATCTTGTTTCCCGTATAGATAACTTTGAGTAAATGCCATTCTTTTGGTGTAACCTTTGTATTTTTCCCGCCAATCTGGGTACGATTCCCGTTGGCCACTACATAGAGTCTGACATTATTTTCCAGGGCATTTGCACGGAGAACATAATAGTTATTGTTGTCCTTGTATCGGAAAACAAGCCCGCCAGCCTGGTCTATCTTGCCCCCTTCTGCCCTGAATTTTACAAATACTGATGCATTCTTGTAAGACGCCCCTTCTAAAATCAAGAGCGGGAAGCGGTAATCCGTTTCATCGAGTTTCGTTTGTACAACAACATTATCGGCGGAAGGCGCCGGTTCAATTTTTTTAACCGTCCAGCATGGTGGTTCTCCCTTTCCTGTTAAGGCGCTTTGAAACCCCCGGGGAAAATCGCCGGATTTATCATCATCAAAGTAGATTTCCTTCCTTTCCCCCAGAATTTCAGAAACCGTAAGCTTTTGACCCTGCTGCGCATAAAGTCCACGAGAAACCGATATACTCAATAAACACACAGAAAACAATAAAAACGCTTTTTTCATAAATCCTCTTTACCTTCCTTAAATTCTGAATTTTTGTGCGATGACTGACACGGAAATACTTTTAAAACAATGTTTTGTATTGAAAGCATAAATATAAGCGAAAATTATTATACTGCTTTTTTGCAGTATCGTATAGGGGAATTTTTACCTGAAAAACGCATTTTCATGCTTCCTTGTGACCGTTAGGTCATGGTTATGTCATTTTAAAAAAGCCCTTTTCCATGTGTTCAAACAGATACAGAACATTTTAACAAAATTATATTTTTGTATAACGTCCTGAGTGATAAAATATCACTAACAATTTAGTTTTTTGAAAGATTCAACCGCCCAGTATGGGGCGTATTGTAATATACCTCCACCGTAAAACACAAGTTGTGCACATATTTTTTCAGAATGCGCATATTTCAGGCCGCTCCTACGGAGCTTTTGTTAAATTTACATTTTATTTCTACAAACAGAGCGCCCCTCATGGGGCTGCATTGTTATTTTCTTTTGTTTTCTTTGGATTTTTTTCAACAGACCGCCTGATATCATCAAAAAATAAAATATTTGAAAAATATAAACATTTACACAAAAATGACTTATAAATTATTTTTAAAAATTGTGATCTGCGTCATATACAAGGTTAAAAAAATTTAGTAAACTGCCACGGTTTGGCGAAAGGCCACAGCACAGGTTTTAAGCCTATAGAGGCCTGCCTGTACGGCAGACGTTGGCAGAGACAAGGCCATGCCTTGTCTCTATAGTATTACTCTGTAAAAACCTCTTTTTTTTGTAAGTTTTTCACAACCCCCTT
>CAYJME010000065.1:0-14869 GCA_964370795.1 uncultured candidatus Brocadiaceae bacterium
AGTATTATTTGGCATATCAAGAAAACAATTTAAGCATGAATAGGCAAGTTTGTCCATACCACCCTTGCAACATTCAAATTCCTTAACATTACATGAGCAGATTATTTAAAAAAAGGGCAACATCTGCACCTTATAAATAAGGAGAAAAGTCATGTTAAAAATTAAATCCTTCTTTCGTGTCGGTCATCGTTTTAGTTCCCGGTCATGGCCGGCTCGTATTATAATCATCGGCAGTTTTTTGATTGCCCTCTATGCGGCGCTAGGTTTTTTGATAATACCACCCATCGTTAAGTCCCGGCTGGTAGAAAAACTTTCGGCTTACACCGGTCGCACAACCGAACTCGGTGAATTACACATGAATCCATTTGCCCTTTCAACCACGTTGCGTAAATTCGAGTTGCGTGAACGAGACGGCAATCGGTTTATTGGTTTTGACGAACTCTACATCAACTTCCAGGTAAGTTCGATATTTCATCGGGCATATACCTTTTCACAGCTTCACCTGACAGCCCCCTATTTAGGGCTTAAAATATTAAAGGATGGAAAGTTCAACTTTCAGGATCTTCTGCAATCAACCAACGAGAAAAATAATACACAACAAGGATCAACAATACCACTCCTGATTCAACACCTCGCCGTTGATCACGGACACATGTCATTCGAAGATTATTCCCGACCCACACCTTTTAAGGAACAGATAGCTACCTTAAGTTTCTCTCTGGTAAATTTTACTACCCGATCCGGCCGTGAAGGACAATATGAACTCGAAGCCGCCACTGATCAGGGTGAAGCCTTAAAATACCGGGGTAATATCAGCATAGCTCCCATGCACTCAAAGGGAAAACTGGAGCTTACGGGCATTAAACTGAGAACGCTGTGGTCATATCTGCAGGACCAACTCAATTTTGAAATAACCGGTGGAGAACTGGCTATGAGCGGAGATTACGAATTCGATGCCACAGGGGAAAAGACTAACTTTTGTGTGCAAAACGGCATCGTAAACGTTCAAGCCCTTACGGTCGTCAATAAGGCAGATGGCGAAGAAGCAATTAACCTTCAAAACCTTACTTTTAGCGGGACAGACATTGATCATCAAAAGCGCCAAATGAAAATTGCCCGCATTCAAAGCAATTCATCAAAAATCCGATGTATATGGGAAAAAGACGGCAGCTTCAACTTACAAAAGATGTTTAAGCCAAAAACAACAGTCGAACCGACCGGAACACAAACGAACGAACCACCAAAATCCGGCGAATGGCAAATCAATATTGGACAGATTGAAATTGCGGACTATGCAATCCGCATGAAAGATCAAAGCACAAAACCTGCGGCACACCTTGATCTATCACCGATCAACCTGAAACTCGAAGACGTGCAGATTGGCTCTCCGGGTACGGCGCATATTGAGTTGCAAGCGGGGCTGAATCAAACGGGGACAATCACGGTTAGTGGCAAGATAGCACCCGACCCTGTTGCGGCAGAATTAGACCTGAAAATCTCAAAAGTAGCACTCCCGCCATTCCAGCCTTACGTAAAGAGATACACAAAACTCGAAATCAAAGACGGCGCACTATCGCTCAATGGTCATATTAACTTTTTGCAAGGTAATGGACATCAACCCATGGATTTTAACGGCAATATCTGGATCGATTCGGCCCGCGCCGCCGACCCGGTACTTGCAGAGGATTTTGTACGATGGGAACGGCTTGACCTCAAACAGGTAAAATACGGGAATACTCCACCTCAACTCACGATCAACGAAATCATTGCACGAGGTCTCTATACACGTATTATCATAGGACCGGATCACACTGCCAATGTGCAACACATCCTTGCTGAATCAGATAAATCACCAGAAAAGGCACGTAATCAGCAAACCACCGGTACCCAGGTGCCCATTCGTATTGGTCAGGTAAACATGGTCGACAGTTCGATGAATTTTGCGGACATGTCCCTTACTCCCACGTTTGCTACCGGTATTGAGAATTTGAACGGAACGATAAAGGGTCTTTCATCAGAACAACTTGCACGCGCCGATATTGATTTAAAAGGCCAGGTGGACAAATACGCCCCCGTGTTCATACGTGGACAAATCAATCCATTGAGTGAGCAGGCCTATACCGACATCACCACAAATTTTCAGGGCATCGAACTCACCCACTTTTCTCCTTATTCTGGTAAGTATGCCGGTTATAAAATTGAAAAGGGAAAGCTGTCGCTTGAACTGCATTATAAGCTTTCTCAAAAAATCCTGATCGGCGAAAACCATGTTGTTGTGGACCAGTTTACTTTTGGAGAAAAGATCGAAAGCCCTGATGCTACTAAGTTACCCGTCCGTCTTGCAATTGCAATCCTTAAGGATTCCCACGGTGTAATTGATATCAATCTCCCGGTACGCGGCGATTTAAATGACCCGCAGTTTAGCCTGGCACCCCTGATCATCAAGGCGTTTCTTAACCTCATCGTTAAGGCAGCAACCGCTCCATTCAAAATGCTTGGCGCCCTCGTAGGAGGCGAAGGCGAGGATTTGGAATTCATCAGTTTTGCGCCTGGTTCTAACTCCCTTAGCCAGGAACAGCAATCCAAGCTTGCCAAAGTTGCAAAGGCGCTCGGAGAACGACCCCAGCTTGTACTTAACCTGCGCGGCACGGCAATTGAATCTGTTGACCGTCACGGGCTTGCAGAACGTACAATTTTAGCGCGTGTTCGCGCTCAGGTAAACACACCGGTCGAGAAGCCCCTTACCAAAGAGGAACAAAAGCGATTACTCAAGCTTTATAAAGAAACATTTCACAAAGAAAACCCTTACAACCTTGTGCCGCAAACCGACAAAACCGGTGTAAAGCTACCCAAGGATGTGCGCAAGGCTTCCGTGGTTGATGCCGCACGGAAACGGCTCATCGAGGCATTCTCTATTTCCGATAACGAACTCTGCACGTTAGCGCGTGAAAGGGCAGCAGCAGTCAAAGATTATATGATTCAGCAGGGCAGCATAGCAGAGCCACGCATATTCCTCCTGGATGTTGATACGAAAGCATCGGCTACCGATGATGAAGTCAAAATGCAACTCGCGCTGGATGCCCGCTAATGAGCGTAAATAAATTGCCAGTATAGTATTTGATGTTTGAAATTGTTTCGGATTCCGATATTTGAATTTCGAATTTGTAAAATATAGTTTTCACAAATGATGTGAAACAATATGGAAAAGAATCCCAGGTTTAAAATGAATGCATCTACAAAATAATAAATGGTCTTGGTAAACCCATCCACCCCATGGTATTATAAAAAATATTGGTCTAGTCGCAAGAGAAGAAATGAGACGGTGAACACTGACAAAGCCATCGCCAAATGACTGCGAAAGGCCATGGAAACGAAAGACGCATGTAAGCAAAAGATAAAGAAGCAACTGCAAGACCCGAAAGCCAAGATTGAGTTATTGGCCTGCGAAGGCGGAGAACGCATGGACAGACGTGAAGGATGTCGAATCACTGGCCAAGATGTCACAGGAGGAGCGAATTAAGGCTACCCAGGAAATGCCCTGATGGAAAATGGTCTCGACAAACCCGTTCCACCTTATAATAATTACGACACAGTCTCTAAAGAGGGATGTAGGGGGGATTAATTTGAAATCTTAGGACACCATACTTAATTATTGACTTTCAAATTACGTATGGCGTCCCCAGATTAAGGCAAAAGCTTAGAGTGAAGTACAGGTAAGAAATAATTATGAAGACCCAAAAGGTGTTTTACAATCTTATTTTGTCCATTTTAACGGATATTGTGAAACAATATAAACAAACATCCATAAGTTTTGCAAAAATTAAAGTAGTGTTTTACTACATCAAAGCCATTAGATTTATACGGTTAATATCCATTGGTATATTTCTCTTAATTTTGAGTTTCGTTGTAATGATATGTGGTTTTATATTTTTACATGTATCGTTTCTTTATTACTTTCCTTTGAGTAAAGAAGCAAAAGCGTTAATTATCTTTTCACTCGGTATTTTCTATTTTCTGATCCCGGTAGGGGCTCTTCTTTACTTTACTTCACAGAGATTTTGGATGAAATTTTCAAAAGCAAATAAATTGATACAAAAAGTTTTAAGGAGGGTTTCTGAAGATAAAAAATAAACAGAAAGTAAGAAAAGGAGTCGAGTGTTTGAGTAGACAAACTAAAGAGGCGAAAGAGCACAGCACTGCTTGGAAAATAAATGAAATTTTAAAGGAGATGTCATTATGGATAGCCAAACTAAAGAAAGTGCGGGAGGCATATTAAAAATCGACGAAGCGCTTGAATTCCTGAATAGAGAACTAAAAGGAAGGAGTGATGAGATTAATCGATTGATTAGTGAAAAATATTCAAACCTCAAAGAGATTATAAGTGGAGCAACATATACTGGCAAAGAAATGACAGAAAAAACAAAGCAAACGTTGGAAGAGGCTGTGGCTAAGGGAGAGGAGAAAGTGAAAGAACTAGGAACGGGAATTGATAGGATAGTTCGTACCAATCCATGGTTGGCTGTAGGTATTGCCGCCGTTAGTGGTTTCCTTTTAGGCCATATTATCGAAGCAAGCAAACGTTCAAAGTGAAGTCATTCAGTTCTGACGTGTCTCGATTTTTCACCGGCTCACCTACCGACAAGGCGATATGGATGCTGGTCGGCGGCGTTGTCTCGACCGGGTGGTTAGAGTCACCCATGAGAAGGCTTTTGTAATGTAAAATGTGTTGTCATAATCAGTTATATAGGAAACGAGCGTAAATAAACATATCCCAAAATAATAATTAAAAAGGACTATTCGGATGGCTGAAACCGATCGTGACAATGCGGAATTCAATCGTGCAGATGAGACCAAAACCCGATTATCTGAAATTATTGAAGCAGCAACAGATTTCGTTGGAACTATTACCACTAATGGACGTTTGCTCTATATCAATAAAGCCGGGAGGAAACTTATTGAAATTGGTCAGAACGATGATATATCACATTTGAAAATCACTGATTTACATCCCAAATGGACAAACGATCTCATCATGCACGAGGCAATACCCACAGCAATTCGTGAAGGCTCCTGGAATGGAGAAACTGCCTTTCGTGGCGTGGATGGATGTGAAATACCATTTTCACATGCAATTATAGCACACAAAAATCCGGATGGCTCTGTCAAGTTCCTTTCTATTATCGCACGTAACATTACCGAACAAAAAAAGTATGAGAAACAAATTATACTTATGGCGAATTATGACCCACTTACCCAGCTCTTTAATCGTCGCCGTTTTCAAGAGGAGTTAGAACGCTGGCTTGTAGATTCACGTCTTTTCGGAACCAAAGGGGCTTTATTGTTTCTTGATATTGACAATTTTAAATATATTAATGATTCTTTTGGTCATCATATAGGAGACAAGCTTCTTTTAATCTTAGCTAAGTTGCTCAAAAAAAGACTTCGTGAGGCGGACACTCTTGCCAGATTGGGGGGTGATGAGTTTGCTATAATCCTGCCTTTCATTGATTCGACAAAGGCGGAGCTGATAGCAAATGAAATACGAGAATTGATTCAGAATCAAGCCTCAGTCAAAGAAATACCTTCACTTCATATTACCGTCAGTATAGGCATCGCCCTGTTTCCAACACATAGTGATAGAGCTGAAATACTCTTAACCTACGCCGACCTTGCCATGTACCGGGTAAAGGAAAATGGCCGTAATTCTGTGTGCATTTATTCTCCTGACCAGAAAAAGAAAATTGAATCAGAGCTTTTTTGGGAAAATCGCATTAAAACGGCATTAAAACAAAACCGGTTCTCCTTATATTTACAGCCTATAATGGATCTGTATCAAAACCATATTACCGGGCATGAAGTACTTCTCCGCATGATAGATGAAAAAGGTGAAATTGTCATGCCAACGTACTTCCTCAGTATTGCAGAACACTTTGGACTTATACATCAAATAGACCGTTGGGTAGTATATAAATCCATTCATCTCGTTAGAAAATTACGACAAAAGGGTAAACCTACATATCTAGAAATCAACCTGTCAGGTAAATCGTTTGCAGACACAGAATTATTACCCTTGATAAAGAATGAATTAGCGTCTACAGGTATTAATCCCGCAGACATTGTATTTGAAATTACTGAAACTGCTATCGTAGAAAACATACTTAGTGCACAGAATTTTATTAATGAAGTTAAGGCCATTGGGTGTCATTTTGCCCTTGATGACTTTGGTGTTGGTTTTTCTTCATTCAACTATCTCAAGCTTCTCCCTGTAGATTATCTGAAAATAGACGGCAGCTTTATTGTTGATCTTCCCTCTAATTCAGTCGATCAGCATTTGGTCAAGGCAATGGTAGAAGTAGCGAATGGGCTGGGGAAAAAAACCATTGCCGAGTATGTAAATAGTGAAGAAACAGTACGTTTGTTAAAAAAGTTTGGTGTAGGTTACGCACAAGGCTATTATATTGGTAAACCATATATTGTGACTGAATCTTAGTTTAAGTACAATGAAAACTAAAATAATCCCCTCTTAAAGGCAGGAGAAGCGATTTTGGGAAGAAGTGAGGCATGGGCTCTTTTTAGAGTTTGTAGAACGACGGAAACTGTCCCCCGCCAGCGGGGGACAGTCACCATTCCTGCCACCCAGGCAGCGATAAATAGTTGACAACATTGTTATTTTGCTTTTTTTCACTTGCCAAAGTGATAAATTCGGGCTTCATGGTATCAAACAACTGTATTTTGCTATCAACCAGATTAGTTTGTGAAATGTCCTGAACTTTAACCGTACAGGCGGAACTCGTGCCGGCAAAAGATACGCTGGAAGATGTTACCATCAGGAATGTAACACTCACAAGAAACGAAACTATTAATGCATACAAAAAGTGTTGAAAAATAAAACAATAATTGCAAATGTTTTTCAAACAACCCTTCATAATTTTCCCCTCCCTTTATGAATAAATAGTTACATACAAATAATTACTCCAGGGTTGATTTAGGCAATTGATGGTAGGTAGACCGACTTTAAATGTAAATGGTAATATATTACGTGTAACATATAACCATTTCTTTCTACACTTGCCTGGCAACCCTGCTACCGTGTCCTTACAAGGATTTAGGTCAGAAGCTTTGCGCCGCATTTTTTCAAATGCTTTGCCTTTTTCAGGTGTTTCATGATTAAAACGGTAGGTGATACATACAATTTTTTGATTTATTAGTTCTGAATTTTATATACACAAAAATACACACATTTATGTTCTGTTGGTATAAACCAGGATTTTATTTTCTGTTCTGGTAATCGTTCAACGACAAGGACGCGGAGGCCGCAGAGAAATACGTGAAAAGGGAGTAGGAGTATTTCGCATACTATTTCTGTTTATCCTCCGCCAGCCTCTCCGCAATCTCAGCGTCCTCTGCGGTGGGCTGACTGTTACAACTTAAGGCTTGTCTCCCTGTTTCTTTTTACCGGAATCATCTCCAAACAAACCCTTAATAAGGTTTTCGACAGGTTGTTCTATGTTCTTTTTATCTTTCAGTGCATCTTTGGGTAATCCAATTTCTTTTCCCAATTTTTCCAGTCCTTTTTCCAGTTCCTTTCCGCCATAATATTTTGCCATGGCTGTCGCTACAGAGGAAGAATCAAGCATGGGTCTTGGTGAACTGAGGCTCCCCCCGATTGAAAGAGGCAGTACCATGCGTTTATCAGAATCGATGAGGGCTTGAACGGGTTCTGCCTTTTTGGCAAGATCGGCAGAATACTTCGGCGGTAGAACCAGCTTTCCTTTGAGATCAAGGTTCTGTGTCTTTATATCAAGAGAACCATTAAAAAATGCATCCGTAGCGGTATCTTTTGCCGTATGAATACCCCGCAGCGTCATATCTTGTACGTTGACAGTATTCTTTGCCTTGGCAAATTTGCAGTCGAGATAGTCAAACCGTGTGAGTTTCTGTTTGGACAACTCCCCTTTATCTGACTTTAAATACCCGGATACACCCTTGAAGTCAAAGAGCGACTCAAGTACGGTATCAACCAAATTGAAGTTCTTGAGCCTGCCATTGTCGATTCGAAATGAACCATGAGCGTTCACCGTTTCAACAAGGTTGCCAAATCCAAGACCATTGGCGGTAAATGAACCAGAAAACTTCCCGTCAAACATCCCCTTATATTGGGTGAAGGAGTCAACGACCTTTTCCATATCTATATTTTTGAGAATTGGTTTCATTGTCCATTGAAGTTTTTTTGTCTCTACATCTCCCGTCATGGTAACATCACCCTGGAAAGCCTGTGCCTGAAAAGACTGAATCTTGAGGTGGTCGCTCTGATACTCGAACTGTGAATTCATATTTTCAAAGGCAACTGATTGGACTTCTCCTGCTTTAACACCAATCTTGCCGTTTCCAACTGTTTCACCCTTCTTTTTCTGTCCATGAAAATCTATGCTCATGCCTTTCACAAAGCCGGTTGAAGTACCTGACTGATAGATTTTCAGGTCTTTTGTTTCTAACTTTCCATCAGCCCGGAGGTCATCCAGCGTACCCTTTGAAATCACCTCAAAATCTACCAGACCAGAAACTTTCATACCGTCCGGCATTGCAGATGGATAACAAGCAATGATATCTTCCAGATTGAGTGATTGTGATTGGAATGCAATGTCCCATTGAGGCGCATTCTTAAAATCTTCCACCTTCCCTTTTATCCTGAAATTTTGGTCCTTACCGCCTGGCAAACGTGCCGCCATAGATAGAGTAACAGGCTTCGTTAATGAAACGTCTTTCAGATCAAGATCGAGCATATCGATTGTGGTTGTTCGCGGACTACTCAGACCAAACTCATCGGTAAACGTAATTGCGCCCTGACGTATGGCTAATTCAGAAACCAGCAAACCTGCAAGCACAGAACCTCCACCGTCCGATTTCTTCTTTTGCTTACCTGTAGTGCCTGTTGGTTCCTCTGTCTGAGTGCCACCTACAATGTCCGAGTAACTGAACTCCCCTTTTGCATTCCTAAAGAGATGTATTTCGGGTTTATTCAATATCACTTTTTTGACTTCAAGCTGTCCTTTTAACAAAGGGAGTAATTTTACTTTCACATTAAGACGCCCCAGGTTGAGAAAATCACCTTTTCCAAATGCTGGATTTTCGCCGATGCGGATACCCTTCATCTCAACGCCAAAACCCTTCAGAATGGTAAGGTCCATCCCCCTGAAATCAAAATCCCTCGGTAAATAGGGCTTTGCCCGCTCTTTGACAGTATCATTATATTTATTCAAATCAATAACGAAAGGTAAAACTACCACAGCAATAAGGAGAGAGAAAACCACACTGAGTCCAATAATAATTGCTTTTTTCATAATTTTGCTTACTTCACAAAAAGGTTTTTATTTGTTAATAAATGCTATTTAATTGTATTTGTCTTTAAGTTGCAAACCTGCAGATACCTTCTTCTCTTGACTCTTTAAGGGCATTTTCGAATTCTTCGACGGTAATATGCCGATTGATCTCAGGATACTTGTGGGCAAGTCCACAGGGATGGTATTGATCCATAATGTTTACATAGGTATGGGGAGAAATTTCTTTAGACAGAAACCGCATAATTTCTCGTGTACCTGCCAATCCGCCTGGCATAACGAGATGCCGAACGATAAGTCCCCTCTCGGCAATACCACGGTCATCCATTACAAGGTCGCCTACCTGTCTGTGCATTTCCTTGACGGCCTTCATGGCTACCTGAGGATAATCCCGTGCCTTGCATAACTTCAATGCAACCTCGCTATTAAAAAATTTGAAGTCAGGCATGTAGATATCAAAAACCTCATCTAACAATTGCAGGGTTTCAACAAGGTCGTAGCCACCGGTATTATAAACGAGGGGTATTTCTAAACCATCTTTGATGGCATAAGGAAGCGCATCGAGTATCTGAGGGACAACATGGGTGGGTGTGACAAAATTAATATTATGACAGCCCATATCCTGAAGTTCAACCATCATCCGTGCAAATCGTTCTATGGAAATCTCATAGCCTTCACCAAGATGACTGATTTCGAAATTTTGACAAAAGACACACCCCAGATTACACGACGTAATGAAAATAGTTCCCGAACCATGCGTACCGACCAAAGGCGATTCTTCACCAAAGTGGGGATGATAGCTTGAAACCCTGGGCAATTTACCCGTCTTACACACACCAAGCCTGTTTTCAAGCCGGTTGACCTTACATCGCCGTGGGCATATCTGGCATTCCTGTAATAACTCCCTGGCCTTTTCAATCCTTTTCTGAAGTATACCCGTTTTATGTAAATGGAGGTAACCTGGCTGAAACATACCGTAATTTCTCAATTATTTACCGATAAATAAGGCATCAAGACCACTTTTTATAATAGCAAGGCTCTCCTTGCCACTAGAGGGTTGTTTGAATTTCCAAACCATTAAACATTATAACAATTGTATGACTTATAACCACGTGAGTCAATATTCAAACAAATTCAGCGAAGTAAATTAGCAGTTGCCTTGACACCCGATAATTGATATATTTCTATATTATGCAAAAAAAATGCCTTTCCTTCATTACTCTCTTCATTTTCACACTGTTGTTTTCCATAGTAACAACATTTTCTGTTGCCCATGCCGCATTCCCTGTTATAGAAAACATCCACTACAGCGAATTTAAAAAATTAATTCAGGAAGACAAGTTAGAAGAGGTTATCCTGAATACAACGTCAATTAAAGGGATTTTAAAGGCGGAGGATGGGCAAAAGGTAAAAAGAACCGTCTCAACGGTAAAGATAGAAGATCCGGATCTGATTAGGGAACTTGTTGCACATAAGGTAAAATTTTCTGCATCATCGGAAGGTGCATGGAAACAAAGTCTGTTTCTCATCTGGTTCATCCCCATGATCATATTTTTTATCATGATGGCACGGGCGCGGAGAGGAGTAACGAGCACCGGACTGATGTCCATTGGAAAAAGTCGCGCTAATCTCTATGTTGACAGGGACACAGGCGTTACCTTTGATGATGTGGCGGGTGTGGACGAGGCGAAAGAGGAGCTTAAAGAGATCATCGATTATCTCAAAAACCCGCAAAAGTACCAGAGGCTGGGAGGAAAAATTCCCAAAGGGGTATTACTGGTTGGCCCCACGGGTACGGGCAAGACATTACTTGCCAAGGCAGTGGCCGGAGAGGCGAAGGTGCCATTTTTTTCTATCAGTGGCTCAGGATTCGTTGAGATGTTTGTCGGTGTTGGCGCCGCGCGGGTACGTGATTTATTTGCACAGGGGCAGGAAAAGGCCCCTTGTATTATTTTCATAGACGAAATTGATGCCTTGGGTAAAGTCCGGGCAGCTGCACCCATATCCGGCGGTCATGAAGAACGTGAAAACACCCTGAACCAACTCCTTGTTGAGATGGACGGCTTTGATACCAGAAAAGGGGTAATTCTTATGGCCGCGACGAATAGACCTGAAATCCTTGACCCGGCATTGTTGAGGCCGGGACGGTTCGACCGGCATATCCTGGTGGACAGGCCTGACATAAAAGGACGTGAGGAGATACTGAGAGTTCATTGCAAGAACGTGAAAGTCAGCAAAAAAGTGGATATAAAAATACTTGCAGCACGAACACCGGGTTTTGTCGGGGCAGATCTGGCCAATGTAGTCAATGAGGCGGCCCTTCTTGCTGCCCGGATAGGCAAAGAGGAAGTCGGGATGGAAAGCTTTGAAGAGGCTATTAACCGTGTTATTGCAGGGCTGGAAAAGAAAAAGAGGGTCATGAGTAAAAAAGAGCAGGAGATTATTGCCTACCATGAATCAGGGCATGCCCTTGTGGCAGAATCCGTTCCTGGGGCAGACAAAGTACACAGAATCTCCATCATTCCCCGTGGTATTGCTGCGCTGGGATACACCCTTCAACTCCCCACCGAAGATCGATACTTACTCACGCGGTCCGAGTTATTGGACAGGCTCGCCGTGCTTCTCGGCGGACGGGTTGCCGAAGAAATCAAATTTAACGAGGTCTCAACGGGCGCTCAAAACGATCTGGAACGTTCAACGGACATTGCAACAAGTATGGTCAGGGAATATGGTATGAGTGAAAAAATGGGGCCCATGACCTTTCATAATGGCAAGAAAACCCAATTCATCGATTTTGGATTTCGATCAGGCCGGGAATTAAGTGAAGAGGTATCAAAAGAAATCGACAACGAGGTCAAAAAGATCATCTTCGACACATACACACGAGTCAAAGGCATCATTCTTGAAAACCAGGACAAACTCAATACCCTTGCCAAACTCCTCCTTGAAAAGGAAGTAGTGGAAGGCGAAGAATTACGGAAGATTATGTCAGAAAAAACCCCGCCTCCTTAAAAAGCGCTGATGGGGAACAGTGCTGCTCCAGGCAATGGGGGTTCCCGCTTCTTGTCCAGGAACATAAGGTGCAAGTTCCACCTACCATCCGAGGCAACAACGCATGTCCAATGCATCAATGCCTTTCCCCGATCGTATTTCGGATATGATAGCAACCCATTGAAGATATCAATGTACCCGTTTGGGCAGAGGTTGGCTCGAATCCAGGTTGCATCGATTTCCCCTTTGGCCACGGTCACCCAAACTACTACTTGGTCATCTCCATCTTCGCCATCCAAAATTTGCCCTGTCAGACATTCCCGCCACCGGAAAACGTTGTCCGCTACGAACTGGGGTCGATACCTCCTAAGTGCTTCCTCTGGGGGGGCCTGCCCTCCAATATGCGAGCAAAGAGGTCTGCACCCCATCGATTGTGTTCGGATGCCCACCCCAGATTACCACGGCATCCTTATGAGGGCAGTCTCCTCTTGGGCAATTTCCATCTATCATACGGCACATTGGTCACTGTTGAGTAAAATGCACGTTTTCCCGACCTTCCGCCATGATGATAGAAAGGCTGGCTATTGTGGTTGCGGTGATCCCGTAGTTGCAGCGCGGACACATTGCACGAAAGGAGTTGCGAATCTCCCGGGCTAAGTCTTTCCCGGCAATGCCCCTGCTCTTGAGATGCGCTGCGGATGCCCGGTAATACTGGCACAGTTCCGTGAACGGAACACCCCAAATAACGGAGTAACCGTTTGCGGAGAACCCCGCTATAAAATCCTTAGTTGTAGGCATCGGTCATTCTCCTCTTCTGCCGAACGCTGAGCCTCAGCCGCGCGCGGCTTTTTGCGCGTCGGTTGCAGGCTCTTGTTCGGCTAAGCCTTTCTTATCTTTGGGCATCAATTCGAAGAAGCGCTCGCACCTTTGCCGGACAACATCAATGGAGTCTGTCCTGAATACTTCGGTATGTAGGCGTTCGCAGCCTTGGGTAACGCAGTCAATGGCAGTCTTCTCCCAGAGGTTCTTGCAAGGCCATGTGGCGAGAACTGCTATAAACGGTGCTGAACATTTCAACGTCCGCAGGCGCTCAGGAAGACTGGTGGCGAAGCCAACTTTGAACGGCCAGGATCGTGATCGGGTTCCAATTGCAGGAGGTAGAAGACGCCCTGCTCGGCAATGGCGGCGTCGGTGCCATCTTCGTCAGTCGCGCTTCTATTCGCAACAGCCATCGACCGGATTTCTTCGGCGAATCGTTGCGCGTCATCGCCGGAGATGTATGCGATGACTTGCCCACGGTTCGTCTTATTATTCCCTGGTCGCTTCACAGTTTCGATTCCAAGCCGCGCGAGAACCTTGAACACGGTTTGCTTTCGCATGTCGTGCTGGGCAGCTAGGTCAATCACTGAAATGGTACTTTCATTCATAAGCTTCCAATCTTGCCGAACAATAATTATACAGTCTGTATAAAACGGCAAACACAGACAGTTTTAATATATATAAGAAGTTGCCGTGTCTTCTTGTCGTGTGTTGTAACTTATTTAGAATCATGTGTTTGTATATTTTTTTCTAAAATTGCCCATTCCGGTTTATACAGACTGTATAAACCGGACTACAACCCATCGACTGGACTTCGGACACCGTGGCCGCCTTTATTTAAAAACAGTACAGCTTTCACTTCGTCGCGGGTCATTACCACGGGCAGGCGTGTTGGTTTGCGGGCACGAATGACCATACCAAGATCGCCGACTTCGCGTCCGATTACGGAGCGATAGAGGAACAGCAAGGCTGCAAGCGCCTGGTTCTGCGTTGAGGCGCTCACCTTATCCTTTACGGCGAGATGGGTAAGGAAGTTGTTGATTTACGGCTCACCCATTTCTGCAGGATGACGAACCTTATGGAAGAATATGAACCTCTTGACCCAATGACAATAGGTCTGCTCAGTACGGCAGCTGTAATGACGAGAACGGAGGGCTTCCTGAAGACGGTCCATGAGTTTCGGTTTCCGGTCCATTTCCGAAGTATCTGATGGACGCTTGATGGTCTTGTTCGAACCTATCGTTATGGAACAGGCTTCCTGCACGGTATTCCCCCTTCGGCGAAGATAAACAGATAATGTTATTTACCATATTGCAATGTCAAACTTCTTTACAACATGGAGAAAATGGAGAAATGATAGCAAGTTATTTTAAATAAGCTAATACGAAAAGAAGAAGAAGAAGAAGAAGAAGAAGAAGAATGCAAGCTTTTTTTGTTTTTTCCAAGGGACGAATCATTCGGGATTGTTTGGGAATAGATGTTTTTAGCAAATTCTTGTATCATAATCCGTGCTCATTTTGTGCTAAAATCAATCCTTAAGGCATATACCACAATAGTACCTCATAAAAAATATTTTTACATTTTCAGCAAAAACATGAAGAAACCTAACCCTGTCAGGGTTGACTCACGATTTCGTGCTTCGGATTTTATCTTTTCCGTATTTTATACAAAAATGCCAGAGAAGGGAGTTGAACCCTTACCCCCTGTGACGGGGACCAGAT
>CAYJME010000066.1:0-14737 GCA_964370795.1 uncultured candidatus Brocadiaceae bacterium
TTTACAGAGTAATACTATAACTCAGCATGGCCGCAACCAAAACCCCCTGATCTCCCTTTATTAAAAGGAGTTTCAGGGGGATTTGTCATCCGGAGCTCAATATATTATTCGTATTCAATGTTACAAACAGTCGGCTCCGAAGGAGCCGGAGGAAAACAAGTAAATCCCGCAGAGGTAATCAGGAAGATTATATTTTAACGACCTCTTCTTTTTCTTTCTTGTCAAGCCCGAAAGCCGTATGAACAACCCTCAATGCGCGTTCTGCATGGGCATCATCTATGACACAGGAAATCTTAATCTCTGAGGTGCTGATCATCTGGATATTAATCTTTTCCTGGGCCAGCACGCTGAACATCTTTTCTGCCACACCGCAATGACTCCGCATACCAATACCAACCACGGACAACTTGGCAATCTTGCTATCATGTAAAACTTCCTTAGCGCCGAGGTCGTTCTTGATCTTCTCCGCAGTTTCCAGGGCCAGCCGCAGGTCGCTTCGCGGTACAGTAAACGTCACGTCTGCCCTGCCCTCAATACTGGCATTCTGAATAATCATATCCACGTTGATATTTTTCCTGGCAATCTCATGAAAAATCTTTGCAGCCTGACCAGGGACGTCCGGCACGGCACGAATTGTAATCTTTGCGTCATCCTTACTCACCGCAACACCACTCACAACAATATTTTCCATTTCTTTAGCCTCCTTACAGATTAGCGTCCCTTCCTTGTTATTAAAACTCGACCGCACGTAGAGGGGAACGTTATATTTCTTTGCAAATTCTATTGAACGGGAATGCATTACCTGCGCGCCCAGACTTGCCAGTTCAAGTATCTCATCATAGGATACCCTGTCAAGTTTTCTGGCATACGGAACCTTTCTCGGATCCGCTGTATAAATCCCGTCCACATCGGTAAAAATGTCGCACCGGTCAGCCTTCAGAATCGCAGCAAGGGCCACCGCTGTTGTATCTGAACCGCCACGTCCAAGGGTAGTAATATTTTCGTCCGCATCGATACCCTGAAACCCGGCAACGATAACAATCGTACCTTTGTCCAGCTCTTTTTGAATGCGATGTGCGTTGATATCCTTAATTCGCGCTTTGGTATGATAGCTATCAGTAACAATGCCTACCTGGCCTCCGGTAAAAGAAACGGCCGGATAACCAAGTGCATGGATCGCCATTGCCATAAGGGCAATAGAAATCTGCTCGCCGGTCGACATGAGCATATCCATTTCACGAGTCGACGGATTTTCCGTAATTTCATGGGCAAGGTCAATTAATTCATCGGTAGTCTGTCCCCTGGCCGAAACCACCACAATGACCTTATTTCCTGCCTTATACGTCTCTACGATTCGTTTTGCCGCCGCCTTAATGCGTTCCGCATTAGCGACTGAAGTGCCGCCAAATTTCTGTACAATAAGCGCCATGATTCCATCCTTAACCACACGAATAGTATATAAATACGAGTAATGTAAAATAGATTCATTAGATTATTAAATGTATGAATCAAAGTCAACTTTTTTCTCAATTATCAGGAAACTGTAAACTTATTTTCTCATTGAAAAGGTTTTGGTATATGGATATAATCCAGAAAATTGTTTGTTTAAGTTTGGCTGCTTTTGGCGACAACTATTTCAACTGTTTCATTGAATATTTTTTTGTTACGGGTTATGAAACGTTCACCGTTTGAAATTCTTTAACATTTACAGAGAGGAGACTATTTGTGGAAGGGAATGCAAAAGTCATCGAAGCGCTCAACGAAGTGCTTGCAGCGGAAATAACGGCTATCAATCAATATTTTGTACATGCAAAGATGTGTGAAAACTGGGGATATCAACTCCTTTACGATGATACTGAAAAAAGGGCCATTGAGGAAATGAAACACGCCGAAAAACTCATTGAACGTATTCTCTATTTGGAGGGCATTCCGATCATTACAAAACAGGATAAAATCAATATCGGAAAAACGGTTGAAGAACAGGTGAAAAACGATTATGCCATAGAAAAAGGCGCTATCGTGCGGCTTCAAAAGTCAATTACCCTTTGCGATAATTTAGGAGACGCCGGGTCGAGGGATCTACTTGAACACATCCTCCTTGATGAAGAACAACACGCCAATGATTTAGAATCATATCTTCAACAAATCAAGGACATGGGCATCAATAATTTCCTCGTAACGCAGGTCAACAAAAAGGAAAAGTCATAAGTAACATAGCACAACACAGCCGCATCTAATTCTCACCCTGTTTGCCGGGCATAATACCCCCCCTATCCCTCCCCCTAAACGGGGAGGGTTGTTCTCCCCGCTTTAAAGGAAGATTGAAGGAGTATTTACCTCCCACAAAAAGAAGGGTTTACAGATTTCAATACAAGACGCCGCATGGTTTCTGTGCATGCCGGTGCATATAACATGTTGAATTACCACATGCGGCGCAGAGTGAAAGTTCCTCACGTTTTTTCATGTATTTTATTACCGCTGTCACAAACGCAGCATGACTCCAGGTTAAGGGAGACACGGACAGTGGTGCATTGGTGTAAGGATCGACCTGCTCAGCAAGAACACCCGATGGTAATGCACGGTCTACAGCCCATTCCAGGATGGGCAATGCATTGTTCAACTCTGTCAAATTTTTTGCCCGCATAATATCATACTCTGCAAGCCACATCGTACAGATAAACCAGGGATTTCCTGGTACTCGGTCGATATCATTACTTACCCTCTGATAATAATCATTGGTATATCTGGCAACGCCGCCCACATCCGTCTTTACCCACAGTTTTTCCTTCACGGCATTCATCGTCGATGCTATGATTGATGCATCCGGATGAAATACATCGAAGGCAACCAGTCCAAAAAGACTCGCGTCAACCGTCATGTCGAGTTCATACCCCTTTACAGTCCTTTTCCCCATCCGTGCAAAACGGCCTTCGTCCTTGTTGTAAAAATATGCTATGAGGGCGTCCTTCATCCTGTCTGCAACTTCATAAAATTTGCTGCCATACAATTTCTCTCCAAAGGCGCAGGCAAAATTCCCGGCAGCCCGCAATCCTGCAATAACGGCGGATACCGTAAAAGTATGCACCCCATATCGCTCTTCCCACAGGTCGTATGAATCGAGCGGCAAACCGGTTGATTCATCCCTGAATCTCATCATAAATTCTGCGGCATTTATGATGAGACTCCGGTACATAGGCTTGATAAATTCAATATCTCTGAACGTGTCATAGTGATGCCATAATGACCAGAGAACCAGGGCAATCCCGTCTTCCTGAATGGGAAGGCTTTTTTTCTCGTCTTTGATCCAGGGATGCCACGAACTGGCAAAAGAGCGGTCAGGATTATACTTGTGGAGCAAATAGCCATCTTTGGAAACAACATCTGCGCAAAACTGAAAAAAACGCCTTGTCGTATCCATATAGCCTGATTTCATCAGGGCATAGGATACAAGGGCACCGTCCCTCGGCCACATATATGAATAGGTATCCATTCCTTTCTGGGTGATATCGGAGTCATTGGCAGCAATAATGGCGCCGTTATTGTCAATCTGCGTTCTGATGATAAGCAGACTTCTCTTGAAAAACGAAATGAGTTTCTGGGGGAGGTCATAAAAATTGAAGAACTCTTTATTAACCCACAACTTCCAGTAATTTTCCGTGCGACGGATCAATTCTTCGGGTGTTTTCTCCCAGACGGTCTTATTTAAAGTTACTACTTCACTATATTTCGTTCCCGCGGCAATCCAATAATGCGCCACATTTTCTCCATGCGCCCCCACCTGAACATTAATACCCAGGGTTGAATCGACAGAACCCTGGGTGATGGGATTGCCGCTCAGCAGTCCATCTTCTGCATCCCTCCATGTTCCCTCTGCGCCGTGTAATTCCTTAATCCCGGTTGCAAAATGGTCTACACCACACTTGGTTGGGTCGCAACAATTAATGAGAAAGTACCTCTGGGATTTATAGTGAATAATTGCCCTTGTATCCGGATCATAAAAGGCGGTGTCGCCGACCTTGTTTTCGTAGATATGAAAATCGTGATTGAAAAAAAGACGTATCTCGCGATCCCTGCCCTCCAGATTTCTCACAATGATTTCCCTTACAAAGATATTTAAGTGAAAATCCACAACGTCGTACATCTGAAGTTCTATCTTTAACCGGTCGTTTCGCGCCTTTACATCGGTAACGAGGGTATTTTCCTTGTATTTTAACGTCTTTTTCCACTCACCATCTATCCAGCTAAACTGGCCGTCAACCCAGACGCCCATGCGGGACGGATGGCCAATAGTATGATTTTCCTTCCCTACATAGGGGAAATAGATATCCCTGATTTGGTATTCCCGGTCAAAGGTAACCAGCATCGAACCATTTCCTACAGGTATGTCTCTTGGCATAGTGTTTCCTCGAAAACAAATTAGGCGTTTGTCAATTCTTATACACTTTAGTATAAAGGATGAAGTAGGGGCGAAGCATTTTTCGTGACATAATTCTGGTATAATTTTCCTGGCGAGGAAAATGCTTCGCCCCTACGGTTATTGTTTGTTGTCACCTTTATTATGCCCCATATGGTATTTAATGTCGTAATTAATGATAAAATCCAATTCGTCATTGGTAAAATTGCATCTCTTTTTTACTTCGTGTTTCATTTCCGATTCAGATACATGATATCTGTCAGGATTATCCATATCGTACGCCCACATGAGTGGATTGTACATAATATACTGCCGAATGGTATTTAGTGAATTTTCGTTTCGGACGATGTGTTCATAATAGTTGCATTGCCAGAGCGTAACGCCAGGGGTCTTCTTCGATTGGTTGATTTTTCGCGTTGAAACAGATTTAAAATTTTGCATAATTGCCCCCAGCGAACCAGAGGAAGTCCCATGCGGCGGTGGGGTTGTTGGGTGTAGGGGCGAAGCATTTTCCGTGACAAGACCCGAGCACGATTTCATGGGCGAGGAAAATGCTTCGCCTCTACCATTATTGTCACAATCACGTTCCGTAATGATGATAATTCCGTGTGCGTGGTTTGGCATAATAACGCATGCGTCCAATCGAACATGTAAAAAATGTTTTTGTAAATTATTCCAACACGCATGAATCATATTGCCAATTTTGTTCAATTGCATGATTTCATCAGAAATTTTCCCGAACAGGCATTTTCTGTTTTCTGTGCATATGGTCACAAAATAAGCGCCCTGTCTGGTATAATCGTATCCCTTCAGCCGTATTGAACGGCGATGGTGTTTTTCAGGATCATAGTTTCTATTTCTGTTTTGTTGCATGGTTGTTTTATTATATGGTTTTTTACGATTACATTGGTTGTTGATTATTGGTTGTTAATTGTTGACTGTAGGGGCGAAGCATTTTTTTGTGACAAGAATCTGGCATTATTCATTTGGTGGAAAAAAATGCTTCGCCCCTACGTTTTACATTTTTACATTTCATGGTTCATTGTCGTCATAATCCCGCACAGTGCAATGCATGCAATGAAAGTATCTTTTAGTTACGATGTCTATGAATTCTATATCCGACTTCGGAAAGCACGATCACAAATGATTTTTCAATATCAAATAGCGCTTTCTCATTGTGAATAACCTCAGCAATATTTTTTGCAATTCGGTCTATATTGATAAGACGATAGCGAAGCAATATTACTTTTCCACGTCCCCACAATGTGCCGAATTCAATGAGTCCACCAAAATCTTTATCGCCAGAAAGTAATATCAAATCATACCTTTCAGAATATTCTAAAATCTTTTGATCATCGCTTCCGGCAAGTCCTACTTCCGTAATAAAGAGAATCTCAAAGCCTGCCTTGCGTAGTTCGTTGATAATGCCGGTATGGATATTTTCATCTGCGAGTATTTTCATGGTTGCTCTTTGTTTGCAAAGACATTAACCTCTTCTCCCTGGAATTGTCTAGCGGCAAAATCCAGAGCCGCATCTAATCCTTCTTCCGTCAGTGTTGGATAACCTCGAAGGATTTCCTCTCTGGTCATGCCTGAAGCAATGTTTTGCAGTATCAGAGCCACAGATATTCTTGTGCTCCTAATAATAGGCTTGCCATTAAGAATTTTGGGGTCGCATACAATGAGACCTTTCTGTTGTATAGCCATATTTTTCTCCTCAATAGTCTTTTATATAATACTTTAATTTTAACAATCTCAATCCTCTGCATCCAGTTCTTTGATCATACGATTGATTTGTCGATTGTAGGGGCGAAGCATTTTTTTATGATAAAATTCTGGCATTATTCATTCGGCGGGAAAAAATGCTTCGCCCCTACGTTTTTACATTTTATGGTTCATTGTCGTCGTAATCCCGTCCCATGCGACATTTGATGTCGTAGCTGATGCCTGTCCTGAGCTTAGCCGAAGGGATGAAATCCAATTCCTCATTGGTAAAATTGCATCTCTTTTTCATTTCGTGTTTCAATTCTTCTTCAGATACGTGATACCTGTCTGGATTATCCATATCATATACCCACATGAGTGGATTGTACATAATGTACTGCCGGATGGTGTTTAATGAATGTTCATTTCGGACGATGTGTTCATAATAGTTGCGTTGCCAGAGCGCAACGCCAGGGGTCTTGTTCGATATGTTGATTTTTCGCGTTGAAACCGATTTGAAATTTTGCATAATTACCCCCAGCGAACCAGTGGATGTTCCATGCGGCTGTTGCGTTGTTGGGTGTAGGGGTGAAGCATTTTCCGTGACAAGACCTGAGCACGATTTCATGGGCGAGGAAAATGCTTCGCCTCTACCATTGGTGTTATTGCCACAATCGCGTTACGTAATAACGATAATTCCGTGGATATGATTTGGCATAACAACGCAGGAATCCAATCGAATGTGTACAAAATGTTTCGGTATGTGATTCCAACACGTAAGAATCATATTGCCGAATTTGTTCATTTGCATGGTTTCATCAGAAATTTTCCCAAACAGGCATTTTCTGTTTTCTGTACATAAGGTCACAAAATATGCGCCCGGCCTGGTATAATCGTATCCCTCCAGCCGTATTGAACGGCGATGGTGTTTTTTAGGATCGTAGTTTGTATTTTTGTTTTGTTGCATGGTTGTTTTATTATATGGTTTTTTACGATTACATTGGTTGTTGATTGTTAATTGTTGATTGTAGGGGCGAAACATTTTCCGTGACAGGATCCTGACACAATTTTAAGGGTGAGGAAAATGCTTCGCCCCTACGTTTTAGCGTTTTACATTTTATGGTTCATTGTCGTCATAATCCCGTCCCATGCGGTATTTGATGTCGTAGTTGATGCCTGTCCTGAGCTAAGCCGAAGGGATGAAATCCAATTCCTCATCGGTGAAACCGTAATGTTCGGCTAATACTGTGTCTATCGTGTTATTTCACCTTAGTCCCCCTTATCAAAGGGGACTTAGGGGGTTGTCTTTTTCTTTTCATATTCTACAACCCAGTTTTCGATTGATTGTGCCACGGCGCGTATATCTTTTTTAACATCCCACTCATAAAATCGTAACACAGATAGACCAAGTGATTCTAGTTTTTGCTGCCGTATCTTGTCACTTTCTCCCTTGTCATTATGACTGATTCCATCAATCTCAACTACCAGTTTTAATTCACTACAAAAGAAATCAACAATATAATCATCTATCGGCTTTTGCCTCATGAACTGATAGCCTTTTATTTTCCTGCCTTTCAATACATTCCAAAGTAAAACCTCAGATAATGTATTCCTTTTTCTGAGTTCTCTGGATAGTGCTTTTAGTTTTGGGTTATAGTAAATCTTCATATTATTTATCTTAGTCCCCCTTAGCAAAGGGGGATTCAGGGGGTTGTGTTTTTGTTTTTGCATAAAACAACCCCCTTGCCCCCTTTATTAAGGGGGATTCAACACGCTCAATCCTCTGAGTCCAGTTCTTTACCCATGCGATATTTGATGTCGTAGTTGATAATGAAATCCAATTCCTCATCGGTGAAGCCGTAATGCTGGGCTAATACCTTGTCTATTTCGTCTATGATGGGTTTGGAGAGCCTCGGATAAAATTCTTGATATGTAATATTCCCTGTTTTTGCAGAGACCTTTTCTCTTAATCGACTATTCTTTTTATAATCAATCATTAAATCATCACAAAGTTTTAAGAGGATTTTTAGATTTTCAGATTTCAAATCAGTTATTGAAAATGGAAATTCCTTTAAGTCACTTGGATTTAGATCTCTACAATTAGTTGTAAGAATGAAGTACCAATAAAATAGACTGCTACTCAATACTGAGATAATTACCTTTTTATCAGACTCTGATTTAAAAAAAAGATAATTTTCTCGACTTGAGACAGTTTGGACTCCATTCAAAATGAAATTAGGCCTAAAATTTGTAAATACTTTCCAATATCTACCGCCACCTATTCGGTAGAAAATTTTGTGTTGACCTTCTCTTTGTAAATCAAAAGCTAATATTTTTCCCCTTTTCTTTATTTTTGTTAAAACATCATTCTCAATTTTGTAACCAATTTTAGGCATTACGTAATCTTTAGCCTGCAATGAATTTTCAGTATAAGTGGGTTTTTCGAACAAAATCACCCTCTCTTCTGAATTCCATTTTATAAAAGAAGTCGTATGAATTAATTCAGAGTTTTTCTTAGGTGAGACAATAAAAATTGTAAGCAAAACTTCTGCTCCAGTAAACAGTTTGCTTGGCCTTTCGGCATAATTGCTCAACCAAACTTCTCTTAAATTAAAAGATAGTTTTTGTATACACTCCATCCGTTGTGTACAAATAACACTTATTGGTACAATTAGGCTAAAATAACCTTTTTCGGAGATTATTCTTCTTGCCCACCAAATAAGTTTCCACATTCCTGAACATGATAATTAATCAAAGTATAATCTTTTCTTACTTTGGAATACTCCACATACGGTGGATTACCAATAATGACATCGAACCCACCTTTATCATGTATAATCTCATAAAACTCTGCAAACCAGTGGAAGGGTTGATGGGTGGCCTTCCAATTTTCAAAGTCCTTCGGCTTTCTCTCAACATCGACAGAATAGATTTGAGCGAGATAGACATTCAACTTTTCATTTAACATTTTCAGTCGTTCTTCTAATCCCTTTTGGCGCCGCTCATTGCCGGGCTGCCAATAAGCATCTGAGAATCTTTAAAGTGCTCATACGCCATCTTTATCATTTCTGCCTGTTCTTTTATCTCTTCTATCTCCTTCTTATAAAATGTGAGTTTAAATACCTTTTCCACTTCTTCAAGCCTTGCAAAGCCCACAAGGGTATTGCCAGCACGGATATTGAAATCAATATCGGGCAGCGGCTCTAATCCCTGATTTGGTTTTTTATAATCCACGTCTACCGTTGCCACCAATTTCAGGAATAACCTCAGCTTGGCAATTTCTACGGCCTCATGCATGATGTCCACGCCGTAGATGTTTTTTAGTATTATGTTCTTATAAATGAAATATTGAAGGTTGGGGTGTTCGGGTGATTTGACTGCCTTTAAGGTATCTTCAAAGAATTTGTATTTGGACACACCCCTTTGTCGCCTTTCGAGAGGGGAATTGTTGGCATCTGCGACAAAGGCCTCCATACGCTGAATGCACGCCTCGTATAGTGGCCCAAGGATATTGATTGCGGCAAACAGGAATGCACCCGAACCGCAAGTGGGATCGAGTATGGATATGTTTAATAATGCCTTATAAAAGTGTTTGATGAATTCGGGATCGTCGCTGCTTTCAATGACATCCTGCGAAAACTGCCGGATGTTGAGGTTGTACGTGATAAAGTCGTTTATCTCATGGACCTCACCGTTTTCGATCTTTGTCTTTACCTCTGTATAGCGTCTCCTTCTTTCGACCACCTCGCGCCATATCTCCGTGGGTAGTCCGTGTTCAGGCGGGGCGGGTTTATTCCACAATGTTCGTTGAGACACATCATTCAATCCTTCAGCAATTTCGGGTGGCAATGGTAATGGTAGGGGCGAGGCGTTCTCTGATGTTTGTAATGGTTTTGGAGGCTCGATATATTGAATGGGAGATTGCTTCGCTTCGCTCGCAATGACAGCCGTTGATTGCAATAGCTTTGAAGAATCAACATCTTGTGCTGTGGATGAATAGTGTGTGGATTGTGCGGGAGAATGCTTCGCCCCTACAGTGTCAACGATACCGTGTTTGACTGCGTCATGGATGTATTTGTCCGGATCGGTTTGTATCAACTTCCAGATTTCACCATCGGGGCTGAATGGTTTTGGATAATGCCTTTTTACCTCATCGAATAGATAGGGGATGATGCAGTTTTTACTGATGTAGTCCGTGATGTCCTCTTTTGTGTAATATGCCCCCATGGACGCACGGTCGTTGATGTATTTTTCGAATATGTAACCAATGACATCAGGGTTTATGTCTTTGCCTGCGGCAGTAATGCGCGTATCCAGGTGCCATTCGTACTGGTCAAAGAAGCCGAATACCTGCTCAAATGCCTCATCTGCTATCTCGATGTTGGCGTAGTTCTGCTCTATGTGGTGTGCATCAAACAAACCGCCATTGAGATAGGGCACAATGCCGATTTCATTAATGATTTCAGGATTTCTTTCAGACGAACCGAGTCCTTTATGGAAGAGGATGAGCAGGAGTTTCTATAAAATGAGTAAAACTTGTCCTTGCCTTTTTTCTCCTGAGTGGCTTTCAGTCTGTTTTTCAAATAGTCTTTGTTATTATCCAGAAATCCCTTTTTCTGGATAAAATAGATGAACATCAGGCGGTTCAGCATGAGGGATGCATACCAATCCTTATCTATATTTTCACTGATGCCTTTGATGAAGTTTAAAAATGAGGTGTGTTCTTTCTTGAACTGGTCATAAAACCGCTTTGTAACCTTTTCCGCATTGGTATTGAATTGCTCTTGTACGGAGAATTTAACATCCACGATGCTGATCTTTTCTTCGTCATCAATGGAGAAGAAAAGCCCTTTGAGTTTCTGGAACAATAATTCTGGTTCCTGATGTGCATAGTAATTCGTCTCTCGTACTGCCGTCGGCTTTCCTTGTTCACGGATAACCAATTGCCAGATTTGATGTTTATTGGGTGCATCACAGAATATAATGAGGTGTTCAAAATAGAGTTTGGTGACGGCGCTGTCTATCTTTTTTCTGATATGGTAATCGGGCATCTTGCCATTGTTCTTTGGTAAACAGGCAAAGACGACAAATCCCTTTTTTTCAGCTACCGCCTCCAGGGTGTACAATGCATTTTCAACGGCTATCTGTTCTTTTTTCCTTACGCTATCCCATCCCAATTCATTAAAAAGCTCTTTGAATTGAAAGTTTTTTATTAGCTGGTTAAAACGTGTTTTGTCTATGGATATAGTCATTGTTTAAATCCAAAACATCTTTCAATTTGTTATGGTAAATATGGGGCTATAGAATTCTAAAATATTTACATGGTATGAACAACCCCCTTTATCCCCCTTTTTTAAGGGGGATTTCCTCAAGTCCCCCTTAGCAAAGGGGGAGTCAGGGGGTTGTTGCTTTTTTCTTCTCAAATTCCTCAATCCTTATTTCAATTGTTTTTATTACAGCATGAATATCCTTTTTAACATCCCACTCATAAAACCGCAGTACTGATAGTCCCAGCGACTCTAATTTCTGCTGCCTAATCTGGTCTTTCTCAGATTTATCATTATGACTAATACCATCGATTTCAATTACCAATTTTAACTTACTACAAAAGAAATCAACGATATAATTATCAATTGGTTTTTGTCGCATAAATTGATAGCCTTTTATCTTTCGGGCTTTCAATTTATTCCAGAGCAGGACTTCTGATAAAGTACCCTTTTTTCTGAGTTCTCTGGAGAGGGTTTTCAGTTTTGGATTATAATGAATCTTCATTTCAGTGTATTTTACAACCCCCTTTGTCCCCCTAGTTTAAGGGGGATTCCCTCAAGTCCCCCTTAGTAAAGGGGGATTCAGGGGGTTGTGTTGTTCTTACATAAAACAACCCCCTTACCCCCTTTTTTAAGGGGGAATTCGGTGCGCAACGCTGAACTATTTTACAAGGAAATTGATTCGCCCCCTACATTTACGTTTTATTTTTAATTAATCCCAAAGAACAAATAATTTGGGGTTCTTTATAGGTCTTTTCCTCTTCCTTTGTATTGCATAATTTGTCTTCATCCCGCAATGATACCACCAAGTTTGCCAGGTCTTCATCGGATATGCCCGCCTTTAGTTGTCTATTTAATGTCTCTCTGGCAAATTCCTTCAACGGGAATTTGTATATATCATCAATAGCCCTTTTCAACGCCTCGTTTACAAACAAGGTGCCTTTATATTCCTCATAGTAGCGGTTCAACCGCATATACGTCCTGTAGCGTGCGCCTGATTTTTTTCCTAACTGACCGCCGATAGCGCTTTCAACTTGCTTTATGTGTTCAATGCCCATTTCCACCAGCTTGTGATGATTGTCTAATTTATATAACGCGGGGGTATCGGGATTGCACTCGGCTGCTTTAAGAATTTCAAGTTGAGATTGTGTAATAATTTCCCCGTTTCTATCCACCCCTACCAGGACATCATTATCATCGGCCGTTCGTGTGTAAACGACAACGCCTTCATCCCTTTTCACGTCTTCTTGTTTCATTGACTTCGTGGCATAAATGACATGAGGCAAATCGGGGATTGTCTTTTTCAGGGTGGGGTCTGCATCAGTGGCATTTTTCCATATCTGATAAGCATAGGACGCCAAATCAACCTCCGTGTCATCTTCTTCATCAAGGATGCCCTGTTTTTCATTGTAAAAGTCGTGAATTTTAACAGGGTCGCCATCAAAAAATACCTCGTCAGAACCAACTACCTCCGCATTTTCCTCTATCCTTTTTCTCAACCTGCCTCTTAATTTTATAATCTTTTCTATGCCATCCTCCGGTAAAAATGAGTAGCAAAGAATTTTATCTGACCTCTGACCAATTCTGTCTACCCTTCCAGCCCTTTGAATAAGCCGGATAATAGCCCAGGGCAGGTCATAATTGACGATGATATGTCCATCCTGCAGGTTTTGTCCTTCGCTTAAGACATCGGTTGTTATTAAGACCCTTATTTCATCGGGGGTATTTGCAATTTCTTTTTTATCGTTGCTCACCGGGCTAAATCTATAAGCGTAACTTGTGGGATCTTCGCTATCGCCGGTAACACACTCTATTTGGTTTAAGTTTCTCTTTTTTAATTCGTCACACAGATAATATGCCGTATCAGCAAACTGGGTGAAAATCAAAATTTTGTCCTTTGGGTGTTTCTTTATGCAGAGATCATATAAGGCGTTTAATTGCCTGTCTTCAGCAGGATTCCAATCCTTGCTGATATTTAATATCTTTAAAATCTCTTTGCTATCATTGATTAATATATTTTTCAGGGGTGCTTCAAAGAATCCGCTCCGGATCCAGTCAAAACGGTTATGATAGCTTGTCTCGTATAATATATAAATCTTCTTCGCCCGGGCATAATAGTCTTCTTCGTCCAGTAAAATTCTGATTGCTCCTTCATTTGTGCCTGTAGTATCTAAGTCAACGTCATCCAGAAATTCATCCAGCAAATTTGCCTCCTGAGTGCCAATGGGAAGGGGGAGGTTGTTCTCTATTGCATACGCATAAATATAATTGCGCAGGACATGCCGGCTCAATGATACCAGAAAGGAATAACCGCTGCTTTCGAGCCTTTTAAAGAGATTGGTCCTGCAAAAGCCCATGAGTCGCCTGCCTGCGTGTGAAAGATTATCCTGTATGACGGTTTCTTCTTTCGTGGGTTTAAGGGTAGTCTTTTTATCGAGGTAATTACCCAGTCCATATCTCGGAAGGTTTAAACTATTAATGATATCCACAACGGTATCAGCATATAATTTTGCATATTGGTCTTTTGGGTCGTTGGGATCAAAATCGTATTCAACCTTTTTCGGTAACCTATCGGGGAAATAGGAACGACTGCCGTCTGAAAAGAGGAGATATTTCCTGCCGTTGAGAGGGTCGGTTTCTGCGTAATGTTGTTTAATAAAACTTCTCGGCCTTCTTACCATATACAACCGCATCAGTTCCCGCCAATTCGTCTCCATAAGAACTCTTCTCAAATGCGGGCAATGTTGTTGCGGAGTATTGATATTTAGCCATAAACTGAACCCTGCCGCCGATACTTTCGATGAATTTCTCCGGGCATATACCCAAATCCTTGTCTTCCTGAATAAAAAGTCGAAGCTGATTGGACAAGTCAAGGTAAGTTTTATTATAGGGGGTAGCTGAAAGCAGGATAACCTTGCTCTCATTAATCTGGATGTATTCCTGAATAGCCCTGTATCGCTTGCCTTCCCTGCTTCTTAAATTATGGCTTTCATCAATGATGATTAACCGGTATCTCCTCAGTTTTGGCAGGGCCGATTGAACTTGCGTAATAGGCAAAACCTTTGCCCGCAATTGATATGTATGCGCATAATCCTCCCACATACTCGTCAGGTTTTTCGGGCAGATGATGAGCATTTCAAGAAAGAAGTCTTCTTCAAATATCTTTGCTAAGGCGGTGGCTGTAAGGGTTTTCCCAAACCCAACAACATCGCCAATTATAACACCGTCTCTCTTGTTCAGGTAATGTGCTGCTATTGAGACGGCCTTTTGCTGGAAACTGTGTAATTTCTCCTGAAGAATCTTTGGGATTTTAAATTCTGTTAAGCCCGCACGGGCTTCACGGGATAAGTGG
>CAYJME010000067.1:0-14722 GCA_964370795.1 uncultured candidatus Brocadiaceae bacterium
AATGATTGAAACAAAAATCAGATAAAGAATAGTAACAAATATGAAAATGTCTGAATTACAGTTCCATTAAAACAAGGATTGAAACTGATATACAGACGCATCGAAGCACGTCTTGAGGTAGTTTGAATTACAGTTCCATTAAAACAAGGATTGAAACACGTAGTTGGTTTCGTTGTTGAGTCTTTGCACAGAATCGAGCATCTTTTTGGAAAAAACAAGAAAAGACAGGAATGCTATGGTATTGCACGAAAATGCTAGAGACCTGTAAAGTTTGAGGAATAAATACTATTAAGATAGCTTTTCAATAACTTATATTTCTGACAAATTAAGCAATCGAAAATAACCATTTATTTTTTTAGTAAAGCAAAACCATTAGTACTTTGAGACATTGAGTTCTTCCATCTTTCCGGTAACCATAAATACCACCCTTTCAGCGATGTTCGTTGCCCTGTCGGCAATGCGTTCTAAATTATGTGATATCCAGGTGAGATACGTAGCCATACGAATTACTTTGGGATTCTCCATCATAAAGACCAGGAGCTCTTTATATATCTGGTCATGGAGGGCGTCCACCATATCGTCATCATTACAAATAAGTCTTGCCGTTTCTGCATCTCTTTGAACAAATGCCTTAAGAGACTTATCCAGCATAGATAACCCTATATCCGCCATCCTGGGTATGTCTACCAGCGGCTTTACCAGAGGTTCGTCACCCATCAAAATAGTTATTTTGGCATTCCCTTCAGCGTGATCACCTATGCGTTCGAGGTCGGTTATTATACTCAATATGGCGGCTAATGTCCTCAGGTCAACGGCCATGGGCTGTTGTGTAGCGATGAGAAAAAGGCATTTTTCTTCAATGTCAAATCGCTTCTTGTTTATGGAGAGGTCGTTCCTTATAATTTCTTCTGATGTTTTTTTGTCTCTCTTTTGAAGCGATTCGACTGATTTTTTTACCGCGTTTTCCACCATTTCGCCCATCTCCATCACTTCTGCCTGAAGATTTTGTAGTGCCTTGTGATAAGCTTCTCGTGTCATAATGTATTCCGTTCAATATTCAAATTTTTAATAAAATATGATCGCTTTTTAAGCATCCTCAAGAAATGGAATAACCGTGAAGACTTTAACCAAACCTTCCTGTAATATAGTCCTCCGTTTGTTTTTCCCGCGGGTTTGTGAACATCTCGGTTGTAACGTCAAATTCAACAAGTTCGCCTAGCATGAAGAAGCCTGTGTAGTCCGATATTCTGGCTGCCTGTTGCATATTATGAGTAACGATGATTACGGTGTAATCCTGCTTCAGTTCCACGAGCATGTCCTCTATCTTTGCTGTAGCGGTGGGGTCGAGGGCTGAGCACGGCTCATCAAGGAGTACAATCTCTGGTTCAACAGCTATTGTCCTGGCAATACAAATCCGCTGTTGCTGACCACCGGAAAGATCAAGGGCATTCGCATGGAGTCTGTCCATTACCTCATTCCAAAGAGCGGCCTTTTTAAGGGCCTTTTCGCATAGTTCGTCCAGAACACTCTTTTTGTGAATACCCTGGATGCGGAGCCCATATACTACGTTTTCATAAATGGATTTTGGAAAAGGATTGGGTTTCTGAAAAACCATGCCTACTTTTTTTCTTAGTTCTGTAACATCGACCGTGGGAGCATAGATATCCTGGCCATCGATTTTAACGGTACCTTCTATTCTTACGTCTTCAATGAGGTCATTCATACGGTTCAAACATCGTATCAATGTAGATTTTCCACATCCGGATGGTCCAATAAAAGAGGTTATCTTCTTTTTTGAAATATCAAGGTTTATTCTCTTCAATGCCCGGGTTTTGCCGTAATAAAGGTTCAGGTCTGTAATGTTAACGATTGGTTCAGGTATGATCATTCTTTCTGCCATAGTAAATATTTTTCTCTTTTATCAAACGTTTGAACTCAACAATATCTTCTCTCTCCAGAATGCCGCCGTTGTTTAACTTTATCCCATAAATGCCTAGAGCGACGTCGTACGGTACCGTTTTTTAAGCTTATTTCTCACCAGTATTGCGGCAAGATTCAACACGAGCACCGTAAAAAGCAAGACAAGGGTAGTGGTGTAGACCATGGGAATTGCCGCTTCAACATTTGGGGATTGAAATCCGACATCGTATATATGAAATCCCAGGTGCATAAATTTTCTTTCCAGATGTAAGAAGGGAAAACGGTGGTCCAGCGGAAGGGAAGGCGCCAGTTTCACGACACCGGTAATCATGAGAGGCGCAACTTCACCGGCAGCCCTTGCCATGGCCAGAATTGTGCCCGTAAGTATACCAGGAGTAGCCTGGGGAAGCACTACCTTCCAGAGGGTTTCAATCTTGGTAGCGCCAAGTGCATAAGAACCCTCTCTTATAGAGATTGGAACAGAAGATAATCCTTCTTCTGTAGCAACCACAACCACCGGCACTGTCAGAAGCGCCAAGGTGAGTGATGCCCACAGAATACCACCTGTTCCAAAGGTAGGGGTTGGCAGGGCTTCCGAGAAAAATAGCTTGTCTATATTCCCGCCAATAAGATAGATAAAAAAGCCAAGACCAAAAACCCCGAATACAATGGACGGAACGCCTGCAAGGTTGCTAACGGATATTCGAACAAGCCTGGAAACAATATTGTCGCTGGCATATTCCTTGAGATAGACTGCGGTCAACACGCCCAGTGGGACAGCTATAATGCTCATAATGAGCACCATCATAACTGTTCCAAAGATTGCCGGAAAAATACCACCTTCGGTATTTGCTTCTCTCGGTTCATCCGACACAAATTCCCAGAATTTCATCAGGTAAAAACCAATTTTGGAAAAAATTCCCATCTCATTGGGGGCGTAGACGCGGATAATCTGAAAAACAGATATATTCTTTTCTGTGCCATCGGCAAGATGTACCACAACTTCTTTTTCCTTTGCCTTGGTATAAAGCGCGGCAAGCATGTCTTCCTTTTCCTTGTATGTCTTTTCAAGGTTGTCCATCTTGACACGTATATCTTCAATCTTTTTTTGAACCTTATCAGAAGGCTGGAATTTCATCAAATGCTTCAATCTCAGACGGCATCTTTCCATGTGATAGTTTATATTCCCGATTTCCTTTTTTTCTATGTGCCTTATCCTTTTGAAAAGGGCGTGGCTCTTTTTGAGCAAAGGGGCCATATCTTTAAAGTCCAATGGTTTGACACGATCATCCTGTTTCAGGCCTGTTAAAAAACTGTACATATTGCCCCACTCGCGCCTTTCAATAACCAGGGCAGTCGCCGGATAGTTTTGGGACAAAATATCTGCATCGTCTACCCATCTGAAATCCATACCATAAACATCTCTGTTGCCGACTTTCAATTTTGTCCGATATGAGTCTTTTTTGTGAGGTATAGATTCCCTTTTTGCAATTTCTCCCAAAACTATGGAGTCATCCCGAAGCCTGAACTCAACAACCTTGCGAGGCCAGAATATGCCAAATCCGTTTACCATGATTAGAAGGACCAAACCGCATATCATCAACAGGCTCATTGATAACGTCCCCGCAGTCATCCATATATAAGGATCTACCGTTCTAAAAAACTTCTTCATAGCTTGCCATACCTTCTTCTCATCCTTTGCCTTACCATTTCAGCAAAGGTATTGACAATAAACGTCGTCACAAAAAGGAGCAGGGCCGCCAGGAAAAGTACACGGTAAAGAGTTCCCCCAAACGGCGCCTCTGGTATCTCAACCGCAATATTTGCAGAAAGCGCCCTGAATCCATTAAACAAATTCCAGTCCATGATAGGGGTATTACCGGTCGCCATAAGAACGATCATCGTCTCGCCAATCGCCCTGCCAAAACCAATCATGACGGCCGAAAAAATTCCCGGACTTGCGGTCGGAAGCACCACCCTGACGGCGGTTTGCCAGGGGGTAGCGCCAAGCGCCAGCGAGGCCGATATGAGGCTGTTGGGGACATTGCTCACGGCATCTTCAGATATGGTAAAAATAAGAGGAATTACGGCAAAACCCATTGCAAAACCAACAACTAATGCATTCCTTTGATCGTATTTTAATCCAAGGATATTTGAAAGACATTCTCTATAATCCCCTCCTAAAATGAAGGACTCAAAGACCCCGCCAAGCTGAATGGATGTAAATATGGCAGCAATGATAAAAGGTATCAAAAACAGCGCCTCTGCTCCATGTTTGTACCGTCCTTTCCAAAAGACCGGCAGAAATTTCCAAATCAAAAGGGCTATGACAATGGAGAGTGTGATAAAAAATGGCATGATAATTATTGCAGGAAATATCCTTTCCATGAGTGGCGCAAGCCATAATCCGGCAAGAAATCCCAGGATTACGCTTGGGAGCGCTGCCATAATCTCAATAACGGGCTTTATAATTTTAAATGAATTATGGAGAAATTGGGAGGTATAAAGAGCCCCAAAAATACCAATGGGAACTGCAATAATCATGGCATAGATAGTTCCTTTTATTGTGCCGAAGATTAAGGGAACAAGGCTTAACTTTGGTTCAAAGTCATCTGTACCGCCGGTAGATTGCCAGACAAACTCTGGTTTTTCGTAACCTTCATACCATACCGACCCAAAAAGCGTTTTAAACGTTATTTCAGGGTGCGGGTTCGAGATGACCCACTGGGATAGGGTGCTTTTTGCATCAGCCACGAAGATGCCGTTTGCCTTCGGTGTAAAGGCAAGGGCAGTGGGGATGTATTTTGTCTCAAGGGTTAAGAGTGTCCGCTCAGATGTTGCATGGTTAAGATGAATTGTCCCGTCAGATGACGCTGTTACAAAACCTTTATCCCTCAGAGAAGAAGCAATAGCGAGAACTGAAGCATGGTGTGACTTAAGGTTGTGTATTTTTTTTAAAGCCCATCCTGTAGGAGAACCCTCATCTCTAACTTGCATCCAGACGTTTACACCACCACCATGGTCGCCAACGACGAGCGAGACATCCCCCAACAAAAAATCTAAAGCAGTTACCGCCGCGCTAGAAACCTTCACCTTTTCTGCAAGAAAGGGGTTTTCCCTGTCCTTCACATTGATATGGAATATCTCTCCCAAAGATGTGCCAACATAAAGGTTTTCCATAAAGTGGTCCACTACCATGGAAGTGATTTCCCCCTCGTTCTGCTGTCCGGGGGAATTTATTAACGAGCCATCCGATGCAGGCGTTGTATTCTTTTTTTGTCCCGTGATAAGATCCGTAATATTCTTTTTTAATTCCTTTTTTTCATCCGGACCAAAGAGCGTCTTTTCAGTTTCTGAGGATATGAGGAATAATCTGCCATCTTCTGTATAAGTTACGGTAACGGTTGCGCTGTCGTCTTTTCTGGAGGCGATACGTTTGATCGCTTTTTTCCCGTCGTCGGCAAGTAAGGTATCATCCTCGAATATTTCAGGAACAATCGTCCTCTTTCCTTTATCGAAGGACTCCGTAAAGGTGATTGAGACTGATAAAAATTCTCCCTGATTCGTTCCCAAAACAAAGCGATTGTTATCGTTATAAACGGATGTTATGGTATTATGGTGTAACTTTGTTTCCGGGAGAGAAGTTTTTACCCCCTCCCCATCTTCTCCTTGCGAAGGGGAGGAATAAGGGGATATCCTTGCTGGAGATTGCCCTGTTATGGGGGCGCCTTTAAACGCGGCTACGCTGTATTTTTTTAAGATACTACCGTCTGAAAGCGAGATAAAGTCTATATTACCATCTGCATAAATAGCATATGCGACCTCCTGATGTTCATCTGCTCCAATGGAAACTACTGTGCCATTGAGAGAACGGGTATTTTCTTGTAATACCTGAGCGCCCTTGAAAAGTGGATAAACCTCTAAAAAAATGAATAAAAATATGGCAAGTATAACAAAAACAGTAGCCGCGCCACCGAGGGTGATAATCCAGTGGGCGGCCTTGTCTGTAAGCCTTCTTCTTTTTAAACTTTTCATAAATATGAATTTAATAAATGCCAGCATGAACGAAACAATCCCCCCTTCCCCTTTTAAAAGGAGATGTGGGGGGATTTTGAGATTGCTTCTGAGTTAACGTCCTTGCAATGGCAAGATTCTTTTAGAATTTACTCAATTATTTTTCCAATTTCTTGAGTTCCTCTTCAACAACTGATGCCGGTAGAGGTAAAAAACCATCTTTAATAACTATTTCCTGACCTTCTTTGCTCAGGATAAATTTTGCAAATTCCTTCACGAGAGGATCGAGTGGCTGCCCCGGTTTTTTATTAATGTATAGGTAAAGAAACCTTGCCAGTGGGTAAGAACCATTCATGACATTTTTCATTTCGGACTCTTTATATGATTCCCCTTCTTTAAACGAAAGGGGTACAGCATGAATACCAGATGTCCTATAACCAATACCGCTGTAACCCATGGCATATCTATCCTCGGTGACGCCCTGTACTACAGAGGCAGAACCCGGTTGTTCTTTTACGGTATCCTTGAAGTCCCCCTTAAATAGGGCGTGTTCCTTGAAATAACCATAGGTGCCAGAAGCGGAGTTACGTCCATAAAGACTTATCGGACGGGTTGGCCACTCTCCTTTTAAGCCGAGTTGACCCCATGTCTTAATATCCTCTTTATACGAACCTCTCCTGGTTTTAGAGAAAATTGCGTCAACCTGGGCAAGTGTTAAACCCGTAAGAGGATTATCTTTGTTTACATATACTGCCAGGGCATCCAGGGATGTCTTTATTGATGTGGGTTTATAGCCGTACTTCTTTTCAAAGGCATCAATTTCCGTAGGTTTCATTGCCCTGCTCATTGGGCCAATCTGGGCCGTTCCCGAAATTAAGGCAGGTGGCGCTGTAGTAGAGCCCTTGCCCTCTATCTGTACCTTCACATTTGGATAGAGCTTGTTGAATCCTTCTGCCCAGTAGGTCATGAGGTTATTCATGGTATCAGAACCGATACTGTTGAGATTCCCGGAAACCCCACCAACCTTACTATAAGGTTTTATATTCGCATCAACATTGATTGCATCATGAGCGATAGTTATGCTTGCTACACTAAAGTTAAAAAACGCCATGAAAAGCCATGCTTTTTTTACCATATACCTTTTCTCCTTTATGAGCACATTTCGATAATATATTAATCAAATTAATTATGGAAGTCGACTTATTTTTTTAAATGATGTTCATTATACTCCTTATACTTTTTACCACCTCCTTTGAGTTAAAACCTTTGTAACAACTTACCTGTTCCTTGTGCTATGACAGGAACAAAGCATTGTTTATATAGCGGCAAGGCGCGCCTTGCCGCTACAAATTTAAAACATATTGAAGGTAATCTGCTAAAAATTAGAAAATAATTTGGTACTGGGCTATGATGCGATTTTCCTCAATGTTTGCACCAGTAGCATCGGTAGCATAGTGGCCTACGGAAGTATTTATCTTAGAGCGATGATCTCTGAAGTAATAGTTCACACCACCGATATACTCTTTCTGGAGGTCATTTGCCATATCTTGGTTAGGATCAACCATAGAGTACCGGAGATCAAATTCCAGCTTTTTTGGTATTACGAAGTAACCAATCTGCGTAAAGAAACCGTTAGAATCCACCGTAGGACTATCAAAATTCGGATCTTCCCTTCTTACGTAATATTCATTATTCCATGAAATACCTCTATATTTTACCCCCAGGTCGACTGTTCCCGTGATACCATCTGTATCTGTCTGTTTCTCATCTTGTACTTTTGGATCAAACGTTACGGCAGCCCCTAAGGTTGCTTTTACCTTTTCCGAATACTTAACATCTGTTTCATCATAATAATCATATTTTCCAAACGGATTATACCTTGCACCGAGCACATACATGAGTTTATTATCGGTATTATCTGAACCAGACAACTTTTCACCGGCTCCTTGAAACACGGCGGCATGGTATTCCATATATCCATCAAAGGGTTTGCCATAAATATCAAATCCCGTGTCCCTGTCCTGGTCAAATGCTTCACTTGCGATAGACCTGTCCGCAAACAGAAGCTTTGAGGAAGAGGACATTCTTTCTCTGTTAAAGGGTACCTTGAAATAACCAATCTTGGCATTCAATTCTTCTAGAGGCGTAAAGTACATATAAAAATCCCTCAAGCCGAGATTAAATTTATCTGCGTCAAATTCAACATAGTAGTTCACCATTTTGCTGTATATATTTCCGCCAAAATAGACCCTTGCCCGGCGTAAGTTGAGATCGTTTAAATCGTCTTGTCCTGCTGCATCTTCATCTCTGTCTTTGAAGGTATAGCGGAACTGCATCCTGGCGCCTGTATTGAGTGAAAATTTACCATCGTTTGATTTGAAACCTAATGCATATTTTTCATCATCAGGTGTATATTCGGCAGTGACCATATCGGGAAGGCCGAGTCCCAATTTTTCACGCGCCTCCTTTGTTGAGAGGTAATTATCTACCTCCTGTTTTACTTCTTCCCTTGTAACCGGCGCGGCCTGGGCCGTGGTGATTGGAGTAGTAATTGTGCCCGGGCTACTTTTTTCTGCAGCTATTGCCTCTATGCGATTTTGTATAGATTGCATCTGTTCCTGCTGCTTCTGCATAGATTCGCCCATGAGTTTCAGTTGCTGTTTTAACAATTCTATTTCATTTTTCGATGTCTCCGCTGATGGTGTTGTTTCCCGGGCCAAAAGGTTATGGGATATTCCGTCCGCCAGGAAACCGCTCATTACCAGGGTTGCAGATAAGACATACGTGTGCCATCTTTTTCTCATATTCATTCCTCCAAATAAAATTTTCAAAATGTGGAAGAGATATACGTCATCTCTCCCGTTCGGGTGCTACTATCCTTATAGATTTACCGGGGAGTACATCATGCAAATTTAGAATTATTGTAATATTGCAATATTAAGAAAATATAAAGGAATCATTAATTTTGTGTTAAGTCTTAAAATCATTCATGTTTTTTACATTGAGGGATGTTTCCTGAATACATAAATCTCAACTTTATAAGCCGCTGGGTATTTTGCAGGTATTTTTTACCGATAGATGCAGCGTTGTCGTAATCAAACCTGCGAAGGCACAATTGGCATTCAATGAAATTATCGTTCTGCCGTAAATTCGGTAAAATATCGCTTTCGTCTACACGCTTTGCTAACTCAGGCGATTGTTTAACAGCCTGAAAGCTGCTGAGGAAGATTTTAAAATCCTGATTGTTCCCGCAGTGAGGACACACGAAAAATACGTTATTCACCATGTTTGGTCTCCTTTGTTTTTAAAGTTCATTCTTTTATCATTTTTGTATGAAGAATACTATAACCATGAAATATTAAAAGAATATGAAGGAATTGTTAATTTTTTGTTAATATAGCAATTGTTAGAAAATGTTTGAACACAGGAGATTTGTTCAATACAATTAATCTTTTTAAAGTCAACACCCAAAGAAAATTGTCATTGCGAAGGCCATACGACTAACGCTGAACACGCATTGCCTGAAATATTTCACCGGGGGAAAGATTGCTTCGCTCCGCTCGCAATGACAAGGGTAACGTCAACTTGTTCAAGTCGTTTGTTATGAACATAATATCGTCACGGTGAAGAAGGAAGGAGTTGGTGAGAAGGTGAATGCTGTAGTTGTAATTCCTGCACGGTATGCATCGACCAGGCTGCCGGGAAAATTGATACTCCCCGAAGTAAAGACGCATACCGGGAGATATATCATTGAGCATGTATACCAGCATGCAAGGCAGGCAAAACGGATCGATAAGGTAATTGTCGCCACGGACGACCAACGTATCTACGATATTATTAAGTCGTTTGGCGGCAACGTTGAAATGACTTCTCCATCTCATAATTCCGGCACAGACAGAATTGCTGAGGTTGCAGGGCGATTAGCATCAGATATTATTGTTAATGTGCAGGGGGATGAACCGGAGATAAAGGGGTGTATGGTTGATCAGGTTGTCCAGGCTTTGGAGATGAACAAAGATGCCGTAATGTCAACCCTGGCGCATACCATTAAAGACGCCGCAGAATTAAATAATCCCCATGTGGTAAAGGTAGTGCTGGATAATCAGGGATATGCGCTTTACTTTTCCCGCTCACCCATTCCGTATGTACGCGACAGCAAAGACCCGATTCATGAATCAGGCATTACCTTTTTGAGACACCTTGGTATTTATGCATACCGGAGGGATTTTTTATTACGATACAGCAAACTTCCCACGACCCATTTGGAAGACGCCGAAAAGCTGGAGCAACTCAGGGCGATAGCAAATGGTTATAAAATAACGGTTGCAATTACGGAATATACCTCCATAGGTATTGACACAAGGGAAGATTTAAAGGCATTTTTAGAAAGATATAAACATGACTAAACACATATTTGTTACGGGCGGCGTGGTTTCTTCTCTGGGTAAGGGTCTCAACTCTGCCTCTCTTGGGATGCTGTTAGAGAGCAGGGGTTTAAAGGTGAGACTCCAGAAGTTTGATCCCTATGTGAATGTCGATCCGGGGACCATGAGTCCTTATGAACATGGCGAGGTATATGTAACCGAAGATGGCGCAGAAACAGACCTGGACCTTGGACACTATGAGCGGTTCACCAATTCCGATACAAACCGGTACTGTAATTTTACGACGGGCTCCATTTATTATTCGGTCATTATGAAAGAACGCAAAGGGGAGTATCTGGGAAAGACCGTACAGGTAATTCCCCACATTACGAATGAGATTATCGAGTGTATACAGAAGCTGGACGGACCCGATACCGATGTGGTGATTTCCGAGATTGGGGGGATTGTAGGCGATATTGAAAACCAGCCGTTTCTTGAAGCTATCCGGCAGTTTGGCCAGAAGATGGGCAGAGATAATGTGCTCTATATCCATCTAACCCTTGTTCCCTATCTTAGTGCGGCAGAAGAGATTAAGACAAAACCTACCCAGCATAGCGTTGGGATGCTCCGTCAGGCAGGTATCCAGCCGGATGTGATCATTTGCAGGACAGAAAAACATCTCGGCGCTGAAATAAAAGAAAAATTATCTCTTTTTTGTAATGTAGACAAGCACGCAATCATTGAAGAGCGGGACGTCAAACCGTATCTTTATGAAATACCGCTCATCCTTGTTGAGCAGGGACTCGACAAGTTTATTATCCAGAAATTAGGATTAAAAACAAACGGCAACAATATCGATAAGTGGTTGTCAATACTGGAGATACTAAAAAATCCAGGACAGGCAACAGAGATCGCCCTGGTGGGAAAATATATAAGTCATCAATCTTCATATCTGTCTATTTATGAATCTTTGATACACGGTGGAATAGGGAATAATGCGAGGGTGCGTGTACGGCGGGTTGAATCTGAAGATATTGAAAAGAACGGGGCAAAGGTGCACCTTGAAGGAGTAGGCGGCATCCTTGTGCCTGGTGGATTCGGTGTACGGGGTGTTGAAGGCAAGATTGCGGCAATACGGTTTGCACGGGAAAACAAAATTCCCTTTTTTGGTATATGCCTGGGAATGCAGTGTGCGGCGATTGAGTTTGCGAGGAATGTATGCACACTAGAAGGGGCAAATAGTACAGAATTTGATGTGAATACCCCTCATCCGGTAATCAGTTTACTGGAAGAGCAGCGGCAGATAACTCATAAGGGTGGGACGATGAGGCTCGGCGCTCAACCGTGTATTATTCGGGAGGGTACGAGGATGTTTGGGGCGTACGGCAAGAAGGGTATTTCGGAAAGACACCGCCATCGATATGAGTTTAACAATATGTATAAAGACGTATTTTCAAAACAGGGTATGATATTCAGCGGCCACTCACCAGGTGAACAGTTGGTAGAGGCTATGGAACTCAGAGATCACCCCTGGTTTGTGTGTGTGCAATTTCATCCGGAATTTAAATCAAAACCAACGATGCCCCATCCGTTATTCAGGGAATTCATACGAGCAGCGCTGGGAGGTTACGGACTATAGATTATAACTTAAAATGACGGATCGATTTAACCGTGTATTGAATAGAGAATATCGGACAGGGAATCTCGAATTATGATGTTTTCTCATCAGCCTTAAATTGTAGAGCCAGGAATTTCAATACAAATCGTAACGCGCCGGCGGTTTATCCTTGTAACCGTTTGCAAAAACACGTTTAAGAGAGTTTAATGCCCAGGCTCTCGGTAATACGGCAAAACTCATCGTTGTTGTGAAATGAGATAACGATTTTTCCCCTTCCATTCCTTTCTTTTATAGTTACCTTAGTGCCAAAAAATCTCCGAAAGTTATCCTCTAAATCAGCAATATGGGGAGTTGAAGATTTCGGGGATGTGGGTTTTAAAGGAAGATGGGGGTGTTTCTTTTCGGAAGATACCATCCCTTCAACCTCACGTACGGACAAGCCATGATCGACAACCTGCTTGCAAAGATTTATCTGGGAGTCCTTGTCGCGAAGAGAGAGCATGGCGCGGGCGTGTCCCATCGAGAGTGTTCCACGTGAAACATGGTCCTGGATTTCAGGGGGCAGATCGAGGAGCCGGAGATAATTGGTTATTGAACTACGGTCTTTTCCCATAGCTTTTGCAACCTGTTCCTGGGTGAAGTCAAATTTATTAATCAACTCGTGAAAACCCTTAGCCTTTTCGATAGGGTTCAGGTCTTCCCTCTGGATGTTTTCTATCAGGGCAATTTCGAGGGTATCGGCATCGTTCGTGTTGCGGACAATTGCAGGAATCTCTTTTAACCCAATTTGCTTTGCCGCACGCCAACGACGTTCTCCCGCAATGAGCATATAGCCGTGGGAAAGCGGTTTTACGATAACAGGCTGGAGGATGCCATGTGTTTTTATGGACTCCACAAGCCCCTTCATTTCTTCTTCAACAAAGACATCGCGGGGTTGCAGGGTATTTGGTTGTATGTCATGGGGGTTTATCCGCAAGATTACATCCTGGCCGCCTTCGGCCTCTATTCCAATGACGCCGCCGAGGAGGGATTGCAGGCCGCGACTCAGTTTTTCCTTTTTAGACATGAGAGAAACTCCTTGTATGAATGATTTTAAATTGCATTTGGTTATCAGGGATGCTACTATTTCAGTACCTCTGTTTCACGTGAAACATTTCTACACGGTTTAGTGTATGAGATTTTCTAAAATTTGCAAGGCTTTTTATGAATAAAACTATTCTTGTTATTGCTGAGAACACCATGCAGGAACTTATGCGACAGGCAATATTTTACTGCATGGTGGGTGGCGGCGGCATGCTCATATTCTTTTCTTTTTCCTTTACCTTGTTTGCATTTGGAGGAGAAGCAAAGATGGTTAAGGAAATGGGCATGTCCACCATTACGATGTGTTGTATGTGCCTTGCGATTATTTGCGCTGCGAATTCGATCTCGAAAGAAATTGAAAAAGGGACACTTGTGACCTTGCTCTCCAAGCCCGTAACCAGGCAATCCATATTTTTGGGCAAGTTTCTTGGGATTGTGGGTGTTGTGTTTTGCGCATTTTCTATGCTAGGCATTATATTGATTATATCTTTATGTGTCCAGAATGTCATGGAGCTTCACGGTGGATTTTTTGATTCGGTTCGTATCATTGGCATCCCGACATTTTTTCAACTGCTCCTGTTGTTTTTACCCGTTGCTCTTATATGCTCGGTTGGGATTGCCGGTTCTCTGTATTTGCCCCTGGTATCAAACCTGATTTGCTGTCTGTTTATTTATACATCCGGGAATCTTGTCCAATTTTTTTATAATCAATTCAGCGGGGGGAATGAAGGTTTTCCCTGGCTTATATCCCTCGTTTGTGTTTTCGTTCCAAACCTTGAGGCATTCAGCGTTATCGGGGTGGAGAATGTGTATAATTCTATCGGTTGTGGACATGTTTTTTTGCTTATACTGTATGCTCTTTTTTATATAGCATTTATTATGCTCGGCGCGTTTGCGTTATTTGAAAAAAAAGAGTGCGGGTAAGGTTATTTTGCTCAAAGGGGAAAACGATTGATATATGGCGTAATCGGGGATATCCATAGTAATTATGATGCACTCAGCGCAGTTGTCCAGGCGCTCCGGCAGGAAAAGGTTGACAGGGTGTTATGTGTCGGAGATGTCGTTGGTTACGCTGCCGAACCTGCACCATGTATTGATTTGGTTCGTGATTTGAATTGTATCTCTGTGGCAGGTAATCACGATTACGCCGCTGTAGGTAAATTTCCCGCAGAATATTTTCACCATGATGCACGGTCTGTGATCGTGTGGACAATGAATAAGTTGACCCATGGATATCTGGATTTTTTAAGAAATATGCCCCTCGTGGTAGAATTAGATGACATAACGATTGTGCATGGATCACTGAATCGTCCTGAATTTTTCGATTACATCACGACGGGGGCTGATGCACAACTGAGTCTCGACCTCTTAAAAACACCCGTTTGCTTTTATGGGCACACCCATATACCTCTGTGCGTTTACCGGGAAAACGGACTGGTCAGTATGGATAGAGGAACTGTGTATCATTTGAAAAATGCAGAAAAGGCGCTTATTAATGTGGGAAGTGTAGGACAGTCCCGGGACTGGGACGTCAGGGCTTGTTTTGCGATTTATGATTCAGAGGAAAAGATAGTCCAGATTAAGAGGGTAAAATACGACATCAACAGCGCAGCAGAAAAAATATATAGGGCAGGCTTACCGTCGTCCAATGCATTGAGATTGATCGGATAAGCCTGCCTTTTTTTCGCTGACATGCTCTTTATAGTATTACTCTGTAAAAACT
>CAYJME010000068.1:0-14625 GCA_964370795.1 uncultured candidatus Brocadiaceae bacterium
GTGTACCATCAAAGCGCATAGTGCATGTCATGGCGAAGGCGATAGCATGTCACTAAGTCCCCCCCCACTGTCATTGCGGGGGTCTTTTCCGAAACAATCTCCTCTCACAAGTTCAGTTTTTTATTCATCTGTTCATTAATATCAAAATTACATTTACATCTCAAATTTAATTGCGGGAACGGAAATTTTCGGCGCTTTCTCAATTTTTTCGGCATTATCTATTAACTTTGTAATCCGCAGGCCTACTTCAGCCTTGACAACCTTTTCGCCGCATTGCGGACATACCCCTGCAGGCACATCCTCCACAATAACAAGCCCTTCTCGAATCCAAAAATCTTGTTTAATATATTTTTCCTGCAAAGGTGTGTTGCAAATTTCACATTCCCCGTAATCATATCCAGATGTTTTTATCTTCATTTTGTTTCCTCCAAAGCATAAGTTGTGATTAATAATAACATTCCCGTACTTTTAATTCTGCAAATAATTGCAATTTTCCTACCATCGGTAGCATTGCCTACAACTTCATATCGTGTCCCCCTTGGGTCCCGTGTAAATTTACGTCTTATACGTCCATTGGCAATCGCCATTTCAATATCTGCAAAAACAAGATCGTCGTTTGCCACTTCTTCAAAGAAGTGTGGAATCGTAAACTCGTATTCTTGCTTTGCTGTTTTCTCTCTGATTATGTGGATAATAGACAATTATTCTTCTTCCTTGATTTACGATAGCACATCCGATTTGCCTGGACAATGGGGTACACCTTACCTATAAAGGCGGGATATGAGACTTAGTAAAAAATATTTTTGCTGAATTGGTAGAAAGTGACTAAGTTTTAATCCTGACAGAATCCAACCCCTTATTTTTTACAAGCCTGTCTGCTTCTTCTGTCATTTCCCGCATAATTTGTTCCACCTTAAGCCGGTACTGTTCCATTTCCTCATCAGTAATGTTTGCCGGGACATGGATTGGGTTTCCATACATCATGAGCGCACGGGAAAACGGTTTGGGGATGCGGAATTTGTCCCAACTGGGGAGTTCCCAGTAACCCGACAATCCAATAACCAGAGGAATGATCGGTAATTGTGTTTTTTTAGCAAGGAAAATACTGCCGGCCTGAAAAACGAATCGCGGCCCCCGCGGTCCATCGGGGGTGACTACCACGGAAAGGCCTTCCCGTGTCTTGTCGACCAGCGCCTTTACCGCCCGCATACCGCCTCTTGTTGTCGAACCGCGTATCACGCCGTAACCGAGTCTTTGAATTACTTGCGCAATGTATTCACCATCAGAGTGCTGGCTTATAAGTACCTGTAAATCCTTATTGCGCCCTACATAAGCAGGTACAAGCATCATGCAATGCCAAAAGGTATAAATGGCATGTGTGGTTTTAATCTTTTTGTTAAATCCCTGAGGGATGTCATCAATACGCAGGGTAAAGGCTAATAATTTGATTAACCACGAACCAAGCATGCTGATAATAAAGAATTTTATTTTTTCCATTATTTTAAAGTGACCACAGACTACGCAGATTTCTCAGATTATTTATCTGTGGCATCGGTGAAATCTGTAGTTTCAAAAAGGTTTCTTAGTTTTTAACCATAGCTAAATATAAGGCGCACTTGTTACAGCTTACATTGTCGTTTTCACAAAAATCCTTAAAGAGTTGATATAAACCCTGCTGTCTTCTGACAGAATTTATAATCCCCTGTGACGCCTTTAACTGTCCCAACATGCGATTACTCATAAATTTTATCACGCTTGTTGCGGGAAGCGGTGCGTAATTCCGGTACACAAGATGGAGCAACTTTTCAAGGTGAACCTCGTTGTGCCTTCTGGCATAGGCAACCATAATGGGAATGATAACGTTAATGAAGATCGTGGATGTCCGTTCTTCACCCAGTAACTTCATCGGTCTTTCGAGTCTTTTTCCGCCCAGGGTATAATGATACGACCAATATGGGTCTTGGATATCAAGAAAGATAGACTGGATTGTATGAATAATCCCATGAATATGGGCCATATCTTCTTTGGCATTGCCAGGCTTTTGAAACGCACGTAAAATGCGGTGGAAAATCCCTTCCGGCGCACAGTTTACAAGGATATTGGCAATTGCGGCAATCCGTCTTTCAGGGTAATTTGCAGGCCTGATTCCGGCATAGACCCAGCTCTCCCTTGTCATGGGTATTTGATCCAATTTTGGCCGGAGGGTGTTCCATATATTTTCCATCGTGTTTATATATAACGTTGTTTCTGTATCGTGGTTCTTTTTTGTATCAAGCTGGTGTGGTAATAGTCCTGCCATGCCGAGCAAGAGTGATTGCAAAGATGTCTTTTTCTCCTGGACAGAGGCGTCTGCAGGGATCAGGGATCGAATAGTTTCAAGGGGCATGAGGGAGGCGAGCATCAGGAATGGTTCCTTGTTGTTTTTGTACCCTAATGATTCCATGACGGCCTCGTAAAGAGCTTGTTCAAAAGGACTTCGTTCCAGCCACTGCTCGTACCTCTTTGCCTTGAGAAGGATGCGTTCGTCACCTGCATAATCGAGGAAGCGCCCCAGCCATTGCTCGCTGATACTCTGATTTTTTATCTCTGTTTGACAATGTCCCTGGTTTACCTTTGCGCCTTTTAGATAGGATTCAACGTCAATTACGTCAATAATGTCATCGAGTTCTGCGTCTAAATACCTCGACAAGGTCAACTGGGGAATGAGTTGGCCGTCGGCATTTTTAATATATGTTTCATGGGTATCGTTCCACATAACGACATGCAGACACACCGAATTATACGTATCTTGCCTGTTGTGCTGATGTCTCATCCAGTCTGATGCAAACACATGGACTTCTATATTCCCCTTTATAAGCCCCTTTCCTTCCAAAAGAATCTCGGCGTGTTTGAAGTCGGGACCACCCTGCGTATTCCACCACCCCGGCGAGAGGATTTCTGTTCGTGAGCCGTCGTCGGTAAAGAGTTTATCTTTCCTGATGTGCTGTCCAAACCAGATACAACGAACCAACTCTTCTTTGATGAGCTTTTCCGTACCTTCCAAAACCAGGAGGGGCGAACCGCTGTTCGCCCTTTCATCTTTTATATCGGTATAAACAGAGCTTACAATCTGTTGATAGACAGGAGAAAAACAATCTTGAGGATGTTTGTGAAGGTTGATCATTGAATACTTTTTTAGATTCAATTAAAAATCTGAATTAATAAACATTAGTAAGTCTCTATTTTTGAAACTGCAATTGTCAATTGAAGACCAATTTCCGTAAATATTAGGGGGCATTACATTTATTAGCCTTATTTGCTGAGCAAATAAAATTTATTTGCTGAGCAAATAAATATTTGCTATTCGCCTTTGATCCCATATTTTACCGTTTTTTTGCTTTGCCCTAATTTCTCTAACTTGCCTGTTTGAACTAACATCCGGAGAAGTTTTGAAGCCTTATAAATGTCCACCCCGAGCAATTCTCGTGTTTGCGTGTTTGAGATAGTTCCATATTCTTTTACATACTTAATAATAAGCTCAGGATACCTTACTTCATCAATGCCTTTTTCCCTGATATAGGCAATTGATTCACCGAGTTGTTTATACAACTTACCACTTAGTCTATAAACCTGCCCCTTTTTTATCCCGCTTTTTTCTAAATAACCCTTGCTGATCATTTCTTCTTTCTTTTGTAGGCAAATCCAAATCCCCATTCCGCCATTTGCAGCTCACTCTTCATCAAAAATTGAAGTTTTATAGATTATTTTATTCAAAAGTTCATTTACCAAAAGTATTTCCTTAGAAGTAGGTCTGATACCTTCTTTTAATTTTCTTCCGAGATTGTGAACAGCATTGGTGAAAAAATCCGGAATATCGTCGTTATCTTTGCAGTAAAGGTAAATTACTTTCCATTTCTCTGCGCTTATATTTTTAATTGTCTCAACTATCTCCTTAAAATTTGAATTTTCAACTTCTGTATCACTTATCCTGCGTCTGGGTCTAGTTTCCGGATTAACTAAATCATCCGGTGGTATCGGGATTAGGGTATTTTTAAATTCTTCTTTCATCGTAAGCCAACAATCCTGCTTTTTTCCCCACTCTCCGAACAAAGCCCCTGTAGCAGAGTTCTTAATGAAATTTTCAACTAAACGCATTAAATCTCTTAAAGTACTTTGAAGTCCCTCTGATATGGATTGGTTTGTCCATATTTTACAAAGATCTAATTTATATTCGGTTAAATAACTTAACAAAGAAATTGTATAAGGAACAGTTATGTACCGGAGATCGCCTATAGCATTAGGTTTCACACCATATAACTTTTCTGCTGTCCTGAATAGAATTGCTTTTGAAACAATGTCCTCAAAATATATATTGTCAGGCTTATCGATAAGGTTGTAATTCAGGAATTGAACATAGTTCTTCTGATTGCCCTGAACAACAAGATGAGGACCGATTCGTAATTTATTTCCATCGTAAATCTCCCGGTATGCATTCACATACTTCGCCAAATCTTCCTTGTTGAACATTTGTTTTTTTGGATTCTTCAAGTCAAAGGCTTTCTGTTTAGCCTTGGTGAAACCTTCTTTGATTCTTGCGTTTTTATACTGTCCTCTTGCTCTTTCATAGAACCATTTCGTTTGATTAATCTGCCCTGTTACATGTGGTGTAAAAATGGCGCGTGATAATTTTTCCAGTTCAATGTGATACGGTATGTTTGAACTCAGATCAGAAACAGACACCTTGTTTTGTGTATTTGCATATTCTGAAATTCTTGAAACTATTTTGCTGAAATCATTTCTGTTTTTAACCACAGTCAATTTCACCTGCACAAATATTCCTGTAATGTCTGCTTTGTCTTTTTTAAGTGTGTGGTAAATTGATGCTGTTGTCTGTCCTCCGTTCACAATCTGAAAGTCCTTAACTTTTGAAATAAGATATCCTTTTCCATCTTCTGATTTTGCAATTTCAATCTCTTCGGCAGTCGCAGCAATTCCATTATTGAAAGCAAGAAACATGTGTGGCTCTTCCTTTATGGTTTTTCGCATACCTTTATTTATCTTGCCAGTAAATTGCAGAAACGAACGAACATTTTGTTCTAACAATCGTGAACCATATCTTTCATAAATTGTCGCTAATGCTGATCCTGAAATGATAGCAAGATAAGATTGATACTGGTCGTTTTCTGATGGTGAAATAATGCATGGAATTTCGAAACCATCTCTTGTAAAATCAATTTCAATCGGAATATGAGATTTTTCTGTAATATTGTAAAGGTACTCCAGGTTAATGACACGAAAAAAAATCGGATAACCGGCAATATTTTGATTTTCAGGAATTTCACCCTGATACAAGCCGTCTGTGAGGATGATTGCATTTACTCTCACCAGATTTTCCGTTAAATCTTCGGATGTGCTTAACGTGTGAGCGAAGTCAAATATCTGAGAAGACTCCTCAATTTCATTTACATAATCTTTGCACTTTGCTTTACGGAAAAAGTTTGTAATTCTTTTTGCTGCTGTATCTATCTCCTCTTTTGCAAGTCTCGCTGGCTCATCTTTTCCTTTGTAAATGGTTATGAATAAATCAATCGTTTCATAGTTGTCTGGCTCTGCGTAAGCATTTATCTTATGCTGGTTTTTTGTTCCCAGCCGTCCTTCATCATGTGCTACTCTTGCATTCTCGGTTTCACCTGCATCAGCAAGCAAGTCAACTGCCACTTGTGTAAAAATCTGTTCAAGTATTCCGCCTTCATCCTCGGAAACCTGTGTTGATTTCAAGTCCTGAATCAGCGATTGATAAAATCTTTTCAGTTCGGTATTTTCTATTGAATCACTCATGAGAAAATTAGGGTTTGAAAAACTTGTTCTTCAGTTCTTATGTAATCAGAACACTGAGAAACAACAACAGAATATTTCACATCGCCAACTCCGTTGCGAATATCTCTCTCCTCAATTCTCGGAAAGTCATTTTCTACTTTGTAGAATACATCCTGCCGAGTGAAATATCCGGTGAGTTCGTAAAGATGTCGGTGCTGGTCAAAATATCCGGCTTCAAGTAATTTGTTTTTGAAACGGTTTAGTGAATTGAAATCAGAACTTAAATATTCTAAAACAGAATCAACAGTTTGATTTAATGTTTCGCCCGATTGTTGTCTTGCTTCAAGCGAAATATGATACAGAAAAAGATTTTCAAGATTACTTGTATCAAGTTGCCTCTCACTGCTGATGTGAACTTTTTGATGATTGTTTTGGTGAGTTGTTTTTATCTCAACGCTCCATGTTCCTGACTGAAAATCCCTGATTTGTTTTTCTGAGCCAACCCAAGAATTAATAATGTTTAGAAAATCAGAATTAGATTGAAGAAACTTCCTCAGAAAAAATATTTCACCGTAAAGTCCCCTTTGTTCTTCCGGTGTTAGTCCTTGTTGTTTGAAGCGTTCAAATAAACTTTGCCACTTGATTAAACGATTGGAGTAATTTTTCAGAATTACTTTTATGTCAGATTCATTTATGACTGCTGAAAGAACATCAGCAACAAGCGTATCAAATACATCTTTAAATTGCTTGTCAACCAAAACAAGATTCAACAAAAGAAATTTAGAATCATCCGGGTCGTAAATTTTATCAAACTTCAATCCTCTGAACTCATACTTGAAATTAAATTCTTTTCCAATCGTGAAAGGAACTTTTAGAATAAGCATTCTGTGTGTTTCAGGAAATTTCACTCCCAGAAATACTTCACACTTGCTCGTATCTGAATAACGCAACTTAAAAAGTCCGGCAACTGCTGAACTGTTTGCTTCAAGTTGTGTCCATATTTGTTTAATCCGTTCAGTCATTTTCGTCTGTTAAGTCAAGTTCTTCTGGATACTCATATTCTTTTCTGAATTGTTCGTTCACTGCATATTCAATTTTCTCATCGTTCTCAATTTCGGGAAAACTCACCGCAATACCAATTACCGGAACATCAGATATTAATTCTGTTTTTTTTATTGGTGAACGAAAACAATTTTTATTTAGAGGATAAATTAAAAGCAATCCGTTTTTACTATTCCGCTGCCATTTTATTCTTTTTCTACTTGGCATTTCAGGAATATCTTTTTTGCCTTCTTCTTTGTAATCCGCTTCCGTCTGTGTCTTTGCAGAACTTACTTCTTCTACTGTCAAATCAATTAATTCATGCCTGTGGTCGGTGATATTATATTTTGCAACTTCATAATCATTTGGGTCATTGCTAATATTTGTTCTGTCTGTTAATCCAACTTTTGTTGTCAATCCTGAAAACTCAAATTCATCTTCTGGTTTTGCAGTTGAATTATTTATCAATGCCACTGTCCAGTTTACAAGGTTTCCTTTTTTAGTTTGAGCATTGATGTAATCAACCATTTTGTTTGTGTCAATTACTTCCTCACCAATTTTATATTTCAGAAGAAACGAAGTTATCGAATTGAACTTATTTTCTCCACTCCAAACAAACTTTTGTTTCTTGTTGAAATCGTTTAATGGGTTCTCTATTGGTTTTCCTAAATCAGCAATCAAATCTATTGCAGCATCAAAATTCTTTTTGAATTTGTTCTTATCAAGTTTGAATTGATAGGTTTGTTCAAGTTCACCTGAATAACTGAGATACATTATTTTCTTGTAGCGAAATTTGTTTGCTGCTGTTATCTTCAAAACGCCAGGATGTGTTCTCACTTTCAAACCAAATTCCTTTGGTGTTTTCTTCAATAAATACATGTAGTCAAAATCTCTACGCATTTCTTCGGATGCAATTGTTATATGCTTATACCATCTTGTAAGTTCGTCACTCGTAAATATCCGGCACAAGTCCATATACCCAGGTCTGTATCCAAACCACCTGCCCATTTGCATGAGTGTGTCATACATTTTGGATGCACGTAAATAATAACTTATTGTCAATCCTTCTAATGTCAAACCTCTTGAAAGTTTGTTGCCACCGACTGCAATCACTGATAAAAATTTTCTTTGCTGTTCCGAAAAAAAATAATCAAGCGGTGAAATATTATGATGAGATAAACCTGCAACATTTTTATCACCATGAACTGCCCTCACTTCCATTTTTGAAATTGCAGAATAAATTTCTGCCTCAACTTCTGTCCATGCAATCGGAGTTATCTCAGTGTCGGTAATGTGTGAATCACGAATAACCTTTGTAGTGGTTGGCACAAATTCCTTTTCCCAGATTGCTTCAAGTTCCTTCAGAAGATTGCCTGACTTCAATTCAATTTGTTTCTGATAAAACTTCAATTCAGCATCAACTAAAGTTGCAATTCTGTCTTGCCAAACAATAAATCTTGAAACGTGAATCAGCATTGTATTGTGAACATCAACTTGCTTTCTCACTCTTCTTGCTGCTGCTGAAAGAACAAAATATTTTACGGCGTCCTTCATACTTTTTGGTAATTCTTCCGGCAATGGGTCATTCTTTTTGTGTTTGTCTGGCACAAATGCTTCGTAATCTTTTACCAAACGAATTACTGGCAAAGGTTCTTCGTTTGCATCAGATGATGTGAGTGCTGGCAGTCCAAATATTTTTGCCGGTCCAATGTAGTTTGATGGCGCTGGAATGTTGATGATAAAATCTTTGGGGAATAAATCTTGTCCAACTGTAAACTCATAATCTTTAATAGTGAGGTCTAAACCTTTTACCGATTCTTGTTCAGGAATTGGAATAAAAATATTTGCAAAAGGTGTTGCTGTGTAACCAACATAAGCACTCTGCTCAAACAAAGAAAGCAATGCTCTGATGCAACCATTGATTGCAGAAACTTTTTCTTTGCTCACATTGATAGAAGCGTTGTCCGCTTCATCATCAATTAAAAGAAAGGGAAAATTTCGGATAATTATTTTCCCATCAGGTTGCTTATCTCCCCAAACAGCTAACCATGAAATTAAATTTTTGAGAATTGAACCGTTCTTTTTTACAACAGCAACTATCGGGTCTGAACTTTTCAAATGTATTCCAGCCGACTGTGCAACCCTGCGGTTGAAATCACCACTGAGATGGCTTGAGGTTAAAGCGTTTGCCGGAAGGTCAATTGGCTGATTTGTTTTTCCATCAAGCGGATTGTAAAAGCCAACTCCGATTTTATTCGTGTTTGAATATTGCAATGAACGCTGACTGTTGAAACCTAAAAACCCTTCGTCAATTCTGATTTGTGTCTGGCTTCTCAATGAATCGTGCATACCAGCCAAAACAATAATCAGTTTGTAACCTGCATCAGAAGCTTTGTTTATTAATCCTGTGTAGTTACTTGTTTTTCCCGACTGAACTTGCCCGACTACCATTCCTCGTTTGTCCCGTGCTCCGGGTGTTGAAGGATTTGCAATGCGGTCTAAAATATCATCGGTTAGATTATCAAGTTTGTTTATTGTGTCGGGTGCAATTTTCTTTTGCAAATAGCTGATGTAACGATTCCAAAAATTCCATTCAATATTTGCTTTTCTGTCTTTCAACCAGGGAGTGTAACCTTCATCAGTATCAAGTATTCTGTAGTCCTCTGAAAATACTGAAAAGGTTGCGGACAAATAATTGAACAAAGTTTCTCTTTCAGAAACAAGGTCAGGAAAAATTTTCAAAACATTTTCAATGGAATTATTGATGTCTTGTGAAGAAGGATTTTTTATTTTCCTTAAAAGTTCAATACAGATATTTTTAGCTTGGTCAATCATGTTTAGTCAAGTGTTGCGATGTATTCAGGATAATGATTAAAAGGTTCAAGGTTTATTATTACTGCCTTCGCTTCCACTTTTGTTTTACCCTGTTTAGTTAATGAATCAAAAATGTTTTTCATCAAAGTCCAGATGTCGTCATGCTTTATTCCTTCAAATGGTTTTCCCTGTGCTTCCGGTTCTTCTGCTTCTCTGATGTAAATTGATTTTACCGGAATTGTTTCTTCAATGAACTTCAATAAAGTATCAATAGCTTTATCGGGTTTTTCATTTGCTTCCTTCTTTATTTTTTCAATCAACGGATGTTCACGATTGATTTTGTAAAACCATTTTTCGCCTCTCTTGTGGTCAATCCAAAGTGGAATATATTTTTGTCCCAGATATGGTTTTACATTTTTCCCTTTGTGCCTGTAAACTTCAACTGCCTGTGCTCTTACCTTCCCTGCGTATGCTTTTAGTTGGTCACGCAATGCAAGCGGTGGTCGTGCAATAGATTTCTTAATATCAATCTGCCATTCTGAATCAAGATTGTTTGGAAGATTAATTTCTATTCGTGCAAGTTTGTAATGTTCTTCTTTGCGAAACATTCCTAACCAATCACCAGCAAGCAACAATCTTTCATTCCGGTAGATGTAAAAACCTTGTTGCTCATTCCAACCTTTTGGTCCCTCTGCTTCTTTGAATTTGTCTTCACTGATTTTTGATTTGTGTGGAAGCACAAAACCTTTCACAATTACTTTTCCGTTGTAAAATGGTTCTTCGGGAAATCCCTGTGTTGCAGGTTCGTTTGGCAGAAATGGATTCCATGATTCAACGGGTCGGTCCTGAAAAGAAATTTTTATTTTGCCACTTTCTATGAAGCGATGAAAAACCATTGCCAAATGCCTTTTCACCTGCATCATTATTTGAAGAAACTTATCCAAAGCATTCTCATCGTCCTTCTGCAAATCTTTTACAAGGCGGTCAATGTCATTCCAGATTACAATTGTTCCTGACTCTACAGTATTGATTTCATTTTCAAAATTTCCTGTCGGCAAATATTTTATCAAATCCCATTTGCCTGTATGTTTAACAAAATCTAAGTCCCAAGTCCAGTAAACAGGTTTGAGATTTTCTTTCTTACTGATAACTGAAAGTTTTCTGCATTGAGAAAAAGATGCAGTCTTTAATCCCAATCCAAACCTTCCCAAATCTTTACTGCCTCTGTCGTCAAGGGGATTTTTACTTCCTGGTCGCATTGCCTGTACCAGTTCATCATTGTTCATTCCGCTTCCATCATCTTTAACTGCAAGCCATGTATCAGTGCCTTTCCATTCGAAATTTATCCGGATGTTTTTTGCACTTGCCGAAATTGAATTATCAATAATGTCAGCTATTGCAGCTTCAATGCTGTATCCGATAGCCCGAAAGGTTTCAATCATTGAAGATGCTTCGGGAATCGCTTCTACTGTTTGATATTTCGAATAATCAATAGGGGATGTCATATTTACAAAAGTTCTTTCGTCATTGGGGATACTCACCATCGTCTTCATTTCAGATATCCTATCAGTATTTTTGCAATTTTCTCTATCATGAGAGGCGGAACAGCATTTCCGATTTGTTTAAAAGCAGCAGTTCTGTTTTTTCCCTCTTTTACTCCCTCAAAATAATAATCGTCAGGGAATGACTGCAACCTAGCCGCCTCCCGAACTGAGATAGAGCGATTTTGTTCTATGTCAGGATGGATGTAATAGTGTCCGTCTTTGGCAATATGTGCTACAACTGTTTGTGAATACAGCATGTTATCAGCTACAACCTTGAATCTGTCAAGGAAAGCATTCCTGTTTCTGTGAGTTTTGAGCATTTCAGGAAGATCATTGTAGTTGAGTCTATCACTCTCACTATTCCATTTTTCAACTGCAATCCTGTAAATTTCTTTATCCTGTTCTGTGTGTGATCTTGTAACGTGTTGCGTCAGGATATCGAAACCATTTCTTATTTTTGCAAAACGCAGATAATCATTGATTCCGTCAACATAATTAAAATATTTATCTTTGCCTCCTCCTGCCCGTAATTTGGGTAAGTCTTCAAAAATGTTCCCAACTTCATATTCCACCCTGCTTTGATCTTTTAGTCGATCAAGTGAAAGATTTAAATCTTTTTTCCATCCGATAATAATTACCCTTTTTCTGTTTTGAAGCACACCAAAACTATTTGCATTTACAACTAATGGTTGAACTTCATATCCCAAGCCCTTGAAATCTGCCTGAACATTCTTGAAATATTTCCCTTTTTCTGCCGAAAGTAACCCGGTCACATTCTCAAAAATAAATAGCTTTGGGCTATATTTCTTCAGGAATCTTACATACTGAACATACAAGTAGTTTCTCGGGTCATCTCGCATACTATTTCTGTCTCTTGACCGTCCAATTATCGAATATGCCTGGCATGGGGGACCACCTATAATAACATCTATATCTTTCTTGCCAGTAAGCTTTTCTATTACCTGAAAAATCTTAAAGTTGTTTTCGTCACCAATCGACAGGTTAATTACAGATTCCAAAATACAGGAAGGAATCCTTGAATAAAGTTGCTCTCTGTTTATTTCTCCTTTAAGGTATTTAACGTAAATATCCAACTTGTTATTTTCTTTGAGATAATGATAGGAAAGCCTTGTTTTTAGAGTAAAACACGCCGCGGGATCTACCTCGACAAATGCTACGGGTTCATAACCAGCCCTTTTAAATCCTTCCGCGAAACCACCAGCCCCTGCAAATAGGTCGATAAATCTCATTTCATTAATCTCTTTGCTAACTGATTCAGGGTTTTTCCCCTATTCCTGGTTCTTAATTTGCATTCAAACACCGTTAAGATTTTCCAGCCCAGCTTTTTCAACTTCCCGAAGTTTTCCGTATCAAGCTGCTTATTCCGGTCAATCTTCGCAATCCACCATTTTGTCCGTGTTTTGGGTACTACAAAATATTTACATCCCCCATGACCATGCCAGAAACAGCCGTGAATAAATATAACAGTTTTATATTTTGGAAAAACAAGGTCTGGTTTGCCAGGTAATGTTTTATCATGAAGTTTATATCTGAAACCGTTCCTAAAAAGGAATTTTCTGACAATGATTTCCGGTTTTGTGTCCTTGCTCCGAATCATAGACATATTATAACTTCTGGTTTTCTTATTATGAACGTCTGCCATTAATTTTGGTCTATTATCTTGTTAAATTTATCCAGTAAATTCTCATTCTATTTCTTTCTCAAGTTTTAAAGCCTCGCAATGGATAATTTGGGAGATTCAAAAGTCGTATTGAGCATTTCATTCAGTCTTTCTGATTTCAAATCTTTCCTTAACTGCTCAATTTCAGCAAGAAGCTCATCTTTTGTTAGGTCTTTTAATTTCTTGGTAGACATAGTTATTGACAAGTTTCTATTTCGCTTTCCGGCTCTTTTTTATTTCCTCTATAATGGTCTTAACATACATGTCTTTTAGCCATTGTTTCCTTTCCTCAGTATAGTCGCCCACTCCAGTTTGAAACTGCTGGAGAAAACGAGCCATTCCAACAGGTTCAAGGGCTTCTTTCAATGCTTCTAAACCTGCTTTCCTTAAAACAGCAGGGTCCAATGTTTGGGTTTTCATCTTTTTGTTACCAACATCAAAATAAATTTTCATTTGAATAAAAGTCGTTATTCTAATCTTTTATAATACGCCTTTTTCTTTAAAACAGAAAAACCCATTTTTTGAAATAATTCTATGGTCTGTAACCTCTATACCTAATATTTTACCAGCCTCTATCAGCCTTCTCGTTATCGTTGTATCATCTTCAGAGGATTCGGGATCGCCTGATGGATGATTGTGTGCGAAAATTACCGATTAAGCGTTATGAGCGATTGCCTCTTTAAACACCTCCCGTGGATGTACTAAACCGGAATCAAGTGTACCAATAGAAACAGTAGAAATACCAATAATTTTATTGCGTGTGTTCAGGAGGATGAGTTTAAAATGCTCCTTTGCCTTGTCTTTAATTTTTGCCTGTAGCGACTTAACTATGCTCTGTGGGTTTTTGACATCAATATCTTCGAGTTCTGGTTCTAAGTCCTGTCTTTTTCCAAGTTCAAAACATGCTTTAATCTGGGCTGCCTTGGCAAGGCCGATGCCTTTTATCTGAGACAATTCCTCCAAGGTTGCCTGACTAATAGCCTTAATGTTGCCGAATTTTGACAGAAGTTCCTGGGCAATATTCATTACTGATTTTTGTGGAATTCCACGACCAATAACAAGGGCAAGAAGTTCTTGTGCAGAGAGTGCTTCTGGACCTAACTTTTTAAGTCGTTCCCTCGGTCTTTCAGGCTTTGGCAGGTCATGAATGGTAAAAGAGGTTTTATAGTCCATATTCAGTATCCATTTATTTTATATTAAAAGACATGCCTCGATTGCTTCATATATATTCTGCAATAATTCTTCCCCTTTTTTGTAGCTATTTTACACCTCTCTTCCCCCTTATCAAGCGGTACTGTTCGTTTATGAGAGAAAGATTGCTTCGCTGTCGCTCGCAATGACAGAATAAGGCGCAATAGCCAGGTCCTCTTTGCAATGACAAAGCACAATGCACAACGACAGGATGCAATGCACAATGACAACGTGCAGTGTGCCATCAAAGCGCATAGTCCGTGTCATTGCAAGGGTCTTTTCCGAAGCAATCTCCCCGCTTCCATAAAGGAGAATTGGCTACGGCTATGATGCACCAGGTATTGTCTGATTTATCGATTAATTTTCATGCTCTTTCAAAAAGTTACGGAATGGTCTGTTTTGTTCTTTTCCTGGCAGCGTCTTAATGAGTAATTTGTGTTTTTGGTCAGACGCTATTTATATCCGAGTTTTTTTAGTTTATTGGCGTCTTTTCTCCATTTCTCCATAACCTTTACCCACAGCTCAAGGTATACCTTTCTGCCTATTTGTTTCTCAATC
>CAYJME010000069.1:0-14453 GCA_964370795.1 uncultured candidatus Brocadiaceae bacterium
GTATTGCACGGCCCGGTGATATGGGTGTGGACATCTTGCATTTGAACCTTCATAAAACCTTTTCCACCCCACATGGCGGGGGTGGTCCTGGCGCAGGTCCCATTGGTGTCACCGAAGCACTGAATCCATTTTTACCTGTCCCACGTGTCGAGTTAGTGAATAAAAACTATGTCTTAAATTATCAATATCCCGATGCCATAGGAAAGGTCAGGGCATTTTATGGCCACATTGGCATGATGCTCAGGGCATATACCTACCTGTTAACTCTGGGCAAAGAGGGTGTGAGGAAGGTTGGTGAATATGCTGTCCTTAATGCGAACTATCTGCGACACAAACTTAAAAAATATTACGACATTCCTTATGGAAAGACATGTATGCATGAATTTGTCATCTCTGCAAAAAATCAGAAGAAAAAAGGCGTTTCCGCGATGGATATCGCCAAAAAACTCCTGGATTACGGATTCCACGCCCCCACCGTATATTTTCCCCTCATTGTGGAAGAGGCGCTGATGGTCGAACCAACGGAAACAGAATCGCGAGAAACGCTAGACGGTTTTGCAGATGCGATGATACGGATAGCTGCCGATATTGAACAACAGCCAGAGGCATTCCACAACCTGCCCAAAACCACACCCATCAGCCGTCCCGATGAAGTTAAGGCCGCCCGTGAACCTCGATTGAAATGGGACAACAGATAACGAAGTGTAGGATTGAAAGGAAGATTTGGATATTTACCATTTAGTCGATACAGCAGACGAGGCTTTTCAGTTAATTCAGAATTTAGCTGATATGAAATGATATGTTCGTTTTTAGTAGATAAACAATATTCGTAACAATTTAATTTTTTAAAAATTCAGCCGCCCTGTGAAATGTCATAGAGCAACACACCCCTACCATGAAACTCAAGATATGCGTAAGGTGGACTTCTTCGTGAGCTCCGTTGAATGATTAAGGCGTTGTTTTTTTACGCCGAATCCACCTTCAATGCTTTTGTAATTTGTGGGTTTCGAGCCGCTTAGCCCACTGCAAATCCGCATGGGATTACAAAATGCCCTGGTAAAATCATAACCTGCGCAATAAAAATTGTAGCATTTAAGCATGAATTTTACTGAATCCTCAGATAAATCCTTTTCAGGAGTAGTGCGAAATTGCGTTTTAGGAATCGAAGGCTTTTTCTCAATAGTCGTTTTTTTTTGCAGGCTGATATGATAAAATATAATTTATTGTCATCATGTTTAAATAAAAATAAAAACTAAGTAAGGAGTTTACAATGAAGTGTTTTATTACTTTTTTACTCATTTCATGTCTTTTTGGCATTGTTACATCAATACAAGCCAGCGAAAAAAGAGAACCAACAACCGCATTAGGGAAAAAACCACGGGCTGTGTATAAAATCAAAAAAAATCCAACGGTTACACAACTTAATGCTGAAATGACGCTGAAATCCCGACATGCTGCTGCTTTTATTGAATGGGATGAGAGGGCTATTCCCAAAACTATTTTTGGCCCCATATCTATCAAAGGAATTGGCACACGGCAGGAAATGGCAAAACATTTTTTTAAGGAAAATAAAGATCTTTTCGGAATGAATTCTGATTTATCAGATATTGGAATCATTGAAACCAAAAAAAGTTTACATGCAGAGCATATAAGATTCGCCCAAACATTGAAAGGTATCCCTGTATATGGCAGTGAAATCGTGGTACATTTTAGGGAAGATGGAATCATACAATTAATAAACAATAATTATGACCCTGATATCCATGTGGAAACAACAAAATCAACGATTACTGGTGGTCGGGCACTTAAACTGGCTAAAGATGATGTAAAACCCGTGGGCGAATTAAGAGGCGATACAAAAACAGAATTAGTGATCTACTTCAAGAATGATGCGTATTATCTATCATGGAAAGTTGAAGTCCCTGCAGAAAAACCTCTTGGCGACTGGCTTGTATTCATTGATGCAACACAGGGAACTATTATAGACAAAATTAATATTCTTAAATATGTTAACGGAACAGGAAAAGTATTCAACCCAAATCCTATCGTTACATCGCAAACTGCAACGTTAAGAGATAATAATGATTCTGCCAGCGCTGTACCAACGACTGAATACAAAACGGTTCCTTTACAAGGATTAGATGGAAGCGGGTATTTGAAAGGACAATATGTGTATGCACATAATAAATCAAAGAGAAATATTGCCCTGGAACCAACCTTTACTTATAATTATAATAGATTTGATAATAAATTCGAAGAGGTTATGAGCTATTATCATATCGATGTTGCCCAGCGATATATTCAGTCTTTAGGATTCTCCAGTGTAAATAACCGCCAAATTGAAATTCTTGTGAACGCAACAACACAAGATAATTCCTGGTACAGTCCAACCACAAAAAAGATAACATACGGTTCAGGCGGGGTAGATGACGCCGAAGATGCTGACGTAATCTGGCATGAGTATGGACATGCTATTCAGGATAATCAGGCGCCCGGTTTTGGTTCAACGGCAGAAGGGGGAGCTATGGGTGAAGGCTTTGGGGATTATTGGGCAACAAGCATGCATTCGACTTTGAGTAATTATTTCATTACTTTGGTAGCCATCTGGGATGCTACTTCTTATGATAATCACAATCCACCATATTTAAGAAGCGTAGATACGAATAAAGTCTACCCTACCGATTGGGTTGGCGAAGTTCATGCTGACGGCGAAATATGGTCGGCTACATTATGGGACATTAAGAAACTCCTTGGCAGGACGACAACAGATAAATTAGTCATTCAAAGCCACTTCTATCTAACAAGTGGCGCTAACTTTGTTGATGGCGCCAATGCAATAATCCTGGCGGACAGGAATCTCAATAACGGCGTTAACGAAAACAATCTGCGCAGTGTTTTCTCTAAAAGAGGGATACCTGTAAGTATACCAAAGTAAAAGGAAATAATTAGAAACAAAGCAGATACTTGTCTCTTCCCAAAGACTGCGGTTTCGATGCATACGGAACTTGGCACCATGATTGGTTGAAAGTGTTTGTGAAGGATGGAGTATCAAAAATAATTAACAGGGATATAGAATAAATCTTTGTTCTGGTGGCTTTTTGTGAGGAACCAGACAGACTTTATCTTCCGGCCAGTTTGGATTAAGTAATGCATCCGGAAAATGGTGACAAATGGCCTTGACAAGGCTATCCATCTTAAGATTATAATATATAGTAATATTGCTTAGAGTGCGTGAGAATTTTTGATACATTATTAAAACTTATTTTTGGGAGTGAATATATGAAAAGGCATTATGTTGGTTTGGCAGGTTTGACATTGTTTCTCAATACATTTATGATATTTCCTGTAAATAGTACACTTCGGGCTGAGGGGTGATAGCATTCCTTAAGTCCACAAGCTCCTGTTACCGGCAAATTAAAGGCAGCCAATACAATCGAAGTTAAAACTTCTACGTCTGAAGTGTCAACAAATAGTACATATGATCAGGATGTTCCGGATATGGAAGTTACTTTTAGAACTACGGGTAATATAAATAATTCTGTAATTGTCTCATTCACCTCTGAGGTGACAACCGCCCCAGGCGAGACTGCATATGTAAGCGCCAGGCTCGATGGTACATCTGGTAACCCAGGGCCTGGATCAATTGTGTTTGACAAGAACAATCCGGATAACAAAACACACTCATTTAACTTTTTATTTAATAAGGTTGCCCCCGGCAAACACACGGTTAAAATAGTATATCGTAGTGGTTCCGGCGGGTCGGTAAGTCTTTTTTACAAGACGCTGTTGGTTTATCACAAGTAATAGAGACATGTGGCAACCTTGTTATTATGTTAGCTGGATGTTTAGAATTTTCAAAAGCCGGGGTGAGGATAGTTTACCCCTGCTTTTGTTTATTCGGCCTGTCTCCTTGTAAAACACTTGATACTCTACCTGCTTTTCTACGTAACTTCACATAAACGCTTTTGTTCCCAATGGGTGTCAAACATCAAATAGGGAACAATGAGGTACAAACAAAGTGATCAATCAGCACACTTAACTGGTCATTGCATTCACAAACTGCGTTTGAAAACAGCTTATAAAGGCGAATTGAAATCAGGGCATTGAAATATAATCAGAGACCAGTAACCTGGACGGGAGTAATTCTATCTTCTTTGGTATTGTCTCCAACTTGTCCATATTGATTCTCTCCCCATGCCCAAACCGTGCCATCATTCTTAAGTACGAGGGAGTGGCCACCGCCGGCAGCAATGGCTACGACTCCTGTAAGCCCTTCAACCTGTACCGGAGCGTATTTATCCACGGTGGTACCATCTCCGAGCGATCCATGTGTATTAAGTCCCCACGCCCAAACCGTACCATCATCCCTCAGGGCAAGAGAATGGCCACTACCAGCAGTAATGGCTACGACTCCAGTAATTCCTTTAACCTGTACCGGCATATATTTGTTCACGGTGGTACCATCTCCAATCTGTCCGTAATGTTCATTCTCTCCCCATTCCCAAACCGTGCCATCATCCTTGAGGGCGAGGGAGCGCTTGTTGCCGGCATCAATGGCTGTGATACCTGTAAGCCCTGTAACCAGTGCTGGCGTGGTTTCACGATGCTTGACGTCATAAGGACTATCTCCGTTGAGCACCCCATCGCTGTTGAATCCCCATTCCCAAACCGTGCCATCACTACAGAGGGCAAGGTGATGGTATAATCCATTAGCAATAGCTGTAATATCTGTAAGTCCTGTAATTTGAAATGGCTCAGGTCTATTTACAGTGGTATCATCTCTTCGCAAATCAGCACTCCACGTCCAGACAGTGCCGTCATTCCTGAGGGCAAGGAGACAATGAGTTTTATAGACAGAAACAACTTTGGTATCTGTAAGCCCTATAAGTTGCACCGGCTTCGTTTGGTATGTCAAGCCCCATCCGCCGCCTCTTGGCGGCACTGAATTATACTCACCCCACACCCAAACTGTGCCATCTTTTTTAAGAGCAATGGAACTTGACCAACCACCGGAAATGGTCATAACTTCTATAAGATCTACGACACGGTCCGGGATATGTTTCTCCTTCACGGTAGTACCGTTTCCGAGCTGTCCGGATAATATCCTTCCACCAAATAAAATGTGTATGGTATTATCTCCCCATGCCCAAACGGTACCGTCATCTTTAAGAGCAAGAGAGTGGTCATTACCACAACTGATAGCTATGGCTTTTGAAGAAGATTTAGTTTTTTCTGAAACGATTTTCATATACCCCATAGTAGCACAACCGTTAAATAACGTATTGAGGGCAATAATAAGGATAAACAATAATGACGATTGTTTAATTTCTTTCATAGAGCACATCCTTTTTCTTTACTTTTTTTCAATCTTCAATGCCATACTCTTATTTCCAATTTTCTTTTTCATAACCAGGTTTAAAGGGGCTTTTCCTCTCAGGTATTTTGCGCCTTTTTTATCATTACTTTTATGTTCTTCAAATCTTCTTTCTACATCAGTTGTTATGCCTGTGTATAATGCCCTATTTTTACATCTTATCAAATACAAAAACCAGGTTCTCATCTTTAAACGCCTGACCCAAACGAGTCGGAACTGTAACGCAGGAGATTTATCCCCCGACAAAATGCAGACCACAAGGGATCGGCGCTACATTTTTGATAAGAAACTACCGTGGGAATAAGCGGCACAAAGAATTAAGCGTCCGTATACATGCCATAATGAATCCCCCGGGTTTCCAAGAGGGCCTTTTACAGCAGGTAGCGTTACTTAATGACATTGGTAGCCAGTTAATTGCTACCATGAGCACTGTGGCTTCGCCATGTTATGACCCCTCAGTTCTTGCCATATTTCGTCAGAAAACGGTCCAGCTGATTGGCGAACGCCTGAATGTCTTTCTTACCAAACGAGGAAGGACCGCCGGTAATCATGCCGCCGTTTCGGAGAACATCCATAAGATTACGCATAGCCAGTTTCTGTTTTATATTCTTTTCCGTATAGAGCTCCCCTCGCGGGTCAATCGCATACCCACCCTTCCCAACAACACGGTCTGCAAGCGGTATATCAGCGGTAATAACCAGATCTCCCGGCTGAACCATTTCAACAATATGATCATCCGCCACATCAATACCCGCAGATACCGTAATACTCGAAATGTACCCCGATTGAGGAACCTTCCGATACTGATTCGAGACCATAATCAACGGAACGCGAACGCGCTCAACTGCCCGAAACAGGAGTTCTCCTATCACACCCGGAAAAGCGTCAGCATCAACAAATATCTGCATTTACCCTCGTTTATTTTTACTATCCAAAAATAAAAAAACAAATTAGATCATAATAGTTTCTGCGATGCGTTCGTGCTCTATTTTTTTGTTATCTCCTTCAGGCATTCTTCAAATATCGATAATGCAATGTCTATGTCATTTTTTGAAACAATTAACGGCGGGCAAAAGCGTATGGCGCTTCGGCCGCAACTTAATAATAATAGTCCCTTGTAAAATGCCCTCTCTACAATGGCGTCACGCTCCTCAACTGCATATGCCTTTGTTTCCTTATCCTTAACTAATTCAACGGCAAGCATGAGCCCAAGTCCCCTGACATCTCCGATGATCGGATATCTGCGCTCTAATTTCTTTAATTCATCTATCATATAAGCGCCTTGTCTTGCTGCATTGTCAATAAGCCCTTTCTCCAGGAGACTGATGGTTGTAATCGCCGACTGGCAACTCACCGGATTGCCTCCAAATGTGCTTGCATGGCTACCGGGCTGCCAGTCCATGATGTCTTCTCGCGCTACCATAGCAGATAGGGGAAGTCCCGATGCGATACCTTTGGCAATAGTAATAATATCTGGAACTATTCCAAAATGTTCCGAGGCAAACATCTTTCCTGTACGTCCCATGCCCGATTGCACCTCGTCGGCAACATACAGAATGTTATAATCGCGTGTCAATTTATACAGCGCCGTATGAAATTCTTTTGGGGGCACGACGTATCCACCTTCCCCCTGAACAATCTCAACAAAAATCGCAGCCACGTCTTCCGGTGATACCTTTGTTTTGAATAATTCTTCGCGTACCCACGTTACGCAAGCGATATTACATGTATCAGGCGTTAAACCATAGTGGCATCGATAACAATATGCATACGGAATATGAATAACTTCCGGGATGAGCGGGAGAAAATGCTTCCGTTGATTCAACTTACTGGCCGTCAGAGAAAGCGCACCCATAGTTCTCCCATGAAATGCGTTATAGAAGGCGATGACAATGCTTCGTTTTGTATGATAGCGAGCCAGCTTAAATGCCGCCTCAACAGCTTCTGCGCCTGAATTCCCAAAGAAAGTCTTCTTTGTATAGGAACCAGGACATATTGCCGAGAGTTTTTCGGCAAGTACAATGTGCAGAGGATTATAAAAATCCGCGCCTGACATGTGAATAAGTTCATTTGCCTGGTTAGATATCGCAGTGATAATCTGGTCGTGATTATGTCCCGTACCACACACGGCGACCCCTGCGGTAAAATCGAGGAAGACGTTATTATCCACATCCGTGACAAGCATACCTTTTGCATTTTTTACTACGAGTGGATAACCTTTTGTCGAGGATGGTGAAACGAATTTTCTTTCCTTCTCCAGGTATTGAAGAGCACGAGTACCGGGAAGTTGAGTTTGTATACAGGGATATTTTTTCATTTTAAACCTCTCAAATGAGGGATATTCCTTGAATAGAGCCTCAAGTTTTTTAACGTTTAACAGGGGTTTTAATTATTTTTCTTCTGGCAATAATATTTGTACACCAGGTCAGCAAAAGCCTCCAGCGCATACGAACCTTTTCCAAGATCGGAAAGGCATCGTCTCAATTCGCTGAGATTTTTAAAATTTTCCGAGATATACTGTGCAACAAATGTTTCCGCAGAGAGAAAATTGAGCTCTGGTCCTTTGTCGTCAGGGCTTTGATAAATTCTATATGCCACAATGTCCGTGATCATTTTGAGGTTTACATCTTTTACCTTTGCAATCATATTTTTAACAATTTCAAAGCTTAATAGTTGTTTATCCTGATAATAATTATACACCGTATCCACAAATTGATTGATTGATTTCATGCCTTTGTCGAGCTGCGACAGGTGGTCTTTGAACTTTCCAATATCGGTAAAATTCTCAGTAATATATTGTGATACAACCTCTGTGGCGGCAAGGAAATTTGCATCGGGGCCCATATCTTCCGAGCTTTCTGATATTTTGTACGCCATAATATCGGTAATCGTTTTCAGTGAAATATCTTCCCGACTGTGGATTTTACTTTTTATTAATTCTTTATCAATTGGCATCGTATTACCTCCATTGATTTTATGGATAAAAATCTATTCCGGAACTTGACAACTGCATATTTTATCCATATATTTACCTGAGAGCAACAATTATAATCACGTATGGTCATTTTATTAAAATCTAAAATACATCACCTATGGGAAAAGAATCAAGCGACCGATTTTTTGGCACGATAACCTTACCAAATTACGAATTTACCATTAAGTCTCATGAATTCCAAAAAGAAGGCGAGGATTTTATCCTCTGGTTTTTTGAAGGTATTATCGAGGAAAATCCCAATTATATTGATTGCCTTATGTATCTGGGCAATGCATACACCGCAAACAGGATGTACGAAAAAGGACTCCAGGTCGACCTTAAGCTGCGCCGGTTGAGACCGAATGACCCCACGGTGCACTACAACCTTGCCTGTAGTTACGCATTGTTAAAAAATATTGACGCCTCTCTGGATGCGCTGGAAAAGGCAGTTGAGCTGGGCTATAATGATGTCTATCATATCGAAAGAGACAAAGATCTGGCACATTTACGGAAAGACGACCGGTTCAAAAGATTAATAAAAAAAATGAAAAAATATTAATGGGACGTATTTAAAGAAGGCTGGTCACATATGCAATTTTGATCCCGTCCAGGGTAAGGTAAGGAAAAACTGCTGAGATTTGGGGGATTTCCCGTGCTAACATAGCTGCATTTCCCCCTGTTGCAATTATTTTCGGTTGGCTTCCCAGTTCAGCACAAAGCATATTCACAAGCTTGCTTACCATGCCAACGGTACCCCAGTAAATGCCTGAATTAATGGCGTCTTGTGTGTTTTTCCCCATGACATTTCCGGGCTTGCTAATTGAAATTTCGGGGAGAAGCGCGGTATAGTGGTTGAGCGCTTTTGAAGCCATGCCGACGCCGGGCGCGATAATTCCACCCAGGAATGCCCCCTGGTCGTTTACTACATCAATCGTTATCGCTGTCCCAGAATCAATAACAAGAGTCCAACCTTTTACACGTTCAAATGCGGCAAGTGCATTAACTAACCTATCAATACCCACCTTTTCCGGATTGTCTGTCAAAATTGGAAGATAAATCGGAATGTCTTTACCTAAGCTCAGGGATTTAATGAAGAGACGTTTTTGAATACTTTCCGTTACATACGACTCTACCTGTGGGTTAACAGACGAGATAATTGTTGCGTGTACCTTTGCAAAAACGTTTGCATCAAGAAATTTTACGAAATCTGCGGGATTGCAGCCTCTTACTAAATACGTTGCGTGTAAAATATCTTCTTCGAATACCCCGATATGAATATTTGTGTTACCAATATCAATTGCTAACCATAACGGGGGCATTTGCCTGGGTTTGGATTTCATTTAAAGCATTTGCAATTTTCATTAAAAGTACTCCGAGATTCTGGCCGGTAACCATAGAAACCGGATGTACGGATTTAGAGATTTCTTTTTCCAGAATTTGTATGCATTCATCTGCGGTTTCCGGGTCTAAAAGGTCCATTTTATTCGCAATCACGATTTCTGTTTTTTCGACAAGTTTTAAATTGTATTGTTTGAGTTCATTGCGAACAACATGATATGCCTCTGCTGGCTTTTTTGTCGCCAGTGGCGACATATCCAATAAATGGACAATCAATTTTGTCCTTTCAATATGGCGGAGAAACTCGTCGCCAAGCCCTATTCCACTGTGTGCCCCCTCAATAAGGCCAGGAATATCTGCAACAACGAATCTTTTGTAATTTTCAAGTTCTACAATTCCTAATTGTGGTTGCAACGTGGTAAATGGATAGTCCGCAATTTTAGGCCTTGCAGCAGATAATCGGGAGAGTAACGTTGATTTGCCTGCATTGGGCATTCCAATAAGTCCGACGTCTGCAAGTAATTTTAATTCAAGGATGAGCCTTCGCTCTTCACCGGGTTTGCCTTTTTCTGCCTGACGTGGAACCTGATTGGTTGAGGTCGCAAAATGCTTATTTCCCCTTCCACCCCGACCACCCCGCGCAATTACAATGCTTTCGTCAGAAGTACTCATGTCTTTTAAGACACGTCCGCTTTCTTTATCCTTAACCACCGTACCTCGTGGCAAGTCAATAGTGAGGTCTTTTCCGGACTTGCCTCTTTTGGTAGACCCCTTTCCGTGTGCCCCGCTTTCCGCAATGAATTTTACCCGGGAAGTGATATCGAGCAACGTATCTATTTTATCATTGACACGGAGGATAACATCTCCGCCATTGCCGCCATTTCCTCCGTCAGGCCCGCCGTGAGGGATGTATTTTTCCCGCCGGAAACTGACACAGCCGTTTCCTCCGTTGCCACCTTTTACAAATATAACCGCTTCGTCTACAAACATGATTGAGTATAATTATTACAGAAAAGACAAAAAAGATATGAAGATATTAAAAATCAGAAGTTAAAGAACAGTCTACACAAAGTTTAATTTTAAAACCGTCGGCTACCTACCTCATAAACCCAGATTAAGCATTGGATGTTCCATAGACACTGATACGGTGTCGTGTTTCAAATTTTACCACACCATCGATCTTGGAAAAGATTGTACAATCCCTTCCCATACCAACATTTAGTCCCGGGCTGAATTTCGTGCCACATTGACGGACGATGATAGAACCAGCCGTTACCAACTGCCCCCCATATATTTTTACCCCGCGTCTTTGCGCATTGCTATCTCTTCCATTTTTTGAAGAACCTTGTCCTTTTTTATGAGCCATTGAACTACCTCCGTTTTGAAAAATTTCACATTAAAAAATCTAACCAACCTGGATATCTTTAATTTTTATTTGGGTATATTTTTCACGATGTCCTCTTCTGGTCATGGATTCCTTTCTCCTCCTGAATTTAACGGTCATGCATTTTTTACTCTTTTTTATTCCCTCAACTTCTGCAAGTACCTTAACATTTTTATTTTCATGAGTGCCAATGACTGCATTGCCATCCTCCTGCGAACACACTAATACATCTTCAAATTCCAGCGTGTCTCCAACGTCAGCATCAGCTTTCAGATCGATGAGATGTCGCTCGCCGGTCCTTACTTTATATTGCTTACCTCTGTCTTTAATAATTGCGTACATGTGTTAATTTCTCCTTTCATTAAATTATATAGTAATAAGTTCATCTTTGTGGTTGAGATAACGAATATCTATCTTACCATATTCGTGACTCGTTGTGCTCATGATATTTATCTTCTTATTATATGATTCCTCGATTTCCAGCATTTGTTTTCTCTTTTGATTTTGCAAATAATTAGCAACCTCAGGACTTGCTAAAATTTCTATCTTGGCAATTTGCGGTAAATGAAGGGCAAATTTCAAGTCCCTCATGGCATTCAAACAAAGGCTTTCAACGGTCTTCGTATATCCTGTGCCTTTGCAAAACTTGCATTCTTCATAAAAAACATCACGCAGGCTGGAGCGGATCCTCTGTCGCGTAAGTTCAATGGTGCCAAATTTTGACATTTTTGATATTTTTATTCGCGCCCTGTCCCTCTTTAAGGCGTCTGCAATCGCCTTTTCTATAGCATGATTATGCGATTCATCCCTCATATCAATGAAGTCGATCACAATCACGCCTCCCAAATCACGCAACCGGATCTGACGAGCAACCTCATTTGCCGCCTTGAGATTGGTCTTAAAGGCAGTCTCTTCAGGTTCGCTCTCTTCTTTGAATTTGCCGCTATTTACATCAATTGCTACAAGCGCCTCGGTTTGTTCCAGCACAATTGACCCACCCCTGGGTAAATGGATCTTTTTGCAGTTTATCCCTTCTATTTCTCTTTCAAGGTTATATTTGTGAAAGAGCGGTTTATCTTCACTATAGCGAGTTAGTATCTTTTCGTATTTTGGCATTATAATACGAAGAAGATCACGTGCCCTCTCATAAACAGATTCAAGGTCAACAATGATTTCCTGAATATCCGCCGTGAATATATCCCTGATTGCGCGAATAACGAGATCACTTTCCTGGTATATTGTCACAGGCGCGGCAACCCCTTTGGTTTTCTTCTCAATGCTTTTCCAAAGTTTCAGCAAATAATGGAAATCCCTAATAATTTCCTTCTTGGTCTGTTGTGCTCCGGCAGTTCTGATAATAAAACCCACATCGGAAGGCGGGTTTATACTTTCCAGTATTTTTTTTAAGCGTTGACGTTCCTCTTCGCTGGTGATCTTTCTGGAAACGCCATGACGGTGCACGTCCGGCATAAGAACCAGAAATCTTCCAGGCAAACTGATGTGGGTTGTTAAACTAGGACCTTTCGTGCCGATACTTTCTTTTGTTACCTGCACCAGAACTTCCTGTCCACGATGGAGAATATCACGTATCTTTGGAGAGTCCCGATGCGGTTTATGCTGCGTATCAGATTCCCCCCCCTGAGTTCCCTCTCCCGATGGGATTAAGACATCAGATGCATGGAGAAATCCGTTCTTTTTGAGTCCGATATCCACAAATGCCGCTTCGATACTGGGCTCAATATTAACAACCCTTCCTTTGTATATATTCCCCGCAATCTGTTCCCGTGATGTCCTTTCAATATATAGTTCTTCAAGCACATTGTTTTCTAAAATTGCAATACGACACTCTTCGGGCTCAACTGCATTTATAAGCATCCTCTTATCCATGATTTGTTCCTCAGTTATGCAGAAGATAATAAGTTGACTTTTGTTCTTGTAATTTCAAAGAGCTCTTTTTTCTCATCTACCAGCAAGGCGCGAAGTACCTCTTCGGGTCTTGCCATGCCTGCTGGTGTTGTTTTTATGGTAAAAATCAAACTCGCTTGAGTTATGGCAACATCTTGAATGGATGGCCGAATGTCAAACTGTTTCTGGCTTTCATCCTTTATACGATTTACAATAACAGAGGACTGTTGTAAGAACTCGTTGATTTTTAAGGTTTTCAATACATCAGGCTCTTTGAAAACAACCTCATATGTAACATCGCACACATGACTCTTTGGTAAGCCTGAAATAGTTTCAGTTGAAAGTATTTGAATTTCCCGGGGCAACTGCTTCCCTAAACGATCGGCTAGAAGTTCGAAAGGCATGGGCTCTTGTAACTCCAACTCCAAAATTTCTTCTTTTCCAGCTATTCCAACGCCCAACGCCATAGGAATAGACATCTTGGGATGCGGATTAAAGCCTTGGGACATTGCTACCGGTATGCTTGCCCTCCTGATAGCCCGCTCAAACACTTTCATTAAATCATGATGCGATATAAAACGAATCTCGCCTGATTTCGTAAATCGTATACGTATTTTCTGGATAAAATTTAATGCCCTTCTAAAACTTTCAAATATAATAATATAAAATACTTACACCGGATTTTAATAACGAAGGTACCTACTGTCAAGGACATTTTACTTTCAAGCCATCTCCGGAAGTATTTCGTTAACAAGGTTCTTAAGGTAGTTGACCGTTTTTTCCGGATCGTCAAAATTGGAAACCGTTTCTGCCACTTCCTTTGCTTTTTCAAAGGTAATGGACCGGACAATCTTTTTAATTTCAGGTATAATGGTTGCGGGCGCTACACTGAATTGTGTAATTCCTAAACCGACAAGGGGTATTGTATACTCAATCTCACTCCCCATTTCTCCACAAATCCCAATGGGAATATTGTTCTCAGTCGCCGCCTTTATCGCAATCCTTAAAAGCCTCAAGATTGCCGGATGTACAGGGCAATACAAATACGCAACCCGTTCGTTATTGCGATCAACTGCAAGTGAATACTGAATGAGGTCATTCGTGCCAACACTGAAGAAATCACATTCTTTTGCCAGCATATCCGCTATCATGACAGAAGACGGCACTTCGATCATAACTCCCATGCCAATATTTTTATCGAAAGGAATGTTTTCCTTTTCTAGTTCTTCCATTGTTTCCCATACCATTTGCTTTGCGCGACGTAACTCCTGAAGCGATGAAATGAGAGGAAACAGAATTTTCACATTTCCCAGCGCTGAAGCCCTGAGAAGTGCCCTGAGTTGTGTCTTAAATAACTGGGGATTTTCAAAGCAATAGCGAATAGAACGGCATCCTAAAAAAGGGTTTCCTTCCTTTCGTTCATCCAAATAGGTAAATTTGTCAGCGCCGAGATCGAGCGTTCTAATAATAATGGGCTT
>CAYJME010000070.1:0-9583 GCA_964370795.1 uncultured candidatus Brocadiaceae bacterium
GCGGCGCAACATGGACACAACAAAGGCTTACACGGAACAGGGGCTCTTCAGAGCAACCAATGTGCCGATGATTAGTCGTCATGTCTTCGAATCAGATGATTCAAACAACTTGGCTTGTGATGTGATTCATAGCGAAGCGAAGCCGCAACCAATTCTCCTTTATGAAAGTGGAGATTGCTTCGGAAAAGACCCTCGCAATGACACGGACTATGCGCTTTGATGGCACACTGCACGTTGTCATTGTGCAGTACGCTTTGCCATTGCAATGAGGAACTGTCCGTTGCGACCTTATCCTGTCATTGCGAGCGAAGCGAAGCAATCTTTCTCTCGTAAACAAACAATACCTCTTGATAAAGGGGGTAAAGGAAATTGTAAAAAACTTACAAAAAAAAGAAGTTTTTACAGGGTAATACTACGGATTTAAGCGAATAATTACATTTTTTTATCTTTCTTGTTACTCCTGTTTCCATTGGATGTATTTTTGCTAAAAATCCGTGCAGATTCGTGTTCATCCGTGGCTAAGGTTTATTATAATGGTCCGGAAATGCCCCCATCCTTGCGGATTCTCCAAAAATGTACCATCATAAATACGCTGATAATCAGGGGCAACCCTATACAATGCCATACGTACGCCCGCAACAAGGCATTGCCGCCTACCAAGGAACCACCCAAAAGCGCAAATCGAATGTCATTGTGTGCCGTCATTCCGAGTTGTTCACCAAAAGGACCTTCGTGTCCTAATAACGGAGTTGAACGGGCCATATTCGTCCCAACCGTTACTGCCCAAAATCCCAATTGATCCCACGTAAGCAGGTAACCGGTAAAACTTAAAAGGAGGGTGATCACGAGCAGGACAACGCCCACACACCAGTTAAACTCCCTCGGTGGTTTATAAGAACCCGTTGCAAATACGCGAAACATGTGAAACCATACCGTTATGACCATGAGATGGGCGCTCCATCGGTGAAGATTTCTCAAAAGCGCCCCAAAAGGTACCTGGTATTTTAAATCTTTTATATCCCAATATGCATCGTGAACGGTAGGACGGTAGTAAAACATCAGTAATACACCCGTAAACGTCAGCACCAGAAACAGAAAGAAACTGATACCCCCCATACACCAGGTATATTTTAACTGGGGTGCATGTCTCTTTACCTTTGCCGGATGCACATGCATGAATACGTTTGATACGACCTTGAGCATGCGATTCTTTGGGGTGTCAGCAAAGGTATGCCTGAAGACAGACTTCCAGACCTGCGACTTTACCGTCAGTTCCCTGAACATGCCAAACAATCCCTTTTCTTTCAGCATATTTCTGTATTTTACGAAAATATTTTCGCCTGGTTTATTTGTCATTTTCATACCTTTAAGAATGCGCCTGTTTTATCCCATTCACCACGTTCTCCCCTGTACCTGAGACCCTCATCAACGACTATCTGACCACCTTCGTCCAATGCAACCTTGAATCGCTCCAGAGGTCTTGGCGCAGGACCTTCTATATTAATGCCATCTGGTGTAAACCCACTCCCGTGACACGGACACTTAAATTTACCTTCGGCTGCAAGCCAATTAGGGGTGCACCCCAGATGCGTACATTTCGCCTCGATTACATACAATTTATCTGCCTCTCTGACTATCCAAATCCTGAACTGTTTCTTAAACCGTTCGCTTACTCCTAACGTGTATTGAGAAGGATATCCAATTTTATACCTTGTTGGCGGCTCAAGGAGAGTTCTGGGAAAGAAGAACCTGACCATTGAACCTAATACCGTTGTGAGGAATATGCCAATAAATCCCCAACCAAAAAAATAAAGGATTTTCCGGCGATTTACCGTGGTTTTTGTGCTTGTAGTCATTTCTAACATAATTTGTTTGAATTTACATTTTTATTCTTGCGTTCACTATAAATACCCAATTAAAAAACATTATATCCAGAAAAATTAGATTTGTACAACATTTATAAATGATACGGAATATCCTTTGATTCACGCATATAGTGTTTTTTTAAAATTGTTTATGGATAGCATTTTGATAAAATTATTAAAACGATTTAAAATAGTTACCTTTTATGCAAACATTAAGAAGCTTAATCATTAAAGATATACAGAAAAAGGGCAAAATCACCTTTGCCGAGTTTATGCACATGGCGTTGTACCACCCGCACCACGGCTATTACAACTCAGATAGTGAACGCATTGGAAAATCCGGCGATTATTACACGAGTCCAACAGTCCATAGTATTTTTGGGCAGCTTATTGCGAAGCAACTTGAAGAAATGTGGAACACCATGGGGAAAGAGGTTTTCACTATTGTGGAAATGGGGGCTAATAAGGGATGGTTATGCTACGATATTGTTCACTGTATACAAAAAGAATATCCGGAATTTTACGAAAAATTTTATTATATCATCGTTGAATCAAATCCGTATATGCGGAAAAAACAAAGGATACTTTTGAAATCAGTTGACATGGCAGAGGACAAAGTTTCATGGCATAGCTATTCAGAAAATGGATTCTCCTTTGATAGCGTACAAGGATGCTTTCTGTCGAATGAATTTGTTGATGCCCTGCCCGTACACCGGATAAAGGTCAAAAAAGGGGTTTTAAAAGAAATTTATGTGGGGTACAATAATGGAAACTTCTTTGAAACCGAAGATGGCATATCAAACACCCATCTGAAAAATTTTTTTACGACTTACCAGATACCGATGGAGGAAGACCGTGAATACGAAATTAATCTGACCGCATTAGAATGGCTCAGGCACGTTTCAGAAATATTACAAAGGGGTTTTATTATAACGGTTGATTACGGTGACATCTCAGATGGACTCTACCGCGAAGACTCCGCCACGCAGGGAACATTACGGTGCCTTTACAAACACACGGTAAATCGTGATTTCTATGAACAAGCGGGAGAACAGGATATCACTGCCCATGTAAATTTTAGTCACCTTATGCAGGCAGGAAAGTCCTTTGGTTTAGGAGTTACCGGCTTTACGAAACAATCTCATTTTCTCCTTGCACTGGGCATCCTGGAAAGATTAAATAACAATATTGATGCAATATTGAAGGGCAAGAATCTTATCCACCCGGAAGGGATGGGCGAAATATTCAAGGTGCTCATTCAGCATAAAAACATTAAAAATCCACAATTAACAGGATTAAGCCCACTGGAATCTATTGAAATGTAAATATATAATCTAAAGGAGAATGTATGAAGATAGACCGTGCACCTGAACCTGTTTCCATCATGGATGTCCTTATGGAAGCAATCAAACGGGAACAGGAATCGTACGATTACTATTATTGCGCTGCACTGCAAGCAACAAAACCTGCCACACGCAAGATGCTCTTATGCCTTGCAGAATGGGAAAAAGGACACATCGAAGAACTCTCCAACCACGTCATGGAACTCAAGGCACAGATGGAGATTGACCGGGCTATTACCGGAGGACTATAGTAAAAGTATCATAGCGCTGCGAAGCCGCAACCAATTTCCCTTTGTGAAAGCGGGGAGATTGCTTCGGAAAAGACCCTCGCAATGACATAAAATAAGTGACGAGTGGCGAATAACGGGTGACGAGAAAATAATTACATGTCAGACGTCCCCTGACAACCGTCACCCTGCAATTGTCCTTGCGAGCGGTTGTAGTGACGACTTTAGTCGTCACTGTAACGACTGAAATCATCACTACGAACCACAGCGGGCGTTCGTAGAGACATCTTTAGTCGTCTGATGTCATTGCGAGTACATTCACTTCGTTCAGTATAAACTCCGCGAAGCAATCTCGTTCATAAATAAACTGTACTTCCTCATGAGAGGTGAATGAAATTGTAAAAACTTGCAAAGGCATTTGTGCGGGGGATGGACCACCCGCGCTACAGACTTTTCCGGCTCGTTCGGGTTACGAATAGATAAACCCTGTTACAAAAATAACAGGGATTTATAAAAAATTAACTTTGACAATACATTTTCATTAATATAGAGGGAAATGGAATGAAATGGATCAAGGTTTTTGTAACATCTTTTGTTCTTTTGATGTTTTTATTGTTGTCCAATATGCTTCATGCTGAGCAAGAGGGAATAAGCCAGCGTATTGTAACTGATAACGTCATCAGCCTCTCAGAAAACAAACAAGAATCTGATCGCCAACCGGAGTTTGCTCCTGCCATAATTGATCCATTTCATCAAGTGATGGAAAAAGGGGTAGGATACCCTCGTCAATGGCATAAAGCGTCTCGTTACCCTATCCCGGAGAGGGACGGGATGATGGGTATAGGGATAAAAGACCCTGCCTATCTTGCCTTTCATGAAAAAAGACCGGATAGAAGAAGTGATATGATAAATACCTCAGCAAATACATGGAATCTGTACACTGTAGACAGACCCAAAAAATTTAATGATTTTTATCCAAGAGCGATTGCTGTAGATACTCAGGATAATCCCCATATTGTATACGGCGGCGATCGCCTTTACTATGCGTATTATGATGGAAACAAATGGCGCTATAACATTGTTGATGCATCTCCCGGTCATAAATATTATCCATCGATTGCATTAGACACATCGGGCAATGTACATATCAGTTATCTTGATCACGCTAATGATGACCTCAAGTATGCGACCAACAAGAGCGGCAGGGAGGCAGATAGGCAGGGGAGGCAGAGCGTATGCTCGTCAACGAGTAGCCGCACGGCTTTAGCCTGCGTATGTTCATGTTTAGGAATTTCAGAGTTTTGGTAGGAGCCAACTCCTGTTGGCGATTTTGAAACGAGCGAAGCATTGGGCATTGCCAATCGCCGTCGGGAGACGGCTCCTACCAGAGTTGTTGCCTTTGACAGCCTAATTTAATCAATGCAGAGGATCAAGGGATAAAAATAGAAACGCAACATCTTGCGTTTCTACTAAACGTTAAGGAATTTCAAAGTTACAGATGTAGGGCGACGAGGCTCGTCGCCTTACAAGAAAAGAGAATATTGAACAAGGAATAATGAATGTCGAAGGATAAAAAAACTTCATAATTCGATATTCATTATTCAATTTTATAATGTATTTCTTTGTGACTCTGTGTGAGAAAATAAAACGGAGATAATAATGGATATCAGGCGTGAAGATTTACTCGATTTGTTCTATTATTTAAAACTTACACGCAGACTGGAAGACCGTGTAATTTCCCTCTATCATCAGGGAAAGATTCTTGGAGGTGTGTGGACAAGTAATGGCATGGAGGCGATTTCCGTTGGCTACAGTTACGCCCTTGAAAAAAACGATATTGCAGCCCCCTATTTTAGAGATATGGGAGTTTTTCTTGTCCGTGGTATTACGACAAAACGTATCATGGCTCATTACCTGGGTAAAAAGACGGGCGTTTCCGGCGGCAGAGAAGGAAATATACACATGGGGGATTTGAATTTTGGCGTCTTTGGTTTCCCCAGCCATCTTGCAGATAATTATCCTGTGGGAACAGGCGCCGCGCTTGCCTTTAAAATACGGGGAGAAAAAAGGGTTGTAGCCACATGCACCGGAGATGGGGGAACAAGCCGTGGCGATTTTCACGAGGCAATGAACTTTGCTGCGGTGAGAAAATTACCCATCGTATTTATTTGTAATAACAACCAATACGCGTATTCTACTCCTGTCAGATTTCAAATGACAATCACGAACGTGGCAGAACGTGCACTGGCCTATGGCATGAACAGCAAGATCGTGGATGGAAACAACGTGGTAGAAGTTTACAAAACCGCAAAAGAGGCGTGCGAGATTGCACGAAACGGCGGCGGTCCAACATTTATTGAATGCAAGACGATGCGTATGCACGGTCATTCCGAACACGACAGCGCAAAATATGTCCCACGCGAACTCATTGAAGAATGGAAGAAAAAAGACCCAATCACATATATGGATAAATATCTGCTAGAAAACAATCATGCGAATAAAGAGGAACTGGAAAATATAAATGCACGGGTTATAAAAGAAATCGAAGAAGCAGAGAAGTTCGCTGAAGAAAGTCTGTATCCGGAACCGGAAGAATGCTATAAAGGTGTTTACGCCACACCGATGGAAGAAAAGTAAAGTGGAGATTAAAATATATGAAAGAAACTACCTATCTTGAGGCAATCAAAGAGGCATTAGATGAAGAAATGACACGCGATCCGGGCGTATTCGTTTTAGGTGAGGATGTCGGGGCTTACGGCGGTGCGTTTCGTGTAACTGAGGGTCTCTATGAAAAATACGGGGAGTGGCGCATCATGGATACTCCCTTATCCGAATCGGGTTTCACCGGCGCCGCTATTGGTGCTGCCCTGATGGGCATGAGACCCGTTGTCGAAATGCAATTCGCCGATTTCATCTCCTGCGCCTTTGATCAACTGGTAAACGTGGCTGCAAAAAACCACTATCGTTGGGGAGCGCCAACGCCCATTGTTGTACGTGCGCCTTATGGTGGAAATATTCACGGCGGGCCGTATCATTCTCAAAGTATCGAAGGATATTTTTTCAATGTTCCGGGATTGAAAATTGTTGCGCCGTCAACAGCATACGATGCGAAGGGATTATTAAAAGCCGCTATTCGTGATAATGACCCCGTTATCTATTGTGAACACAAATATCTCTATCGGCGTATCAGGGACGCCATTCCTGAAGAGGATTACATAGTACCTATCGGAAAGGCGCGTATTGCTTTGGAAGGTAGCGATGTATCAATTATCACCTATGGCGCAATGGTTCATACAGCAATTGAAGCTGCGCGTTCACTCAAAGACAACGGCGTTTCCTGTGAAATCGTAGACCTGAGAACAATCTTACCTTTAGACAAAAAAACCATTTTTGACACGGTAAAGAAGACGAATAAGGTAGTAATTTTACATGAACAAACCAAAACGGGTGGCGTTGGAGCCGAGGTTTCTGCCCTGATTAGCGAGTACTGTTTTGATTATCTGGATGGTCCCATTATTCGTGTCGCAGCCCCTGATACCCCCGTACCCTTTAGCGCCCAGATGGAAGAGGTCTTTATTCCACAGGCAAAAGATGTTATTGCTGCAGTAGAAAAGTTGATGCGCTATTAAATATAAAAACATTGTAACAATACCTTGATCGTGTTCAATGCTACAAATAGTCAGCTCCGATGGGGCCGGCGGAAAAAATAAATCTCACAGAGGCGGGAGGTTAAACATGCCAGTCGATGTAATCATGCCACAAATGGGGGAGAGTGTTGTAGAGGGAACCATCCTGAAATGGCTTGTTCATGAAGGCGAGAGGGTCGGGAAAGAACAACCTCTCGTTGAAATCAGTACGGATAAGATCGATACCGAAGTGCCATCACCCGTTCATGGCGTCATAAAAAAAATCCTTTATCCGGAGGGGAGGACACTGCCGGTACAGACCGTTATTGCACACATTGAAGCTATAGAAAAAACGGAAGTTGTAGGAGCGAACGGCCATCCGCCCTCACCCGAACCGGTTAGACAAGCCGAAACAATTAAAGTAATAAAAGAGGAACGAACGCCTGAAAATATTGAAGAGGCAGAAAAACGATATTCACCCCTGGTAAGAAAACTGGCAAAAGAGTACCGTATTAATTTAGAAAAAGTAAAGGGCACCGGTGAAAGTGGGCGTGTTACTAAAAAGGATATCCTGGATTTCGTAGCAGCAGGAACCGGCGTCACCACAACCCCGCCACCAGCGGCAGAAAAGAAGGTATTTGAAAAAGAAACGTTTATTCCTATAAGTCCAAAGCGAAAGATTACCGCAGAACGGATGGTACAGAGCAAACGGACGGCTGCGCATGTGACAACGGTGTTTGAGGTTGACATGACCAGGGTTGCGCGTTACCGCGAATTGAATAAGGACAAGCTTTTGAAAAATGACGGTATCCACCTTACCTATCTCCCCTTTATCACCCACGCCACAGTTCGGGCGCTGAAAGAACACCCCATATTGAACTCATCATGGACAGATGAAGGTATTATTCAGAAAAACTCTATTAATATGGGGATTGCAGTGTCTCTCGAAGACGGACTTATTGTGCCGGTAATTAAAGACGCCGACAAAAAAGACCTGCTTCAGTTAGCCCGGGACATTCAGGATATTGCCCAACGTTCGCGGGCAAAGAAATTAAAACCCGAAGACGTCCAGGGCGGCACATTTACCATCACTAATTATGGTCTCAACGACAGCCTCTTCGGTACACCGGTCATTTTACTACCTCAGGCAGCTATTTTAGGGGTCGGGGCTGTCGTAAAGAGGCCTGTAGTAATTGATGATGCAATTGCAATCAGATCTATGGTGTACCTCAGTCTCTCCTTTGACCATCGGGTAATGGACGGTGCACAAGCAGATAAATTTCTCCTTAAAGTAAAAGATGTCCTCGAAGGGTGGGAAGTTACCATCTATGAACCAAAGAAGATTACGCCACCCACGGGGTACGGCGGAGTTTGGTAAAACAAAAACATTTTTTTTATCAAAGGCATCATACCAATCCAACCCCAAGGGCAATTGCGAGGATAAATAATAATATTCCAACAATGACCCGAATGGTACTCATGGTGATTTTCCTGATCAGACGTGAACCAATAAACGAGCCGAGAAACGCGGTCAGCGTGGCGGCAATAACCAGTCCAATGCCGACCTGGTTTTTAAGCACGGCAAAATTATGCGAAAAAAATGTAACCCCGTAAACAGCAAGTCTGGACACATCTACTACCACGGCAGAAACGATTGACGTTCCAATGAATTTATCCTTTTCAAGCCCCGTTCTCAGTAAAAAGGCAGAACGGAGCGCCCCCTGATGTCCGGACAGCCCGCCAAAAAAGCCAGAAAGAGCCCCACCCATCGGTAGATATTTTGTATCGAAAGAGAGTTTTCCAAACCTTGGGTTGAGTTCAATGACGGCAAATCCGGCAATTATGAATGCCATTGCTAATTTTACAATCGTGACGGAAAATATTCTGCTGCCCAGAGTGTATTCCGCAATGGAGTGGATACTCGCACAATAATTCAGGAGAAATGCGCCTGCAACGGCCATAATTGAAGCAGGAAGCGCAAATTTTAATACAATCCTGATATCCGCCTTCCTGCCAACTAACGCTAATTTGAAGATGTTGTTAGCCAGGTGAACAATAGCCGTTATCGCCACTGCTACCTCTACGGGAAAAAAGATTGAAAATGCCGGCATGAGAAGCGTACCAAGCCCAAAACCGGAAAAGAGCGTTAAAGCCGAAACAAACAATGCTACAGTACAAATAACCAGATAAACCATGTTCATCCTTTCTCATGAATACATTGGACTGGTCATCTGTGATTCACGCACGGAAAAGTATGTTCCTGCAGTCACAAGTACCATTCCAATAACTACTCATTACTATTTTTTCTTTACGATTTCATGGTACAAATCAACTAATTTTAACTTTACCTTATATCAACATCAACACGAAATTAATTGTAGTGGAATTTTTATTTTAACCCTCATGAGCTGCAGACTCACAAAAGGATAAGCACGAAAATGTCATTGCGAAGACTTTGCCTGAAGCAATCTCCTATGGGAAAGATTGCTTCGCTCCGCTCGCAATGACAAAGAGGACAAGCC
>CAYJME010000070.1:9593-14310 GCA_964370795.1 uncultured candidatus Brocadiaceae bacterium
TGTCATTTTAGTATACATGAAAATAAATCTTATTTATTGACACAGCCTCTGTTAGTTGTTACATTTATTACACCGTGTAACATATATAACATTATTTCGAGAACACCTTATGCCAAAGTGGATACTTTTCACTCATCAAATAGCACAGGACACACCGAACCTCCGGGTAAAGGTCTGGCGGGATCTAAAAAAGTACGGGGCAGTGCTCTTTAAAAATGCCGTATACATACTCCCCTATTCAAAGGAACATGAAGAAATTATGCAATGGCTTTGTAAGTATATCAAGGATAGCGGGAGTGATTCATCTCTGTTTCTTACGGAATCACTGGATAAAACGCAAGATGATGAAATTATTAAGACCTTTCACGATATTTGCGACAGGGAATATAGCACCCTCTCAACTGTATGTGAGGATTATTTACGAAAAATAGAACAAACAGAAGAAACGGAAGGATTAACCGATACCCTGAAAATCGAATTTGACAAAAAACTGCGTGAAATAAAAAAAGACGCGGAAAATATACTCCGTATTGATTTTTTTAGTGCCCCACAAAGGAAAATGGTCTTTCAAAAAATAGCATTTATTCAGAAAAAACTCGATGTGTTGTCTGAAAAAGCGGGGAAAAAATCAACCGCCATTCAGAGAATATACAAAAAAAAGGACTATGCAGTAAAGACGTGGGCAACCAGAAGCGATATTTATATCGACCGTATAGCATCTGCCTGGCTTATCAAAAGATTTATAGATACAAAGGCGCGTTTTGTGTTCCTGTCAAAAGATGAAAAAACAAAACATGCAATACCCTTCGATATGTATGGTGCAGAATTTACCCATGTCGAAGATAATTGTACTTTCGAGACGCTTATGAAGATATTTGACATCAGGAATGGCGCTTTGCAGTCCATGAGCGAAATTGTCCATGATATTGATTTGAAGGATAACAAGTACGGCCGTAAAGAAGCCGAAGGTATAGAGCAGGTTGTCAAAGGACTCAAACACACATTCAGGGATGACACAAAGCTGCTCGAAAAAGGAATGGATATTTTTGATGCTCTTTATCAATATTACGCAACCGGTAACAAAAGGAGTTAACGCACATGAAGAATACGGTTTTTTCGCCTTTTGTTAACCTGTGTGCCGCTGGTTTTTTTGCCAGGATGAGCTATGCAATGGCGAGAACGCCGGTATTGCCTCTCTTTGCCCTGGCACTGGGAGCAAAACCCGAGGCTATTGGTTTTGCCGTAGGCGCTTCTACCATAACAGGGATTTTTTTCAAGTTACCGGCAGGTACCCTTTCTGATATCTTTGGCAGATACAAAATACTCCTGTTCAGCATGCTCGTCTTCGCTCTTACCCCTTTTACCTATTTTCTGGTAACACAGTACTGGCAATTAGTAGGCATACGGTTTTTTCACGGTCTTGCCACCGCTCTTTACGGCCCCGTTGCCATGGCAACGATTGCAGATACCGCAGGTAATAAAAAGGGGGAACAACTTTCCCTCTTTTCTTCTATTACTATTATAGGAAATCTCATTGGCGCTCCACTTGGCGGCTATGTGCTTAATTATTTTTCGAATAATGGCTCTCATGCTGTAAAAGATTTCCATATCGCTTATTTCATCTGTGGTATGATAGGCTTAACATCTCTGGGTTTCACGCTCAAGTTGTTCCTTTCAAGTCGTTCAAATGCACACGATTCGAAAAGCAGGATTACCTTAAAAGAGACCTTCTGTAGATTCTTGCAAGGCATAAAAGAAGTAGTAAGCGATTATCGGGTAATTATTACGAGCAACATGGAGGGTATTCAAAATCTATCCGTAGGCGCACTGGAGGCATTTCTCCCTATATATACCGTTACTGTTGCCCATCTCAGCCCATTTCATGCCGGAATCCTCTGGGGCGCTCAGATTATTACTACGATCTTAGCAAAACCTGTTATGGGGAAAATATCAGATCGATATGGAAGAAAGCCCATTATTTTCTCAGGGATGTGGATATGCGCTATTCCCTTTGCTTGCATCCCCTTAGCCCATAATTTTTATCTACTCCTCTTCTTATCAGCAATCTTTGGTATTGGCGAGGCATTTGTTACGTCCTCTTCCGCAGCAATGGTTGCCGATTTTTGTAGGGAACAGAATTATGGCGCAGCCATGGGAACGTTTGGAAGTATCTTTGATATAGGACATGCCGCCGGACCCATTCTAACCGGTCTTTTCCTGGCACATCTGAGTTATTACCATTCTTTTCTCATCATTGCCTTTACGCTGATACTATCATCGTTTATCTTTGCGTTTACAATTTCAGGGAAAAATATTATTAAAGGAGGTATAACATGAAATACTTACATAAGAAGATTCCGAAAATGGCGAAATTATTTTTTGTTTTCCTTTTTGGTATCATTAGTTTCTTTACTTTATCCTGCAGTATGCAGCAAGTGAAGATTGCAAAACAAGAACCGCCACTCCGTACAACGGAAGAAACGGTAAGTTCAAGTAGTGTTTTTTTCCGAAGCAATCTTCCTGCTTTTATAAGGGAGCATTAGTTGTGGCCATGCTACACTATGACTTAAACCGTTATAATAAGCGATTGTTTATGGATGATCAGACAGCAATTTTTACCGCATCACTCATAAATAAAAAAGTTGTAATACATGAGAATTTCGTTATTCGTAATAATAGTTATGCTGCAGGGATTCGTTTTGTCCCGAACGGTATTCGCCTTGAGACCCTTTGTTACTACGGATGCAGATGTAGTTTCGAAAAATGAAGTTGAAATAGAATTGGGGTTGTTTGGACTTCGCGAGCAGAACCATCCCGGTCATGACGAAATGACGCTGGAAGTCCCAAGTATTCGCTTCAATTATGGTTTACCGTGGGATAGTGAGATCGTTTTAGAGACTGTGGGTGAACTAATTGATAGCGAATATGTTGGAACACTGGGTATAAAGGAAAAACAATTTGCTGATACTGCCGCTTTTTATAAAAAGGTCTGGTGGCGTTCAGATGGTGGAAACTGGATACCCAATTTTGCCACGGAAACGGGATGTCTGTTTCCCACGGAAAAGGGTTCGTCTGGTGTAAATCCTGAGGGTACGGGTATTTTTTCGTGGTATCTTAAAAATCTTACCTGTCACGTAACGCTTGGTGGAGGAACCGCACGAGATAAATCAGATAACGATATGCTTAAGGTATTACTCTATGGTATTATTACTGATATTCCGATTCCGCAGTACAAAAAACTTCATTTTGCGTCAGAATATAGCGGTGAAAAGACCGAAAGTTCGGCGCTCGAACATCAACTGCTGGGTGGTTTTGTATGGGAGGGACCCCTTGATATAGATTATGACATAGCGGGTTTTACCGGCTTAAATTCAGAAAGTACGGATTGGGGTATGACAATGGGAATAACATTCTTCATCGGCAGTAAGTCAAACAATTAAAAGAAATGTGCCAAATATATTGTCCAATTGAGGATGGTTACACCAGCCTTGCAAAAATAATATCGAATACCAAATAGAGTTGCATTTCATTCATCATTTATTTCAGCGGTTAAAAAAAGAGAGGCGTGTATTATGAAGTCTTTTATGATTGCAGTGTTTGTCCTGTTAGCGATGATAAAGGTATGTTATGCGGGGAGCGAGGTAGTTGTTTATACCTCAATCGACAAGGTCTTTTCAGAACCAGTGCTTCAGGCATTTGAAAAAAAGACCGGAATAAAGGTAATGACTATCTATGATACAGAAGAAACCAAGAGCACTGGTCTGGTCAATCGCCTGATTGCAGAAAAGAATAAACCAAAGGCCGATGTATTCTGGAGTGGCGATCCGGTGCGTCCCGTTTTACTTAAAATGAAAGGTTTAACCGCTCCATACGTTTCAAGCGCAGCAGGCGATATCCCCAACACATACAAAGACCCGGAAGGTCATTGGACAGGCTTTTCTGCGCGCTCACGTATCATTCTTTACAATACGAACCTTGTAACCACGGATGAGCGGCCTTCGTCCATTTTCGATCTCACCAAACCTGTCTGGAGAAATCAGGTAGCGATTGCAAATCCATTATTTGGAACTACCTCAATACATATAGCAGCCCTTTTTATCACCCTGGGGGATGAAAAGGCCATAAAATTCATGAATGACCTGAAGGCCAATGGCGTAAAAATTGTTTCTTCGAATGGCGAGGTAAGACGACTCGTTGCACGGGGTGAGGTCAAGGCGGGTATTACCGATACCGACGATGCTAATGTCGCCATGAAAGAAGGATGTTCGGTAAAAATGGTATTTCCAGACCAATCAACGATAGGAACGCTTTTTATGCCCAATATGGTTTGTCTCTTAAAAAACAGCCCAAATCAGGAAAACGGGGAAAAATTAATTGATTATCTCCTGAGCAGAGAGGTTGAAAAAAGCCTTGCCTGGGCTGCATGTGCCCAGATGCCTGTCCGATACGACGTGCGGACGCCTGAGAATGTAACAACCATTGAAAACATAAAAGGCGTAAACGTTAATTATTCCGATGTTGCCACAAAACTCGATGAAATTAGTGATTTTCTCAAACAATGGGCTGGATATTGATGCTCAAATCGTGACTTTTTACCAAGCAAATATTCCCTGGCGCAGCTACGCCGCAACCAAATCGCCTGATCAAAGGGAAACAACCCCCTGAGTCCCCCTTTTCTAAGGGGGATTTCAGAGTGTCCCCCTTAACAAAGGGGGTG
>CAYJME010000071.1:0-14108 GCA_964370795.1 uncultured candidatus Brocadiaceae bacterium
GTCCCACGTATAGTGGGATAGGTGGGTTCGATTCCCACACGCTCCCGCCAAATTTAATGTATAGGAATTTCAATACAATCGTAGCGCGGGTGGTTTATCCCTATAACCGTTTGCACAGATTAAACGGTTTAAACGGTTTATTGCCGACCACAAGGGATTTTACTACAATAAAAAGTCGCCGTAAGGCATGATTTATCGAATGTACAGGAAAACGAGTATCCACATTACCGGTGTTGTCCAGGGTGTCGGCTTCCGCCCTTTTATTCACAATCTCGCGCATAAATACCATCTCAAGGGTTTTTGTCTGAATGACGCACAGGGCGTCCTCATAGAAGTGCAGGGCGACATGATTCACGAATTCATTCAGGAAATAACTTCATCCCCCCCGCCTCTATCAAAGATTGAAGGCATTACCTCACAGATTCTTGTCACAGACATCGCTTATAAAGATTTTAGCATCCGTGAAAGCGTATTCAACAAAGAGAATTTTACTTTGGTTTCTCCTGATATTGCTCTGTGCGAAGATTGCTTACAGGAACTTTTCGATCCTGCCGACAGACGTTATCTTTATCCATTCATTAATTGCACGAACTGCGGTCCGAGGTTCTCCATTATCAAGGACATGCCTTATGACCGTTCCATGACTACCATGGCATCCTTTGCTCTGTGTGAAGCTTGTGAGAAAGAGTGCCACGACCCAGGAAATCGCCGGTTTCATGCCCAGCCAAACGGATGTCATGAATGCGGACCTCGGATATGGCTGGAGCAATGTGACAGCTTACGAGGAACAAGTTTGGATTTTGGATTTCGGATTTCGGATTTAAAAGCAAAATTCAAAAATAACCAGGATGCCATTATAAGGGCCGTCAGCCTTTTAAAAGAAGGATATATTTTGGCAATTAAAGGACTTGGTGGTTTCCACCTTGCCTGTGATGCTACAAACGACGATGCAGTAAACAAACTGAGGGAAAGAAAGAGAAAGTCAAATAAACCGTTTGCCCTCATGGCTCCTGATATTGATGCCGTAGAGAGTATTTGTGTTGTTTCTGCGGAAGAACGGATACTTCTCGAAGGAAGGGTCAGACCAATAGTAATTCTGGAAAAGATATTTCCCAACTTAATATCTGAGGCTGTGGCGCCCCACAACAAAAACTTTGGTGTCATGCTTCCCTACACCCCCCTTCATTATCTACTTTTTAGTTCTTTCGAGGTACAATTTGCCGCCCTGATAATGACCAGTGGAAACGTATCTGACGAACCCATAGTTGCCTCGAATCTGGAGGCCGTCGAAAAACTTTCGTCTCTTGCAGACTATTTTCTCCTTCACGATAGAGATGTTTTTACGAGGGTTGATGATTCAATCGTGAGAATCGTAAAACCGAAAAGAGTTTCGACTTTTAACTCTAAAATCCAGACATTTCGCCGTGCCCGAGGATTTGTTCCGAAAACTATAGACATTGGGGAGGAAACGAAAGATATACTAGCCTGCGGCGCTGAGTTAAAAAACACCTTTTGTCTTACCAGAGGGACAAAGGCCATACTGAGCCAATACATAGGTGATCTTGAAAACTACGAAACCCTGGAGTATTTCAAAGAGACCCTTAAAAATCTTAGAAAGGTATTTCGGGTAACTCCAAAAATTATTGCCCACGACCTTCACCCTGATTATTTGAGTACCAGGTTTGCCCTGGAATATGCAGCCGAGATGGGTATTCCGGCAACAAGTGTTGTATCAGTCCAACACCACCATGCCCACATGGCAAGTTGTATGGCCGAGCATAATCTTAACGGTGAGGTTATAGGCGTGGCCTTTGACGGGACGGGATATGGAACGGACGGAAATATCTGGGGCGGTGAGTTCTTTATAGTCAGCCGTGAAAATTTTATACGGAAGGCACACCTTGACTATGTTCCTATGCCCGGAGGTGAAAAGGCCATTCAAGAACCCTGGCGAATGACTGTTGCCCATTTATACCAGACTTTTGGCGATGATATTTTTAAAGCAGCGCCCTCTTTTTTTAAACGATTCAATCAGAAAGATGTTGAAATAGTAATTACGATGATTAAAAAAAAGATTAATACCCCCTTGACTTCCAGTGTTGGCCGCCTCTTTGATGCGGTGTCTTCTTTGCTTGGAATAAGAGATACGATAACCTTCGAGGGCGAAGCGGCTATTGAATTGGAGACGGCTGCCGATGCAAGAGAAGAAAAAGAACTACTATCGTATCCGTTTCTCATTATTCATGACGACCCCATTATTGTAGATATAAAACCCCTGTTAAAATCAGCAGGAGAAGACCTTATAAAATCGGTAAAAATAGCAGTCATTTCTTACAGATTTCACTACACTCTTGCAATGATTATAGTAGAAGTCTCAAAAATTTTAAAAACCCAGGGTAAGATAAGAGATGTTGTCCTGAGTGGCGGGGTATTTCAGAATAAACTACTCCTCAATTTAGCAGTAACACACCTGGAAAGGGAAGGATTTCGGGTATGGTTCAACGAACAATTCCCTGCCAATGATGGAGGGATTTCCCTGGGTCAGGCAGTAATTGCGTGGGAAAGATTGAAGGGTAAATAACAATGTTATTTGCTTTATACTTCCTATTTCATCAAAATTGCCGGGCCTGCCTTGATCATGTATTTGATGCCTGATATCAGCGTGATGATTACCGTTGTCCACATCAGGAAGGCAATCACATATTTTATTACGGTAAATTGGGTGAGATGTCCGCAATAGAGTAGTATGAAGCTGATGGTGAAGGATTGGATAAACATCTTGGCCTTGCCCCATATATTAGCGCCAAATTCAATGCCTTTTGATTCTGAATAGCTTCTGAGGCTGCTAATCAGGAATTCCCTGGCTACTATAACAACGACCATCCATGCAGGGACAATGTTATCGGTATGTTGTATCATTAAGATGAAACCGCCGCAGACTATGATCTTATCAACAAAGGGGTCTGCAATACGCCCAAAGTCAGTCATGAGACCTTTCTTGCGTGCCAGATAACCATCCAGCCAATCTGTTGCCCATGCTATTGAATAAGCAATCAGGGCAATCGTGTAACACCGATACGATAAAAGTGCGAAAAACACGATTGCCAGTAAAAGTCGGGAGAGGGTTAATTTGTTGGGTAAATTAAATGCAGTGGATTTCGAGATATCGAATGTGCTCAATTGTGCCTCATTTCTATCTTTTGTCTTGCTCTTCTATGGTTTATATGCAAACGTCATTGCGAGCGATAGCGAAGCTATCCTTCCTTGAGATTGTTTCGGGATAGCGCCCTCACAACGACAACTTTCTTTTCGTGTTTACTAGAGATTGTAGCGTACCAATCAAATCATATCCGGAAAGGCCAGTCACTATCATATTTTTAATATCGCCAAGTTTCAAATGATTTTCTGAAATAATTACTTTACTGTCAACATCGGGTGCGTCTCCATACGTCCTTCCATACCACTTCCCATTTTTCTCGTCTTTTTCATCCACGATAACGGGAATTGGCTTTCCTATGAGATTTTTATGTTTTCCCAAAACAATTTCCTGCTGCGCAAGCATGATCTCACTGAGACGTTTTTCTTTTGTCTTTTTGGGTATTTGATTCTTGAATGATGCGGCGGGTGTACCTTCTTCTTTAGAATAGGTAAATACTCCCAATCTTTCAAATTGAGTGGTTTTTACAAATTTTAAAAGCTCTGAGAAATGAGATTCTGTCTCTCCCGGAAATCCGACAATAACTGATGTCCTTATAAATAATTGAGGAATATGGTTTCTTAAATTATCTATGAGACTCTCTATAGAGTCGTGTGTCACGCCGCGTCCCATTTTTTCCAGGATATCATCATTGATATGCTGGATTGGCAGGTCGATGTATTTACATATCTTTTTATGGCGAGCTATGACATGAATAAGTTCCTGGTAAAAATGCCCCGGATGGGTATAGAGTATTCGTATCCATTCGACCCCTTTTATATTTACCATTTTTTCTAATAACACATGTAACTGTTGTTTTCCATATAAATCAGCGCCATAGGACGTCGTATCCTGTGAAATGATGCTAATTTCCTTCACGCCTTCAGAGGCCATCTGGCGCGCCTCTTCCAGGATGTTTTCCATGGTTCGACTAGAGAAATTCCCCCGAATTCCAGGGATTGCGCAATAACTGCAGTGATTGTCGCACCCATCAGAAATTCTCAGATATGCGTAATGCTTTGGCGTTAACCGGATGCGATTACGCCAGTCATCGTTGCATTGAACTGAATTATCCTTTTCCCTTTTTTGAAGAGAACCCGATAGGTCTGTTATTTGTTCAAAGTCCTTTAAGCCTATCACATGGTCTATTTCAGGAATTTCATTCCGTAATTCTTCCGGATAGCGCTGGGCCAGGCAGCCTGTTACGATGAGTTTCTTACAACGGGCGTCTTCCTTGAGTTTCGCCATCTTTAGGATGGTATCGATGGATTCTTTCTTGGAATCATCGATAAAACCACAGGTATTAATAATCAAAACCTCGGCATCTTCCGGATCCTGGCAGATAGTGCTTCCGCTGTAAGCAACCCTGCCGAGTATCTCCTCTGCATCAACCAGGTTTTTTGGACACCCTAAATTAATTAAAGCCACTTTTTTCGATTTATGCATTATCTGATCCCTCACTCATACGGGCCATCTGAGCTTCCCATTCTTCCAAGGTCAAAAAAACTTCTCTGGCCTGGCTTCCTTTGTATTGGCCCACGATTCCGTCTTCGGCCATTAAATCAATTAATTTTGCAGCGCGTGAATATCCGATTTCCAGTCTTCTTTGCAGGAGAGAAACAGAACCTCTTTGTGTTTCAAGAATAATTCTTATTGCATCATGATAAAGGTTGTCCCTTTCATTGCCACCCTTATCCAAAGCACCCTTCCACGATTTCAGTTCCGGATTAAACTGTGGGGCTGCACGTTTCCGCAGATATTCAACCACTTTTTTTAGTTCTTCATCACTTACGTAAGCGCCCTGTACACGCACTAATTTTGATGTGCCAGGCGGTGAAAATAACATATCACCGCTTCCCAGGAGTTTTTCTGCTCCATTTTGATCGAGGATGGTCCTGGAATCAACCTTTGAGGCAACATAAAACGATATCCTGGATGGCAAATTCGATTTAATTAGTCCTGTGATTACATCAACCGATGGACGCTGTGTGGCCAGGATAAGATGAATACCTACAGCGCGTGATTTTTGAGAAAGACGAATTACTGACGACTCGACCTCTTTCGACGCAACCATCATCAAATCAGCCAGTTCGTCTACAACGATAACAATATGCGGCAAATGGAGTGGTACATCATCAATATTTGCCTCGCCATCGGGATTGAGCCGGTTTCTGATCTCTGATATGCCGAGTTTGTTATAACCATTGATATGTTTTACACCCACGCTGGCGAGTAAGGCGTAACGCTCTTCCATCTTATTGACCGCCCACTCCAAAACGGCAGCAGCTTTTTTCATATCAGTGACAACGGGGCTAATCAAATGGGGAATTTCCCGGAAGAGTGAAAATTCAACCATTTTGGGATCGACGAGTAAGAGTTGTACATCACCTGGATGACGTAAATAAAGGATACTCAAAATAATGGAATTCAGACAAACGGATTTTCCAGAACCCGTAGTTCCTGCAATCAACAAATGGGGCATGGATGCCAGATCCGAGAAGACGGGGTTTCCTGCCACATCTTTACCAATCAGGAGCGGTATGGACATCCTTTTCCTGGCATCTTCGGATACCTCCAGCAACTCACGGTACAAAACCGTTTTTCTTTGCGTATTGGGAACTTCCAGGCCGATGGATGACTTACCCGGTAATGGGGCTACGACCCTTACGCTCGGCGCTTTCAGGGCAATAGCAAGATCGTCCGAAAGACCTGCAACCTTGCCAACCTTTGTGCCGGGCGCAAGTTCCAATTCATACATGGTAATAACAGGACCTCTTTCGATCTCTACAACCTCTGATTTTACGTTAAACTGTTCGAGGGTGTTTTTGAGTACCTGGGCGCGTTGGGTAATGTGATTCCAGTCATCCGCATGCTGCTCGTTCGCAGGTTTTTCGAGTAAACTCAATGGCGGCAAATCGTAGGTACGCTCTTTATTTTTAGCACTAACCAATGGATAAGCATCCACCTCTTCTTCTTCCACCGATTGTTCTTGATCCAGAGGCTTTTGTATCTTTTCAGGTAGAACAAAAGGCTCAAGTGGTTGTTTTTTTCCCCCCGGATCGTTTTTTTCCGGTACATCAATAGTTTCCATTTTTTGATATGTAGTGATAGAATTATTGACCACGGCGCTTGTATTATCCAACTCACGGGTATTTGATGGTACGAGTGCTTCAATAATCCGAGGGGGACTATTGTGCAATGGCTCCAGAGTGTCATCATTTTTCTTTATATCACTTATTTTTATAAACAAAGAGGCTGGGGTCGCATTAATCAGAAGCATGATTGATATAATTAAACCTGATATCAGGATAATAAGAGCCCCTATTAAATTAAAATATTCATATAACCGCGAAGCAATGACAATTCCAAAGATACCTCCCACATTTGCGGATAATAAGGATTTCTTCGACACATAACAGACCAGGGTTATCAGAGAGGCTATAGAAAACAATAATAAAACAAACCCTATTACTCTTACCCAGAGATATTCTATAAATTCCTTATATAAGTATATTGTTCCTAACAAACCAAGAAAAATAACAATCAGATAGGAAGTCCTTCCCAGACCCGCTATAATAAAGCCTGCAATTTGAGCCCCCGCCATTCCGCATAAATTTTTTACCGGTTTGTTCATGGGAAAATTGGCGAAGGGTGGATCTTGAGAAGAATAACTAATAAGACTTACAAGAACAAACAAGGCTGAAGCTATAAGGAGAATAGCCGTATTACAACGGATAAAACGTTTTATTACCATACTATTAAAATTTGCATGAAAGTGGTTTTTTTTAAATAATGCACCAAACGAGAACAAATCGAAGAAGACAAACGTGTGTGATTTACGATTTTGAAATGTCAATGTCCTGTGTGACCAAAGCCGCCTTCACCGCGACGAGAATTTTCAAGGTTTTCTACCTCAATCAGTTCGGCCCTTACTACAGGCTGGATTACTAATTGTGCAATGCGCATTCCTCGTTCCAGGGTGAATCGCTCTTTCCCCAGATTGCACAATATAATGCCAATCTCTCCGCGGTAATCGCTGTCAATGGTGCCTGGTGTGTTTACGATCGCTAATCCATATTTCAAGGCAAGCCCGCTTCTTGGTCTTACTTGCGCCTCATATCCGAAAGGTAATTCGATATGGATGCCGGTTGGAACTAACTTAATCTCATTGCATTCGACATAAACAAGTCCATCCACTGCGGCATACAAATCCATACCGCTGGCAGCCTCACTCATATATCGTGGTAACGGCAGGTCTTCGCACCCTTTTTTTCTCATTACTTTAACTTGCACGGTATGCATTTATCTTCTTTTTTTATCAAGTACCTCTTTTATTATAGGAATAATTGATTCAAGAGCGGCAAGTCTTCCGATTCCTGTTTTAAACGTGAACAGCCGACCTTCTTCAGGTTCAATAAAGATGTATCCGGAACGCGTTAATCTTCTTATGTTCTCCTGTACAATTGGATTAAGATACATGCTATCATTCATTGCGGGTGCAATAATTACGGGAGAACGCGCCGCCATAACGGTGCATGTTAATGCGTCATCTGCAATACCTGATGCAACCTTACCAATAAAATTTGCCGTGGCAGGCGCAACGACAATCAAGTCAGCGTGTTCAGCCAGGGATATATGTTGCGGGTCAAAATCATCATCATCGATAAATAAATCCGTAATAACCCTGCTTTTTGAAATTGAACGAAAAGTTGTCGGATTCACAAAACGCCGCGCATTGGACGTCATTATCACACTTACTCGATTTCCCTGTTTAATCAGGCTCGAAACGATCTCAACGGCTTTGTATGCTGCAATACTCCCGGTAACTCCTAAAATAATATGATATGACATAATCAGGCTTGGTTCAAAATTTTACGGATTGTGTTTATTGTTATATCCAGGTCATCGTTTATAATAGTATAGGTGTATCTGTCTTTATATTCTAATTCTTTATCTGCAATTTTCATACGGAGCGCGATGTCCTGTTCTTCATTTGTATTCCTTTGTAACAACCGTTGGTTTAACGTCTTTTTATCTGGTGGTAGTAAAAAAATAGACAGGGCATCCGGGAATTTTTCTATGATTTTCAATGCGCCCTGTACCTCTATTTCCAGTAAATAAAATATTTCCTGTTCGAGCGCTTGTTGCAGTGTATTTAACGGCGTTCCATAGTAGTTGCCGCAGTATGACGCATACTCTGCCAGCTCTCCCTTCCGTATCATATCCTCAAATTCGGCAACGGAAACAAAGTGGTACGACTCTCCCTTTTTTTCATTTGGACGGGGAGGACGTGTGGTGACGGATACTGATTTTTTTATGTGCGGTTCTTTTTCAAGGAGTTTACATACTGTTGTTTTGCCAGAACCTGAAGGGCCTGAAATGATAACAATCTTTCCCATTGTTTCGTTGTGTATAAAATGCAGAAAACCGTATTATTCAATATTAAAGGACTGCTCGCGAATTTTCTCGACTTCTGTTTTTATATCCACCAAATCCCTGAGAATTTCACTATCATTTGCCTTCGAACACATGGTATTGGTTTCTCTGAACATTTCCTGTACTATGAAGTCAAGCTTTCTGCCCATAGGTTCATCTGATTGTAAGACTTCTTCCAGTTGACATAAATGACTCTTCAGGCGACTTATTTCCTCGGAAATATCGCAACGTTCCGCAAAGATTGCAATTTCGCGATAGAGATTATTGTCACTCAGTTCTATTTCTGTCCCTGCCAGTAAAGACTCGACCCTACTTCGCAATCGCTTGCTATATTCATTGACTATTGATGGCACTCTGGTTTCTATTTTATTAAGTATCGAAAGTATAACATCCTTTCTCTTTTCAATATCTTTTTCCAGATGGCTTCCTTCAGTTGCCCGCATTTCCATCATCTTCGCCAATGCTTCGTTAATGAGGGGCATACAGATGGGCAACAAGGTGTCAATGTTTTCTTCCCTATTTTCCCCTTTTTGAAGCACTCCGGGAAGTGATATTAAAGAATTAATGGAAAGCTCTTCACTTAAATTAATTTCCTTTTTAATATCATTGAGAAGACGATAATACTCTCTTACTTTTTCGCTGTTCAAAACGTATTCAGGTTCTTGTCGGTTCAATTGATAGTTTATGTTGAGTAAAATTGTGCCACGAACAATTCTTTCCCTTATAGGACGTTCGATTTCACTTTCAAAGGACTGCAACACCTCTGGAATTCGCGAGTCAATTTTTAGAAATCGATTATTAATTGACCGTAGTTCCACGGATAACGTACGCCCATCGTCCTTATATTCGGCATTGCCGAATCCAGTCATACTCTTCAGCATCAAAGTCACCAATAAAACTATAGAAATTTCACGAAAGTAATGTAAATTTAGCTGTCTTTTTATTGCCCGTTTTCGGGTTTTTCCGGAGAGATTGTCTCTTTTTTCCCTTCCTCTACCGGAGCCATTCCACCGTGCTGTTCTTGCTGTGGTTTACTATCTGTTGTCAGTTGTTTTGGCGCGTCTCCGGCTGTTGATTGGGATGGCTGTTTTTCTTCAACCGTTTGCATGCCAACGGCAGCAGTTTCGCCGGGTGTTTCTTCCTTATGAAGAACACCGCCATGCTCGTGTTCTCCTTTATGTCCCGGATGTTCGTGACTGTGCTGTATAGATGGAGGTTCCGTCGGGATAATGATATTTTTTGTAGGAATAGAAAGTTTAAAAAGAAAGATTGTCGCAACGATAAATGCAGCGCCAATCAGATACGTAACTTTCGTCAGGAAGGTGCTTGTTCGTGTACCAAAGGCTGCCTGGTCACCTAAACCACCAATAGCTGCGAGCCCACCGCCCTTACCCGATTGCATCAAGATGGACCCTATCATAAACACACACAATATAACAAGCGCAATCTTTAGCCCCATAACGATATTTAAAAAATAAAACGCATTTAGGATTCCAAAGATGACAATAATCGCAATTGCCCACTTAAATGCCTTTTCAGCCTTCACCATCTAACTCTCCTGAAAAAAAACTGAATATTAAAACATTACTAAGAAAAATTTGAAGCCGCATCTAAAATTTTTAAAAAAGATTCAAGATTAATACTTGCTCCACCAACCAGAAGTCCATCAACCTCCTCCTGTGCCATCAAATCCCTTGTATTTTCCGGCTTAACGCTCCCTCCATAGAGGATATATACACTTCTAGCAATATCTTTACCGTATATGTCTGTTATAAGACCCCTGATGTATGCATGTACTTCATTCGCCTGTTCTGGCGATGCCGTCTTTCCTGTCCCAATTGCCCATACGGGTTCATAGGCAATAACAGAATCTTGTATATGTTCAGCGCCAATCCCCCGCAAACCGTTTTTTAGTTGATTTTCTATTACAAGCTTTGTTTTTCCACCCTCCCTTTCATGCAATTTTTCTCCAATACACAGGATTGGTTTCAAATGAGCAGAGAGCGCAGTCTTTACTTTTGTATTGATAAAAGCATCGGTTTCTCCAAATATATGCCGTCGTTCAGAATGGCCTATGATAACATGCGAACTGCCGGCTTCTTTAACCATAAATGCGGACACTTCACCCGTATAGGCGCCTGCCCGTTCACTATGAATATTCTGCGCCACTACGGAAATAGCACTACCTGCCAATATTGTACAGATATCTTTCAGAAAAATAAAGGAAGGAGAAATACCACAAACAATTTTGTTTGTGGTAGTCAGTTGTTTTCTGAGCGATTGTGCGAATTCCACTGCTTCTGAGCATGTGAGATTCATCTTCCAGTTTCCAATAACCAGAGGCTTTTTAGTTTTCATTTTTGATAGTATTTTCTTAATCACACTTTGGAAACGACCCCAGAATCTTCATATCAAAACATCTTTTGGAAACTTCCTTGAGCGCCTTCTGAATATTTTCATTTGCAGCATGTCCCTCGAAATCCAGGTAAAAGCAATATTCCCACGCCTTTTTCCTGGTAGGCAGCGATTCAATATTTGTAAGATTAATGTTGTAGGTTCTAAATGGCTCAAGAATCTCCAGTAATGCGCCCGGGCGGTTTTTAATATAACACATCAATGCCGTTCTATCATTTCCGCTTGGAGCGCCATATTCCTTGCCAAGAACAAAAAATCTCGTTATATTATTTGGATTATCCTCGATATTGTTACACAGTATCTTTAAACCATACTGTTGTGCTACTTCTGCATGGGCAATTATTGCATAATACTGTCCTTCTCCTTCAGCCTTTAAACCTTTTTCGAAGATACGCGCGGCTTCAGCGCTACTGCTTACTTCAACTAATTCAGCACAGGGAAGATTACTTGCCAACCAATTTCTACATTGAGATAAAATCTGTAGTTTTGAATATACTTTTCTGATTTCTTCTTTCTTACAATGTGCCATTAAGCAGTGGTGAATTGGAAAAATGATTTCGGCGCATACTTTGACATCGAATTCAACAAACATGTTTAATGTTTCTCTTATGCCGCCTTCTGTAGAATTTTCAACCGGCACGATTCCATAATCACATCTACTTCCTGCTACATCCCTAAAAACATCATCAATGCCCCTTGCTGGAACATACTCGATGGATGAACCGAACTTTTGTTTTGCAGCATAATAACTAAATGTGCCTTCCGGACCTAAATAGGACACCTTGATTGGTTTTTCCAATACGAGTGAACCAGCCATCAGTTCACGATATATAGATGCAAGACATTCATTCGATAACGGCCCTTTATTTTGAGCTATAATTCTTGAGTAGACTTCCTGTTCTCTGTTTGGGACGTAAATTTGTGCCTGGTTTTGCTTCTTAATTTCTCCTATTATTAATACAACCTCGGCTCTTTCATTCAGTAATTCTACAATCTTAGAATCAAGTGCGTCAATTTGCTTTCTTAATTGATCTATTTCCATATTACCACAAAGTACTCAAAATAATATGCCAGGAAGGATTAATTTTATGCTTTAAATATTTTACTGAGCGTAAGTTTACGTTAATTTTAATGACAGTCGATTTTATTTTTAGTTATTGCCAACAAAGCATTTAGATTTATTTAATTCATCATAAATTATCAGAATTTCCTATAAGAGTCAATAAAATTAACTTATTTCATTTTTTTGATTGACTGTCAGTAAAAGGCTGTTAAAATAATGGCTAATGCTATTTCAATATTGTTCTAATGCCATGCAAAAAGGTATGTTATGACGCATCTGTCATAACAGTAAAATGTTCTTTGAATTTGCAAATTATTTTTATTTTACCTACCTAATTTTTTTCAAAGAGTAGTTTTTATTCGAATTTTCAAGTTAGGTATCGATACACAATCTTCGCCGTATTAAGTATTTATGAGAAAGGAAGATATACATGGTAGGTGGACGAATCAAAGGACATCAACAGAGAATCGGGATATTTGTTGATGTTCAGAATATGTTCTATTCGGCAAAGGCGTTACACCAATCAAAAATTGATTATAGTAAACTTTTATTAGAAATTGTAGGTGATAGAAATCTTATCCGCGCAATTGCTTATGTGGTGCAAAAACCCGATGTTGACCAATCGAGCTTTACTGATGCATTGAGCCGATTGGGATATGAAATTAAATCGAAGGAGCTCCGATTACGTCCCGATGGTACAGCAAAAGGAGATTGGGACATGGGGATAGCAATTGATTCCATTGCAATTGCACCGAAATTGGATACGGTTGTGCTGGTTACTGGAGATGGAGACTTTGTACCACTTGTGGAAATGTTGAAGGCTCACGGTTGCAGGGTAGAAGTTGTTTCATTCAGGCGGAGTACGGCTGTTGAACTAATTAATGCAGCAACAAAATACACTGCAATAGAAGAGTCGATGTTGTTTAAGGAAAGAAAATTCCAAAGAAATGATACTCCAAACGAATAGTCGTATAAATCCAGAAAAACTCAATGAGTGCCAAGTAACCATAGGGTATTCTTTTCATAACATTATCGTGCTTGAAAAGGCGCTAACCCATACCTCATGCCGATTGGAAAATAATTTTTCCAACGAACGATTGGAATTTTTGGGTGACGCTGTGTTGGGGATGATTATTTCGGATTATCTTTACAGGATTTTGCCCCAGTGTAGCGAGGGTGAATTAACAAAAATAAAATCTGTGGTAGTAAGCCAGTCAACCCTTGCAAGGGTTAGTTTGGAGGCAAATTTAAAAGACTTCCTTTTCGTCGGAAGGGGTTTGAACGATTTAAATCTGTTCCCCAAATCACTCCTTGCCAATGTTTTTGAGGCAATTATAGGCGCCATATACCTCGATGGCGGTCTTGATGCGGCTTATAATTTTACTATAAAATATTTAAAGAAGGAAATTGATATTGTCTGTAATAATCAACATGAGAAGAATTACAAGTCTATGCTTCAACAATACAGTCAAAAGGAATTCGGCGTAACGCCAGGTTATCAGGTTTTGCAGCAAATCGGCCCGGATCATGGCAAGTCGTTTGAGGTAATTGTATTGATAAAAGGAAATGAATACGGCAAGGGATGGGGAAAAAGTAAAAAAGAAGCAGAGCAGTTTGCTGCCAAAGAAACACTCAAGGTGCTTATTCCTGATTTACTTGATTAAAATAAAGGTTATTCATGAGGTTTTTGGGGAACAGTTTAGTTTTTGAAAAATTTCCTCATAATGCAGGTATCATGCGTTGTAGTGGCAATTCATGAATTGCCACTACATAGTGTTACAAAGGCACTTTCGACGATTAATATTTTCAAATAACTAAACTGTTGCCCCAATTGTAATATACCAATAAATTTCATAAACCATCACACAGATATATCAATCTGCATTCGTTGCATGTTTGAGAACCTTTTTCGTTGAATCAAAGTAGCTGATATGCACCTTGTCTTAACCCAAGTTCGACAAAACCACCCAGGAAAATGGCAAAAAAGGGCTAAAAAAG
>CAYJME010000072.1:0-14098 GCA_964370795.1 uncultured candidatus Brocadiaceae bacterium
GTCGCTCGCAATGACAGGCAAGACAAGACTTTTCGCACAGACTCTAAAGCCCCATCTTCGTAAGGTCCCGATATTTTTTCAAAAGTTCGAGGGTAATTTTACCAGGCTTTCCTGTTCCGAGTATTCGTCCGTCGATCTTTACCACTGGAATTATTTCTGCTGCTGTCCCCGTTAAAAAACATTCTTCTGCAATATATAAATCATATTTGGTCATGAGTTGTTCTTTAACCTCCATTCCCATTTCTAGAGCTAACTTCATTACTACATTTCGGGTAATACCAATCAAAATTCCGGCGCTTTCCGGTGGTGTAAAAAGCACATGGTCTCTAATGATAAAAATATTATCCCCGGCACACTCCGCCACATAACCGTCTTTATTGAGCATTAAGGCCTCGCCGGCGCCTGCCTGAAGCGATTCAATCTTGGCCAAAATATTGTTCAGATAATTCAGAGATTTGATCTTTGGGTCAAGGGCAGAAAAATGATTACGGATCGTGGAAACAGTTACAATATCCAGCCCCCTTTCATATAACGCTTTTGAATACAACTCTATCGTGTCCGTAATGATAATAATTTGTGGGGTTGCACATTTGTTCGGATCGAGGCCGAGTTTTCCAACTCCACGAGTTACAACGACGCGGATGTATGATTCTGTTAAATTATTTGCAGCCATTGTCTCTTTTATAGCATCTGCCATTTCAGCCTTCGTTATCGGTATTTTTAAAGCAAGCGCTGTGGCAGAATCATAAAGTCTGTCCATGTGTTGATCCATGGCGAATACCTTTCCATGGTAGGCGCGTATTCCTTCAAATACTCCATCTCCATAAAGAAGTCCATGATCAAAAACAGATATCTTGGCGTCTTCTTGAGGAAGCAGTTGACCATTGATGTAAATTTTTAATCCCATTGTTATAGATTCTACTCCTTTCTTTTCGTGCTATTCCAGAATGCGCCCGTCGACAATTCGCACAATGCGTTGCGCATGCCTGGCTATTTCTTCATCGTGGGTAACAATTACAACCGTTTGATTAAGTACCTTATTCAAATCCCAGATCAACTCCCGAATTTCATGACCAGTTTTTGTGTCAAGATTCCCTGTTGGTTCATCACATAATAATAACTCAGGATCGTTAATAAGCGCTCGTATTATTGCAACTCGCTGTCTTTCACCGCCAGATAGCTGGAATGGTTTATGGGTTAACCGTCCCCCTAACCCGACCCTTTCTAACAACGATACTGCTTTATCGGTATATTCTTTCCGCAATTTTTGCCAGTTTGAATAAGAACTTCCAATCAAACATGGCAGGATAACATTTTCTAACGCGGTAAAATCTGGCAGGAGATGATAAAACTGAAAAACAAAACCAAAAATCCGGTTTCTCATCTCTGCCCGCTTTTTTGCGCTCAGTTCGGTCAGATTAATTCCTTTATAAACAACGTAACCTGACGTTGGCGTATCCAGAATTCCCATGATATGTAAGAGTGTGCTTTTACCAGCGCCCGATGCCCCCACAATCGCTACAATCTCGCCCTTTTTAATAGCTAGACTAATATCTTGTAAGACAGGCAACGTACGCTCGCCATTGGTATATTCTTTATGTATCTGAACTGTCTGCAGCAGACTATTTTCTCTCATCTTTATACTGTAGCGATTTTTTTGGTTTTCTCTTGCGCTTCCATGGTAGATGTTTTTAGGCTCAAACTATATCATATCGATAGGTGTTAGTCAATTTTTTTCAGGCTATTTTTAGGCTTTTTCCATGTTTTAAAGTCGTTTGTTTCTTCTAATTTTTCTTGACAATTTGCTTTGTAATACTAAAATGCTGTTTTCACTGCACATTTTTATAAGGGGTTAAAATAAAAGTATGAAAAATCCATTTCGATTTGAGGCTTTGTATTCTGTAAAATCACTTTACCGTGGTTTAGCTCTTTTTGCCGGTATCTCATTTATAGCGTGTTCCGGATGTCATAAGAAAGAAAAAGAAACATCGGAAAAGGTAGAATTTAAAGAGATTATTTCCGTCGCTCAAGATAAACCGGAACAAAAACAACCATTAGAAACAGCTCCGGTTGAACCAAAACAAGCAGAACCTGAACAACCAGCACAAATATTAAAAACCCAGGAGCCTCCATCACTACAAGCAGAACCAGAAGTTGTCTCCCCAATTACTGCCCAAAACCTTTATGTCGAAGGAGTTGATCTTCTGAACCAGGGCCAGGTTGATGAAGCAATTGATGCGTTCAACAAGGCAATCGAGTTAGACGATACCTTTATCGAAGCCCACAAAAAGAAGGCGCAAATTTACGATAGGCGTGGAATGACGAATGAGGCAATCGGTTCCCTGAAAAAAGTCGTTGCGTTGGACCCCAATGACGCCGAGACATTCCTGAATCTGGGAAATATTTACCTGAAAAAACACATGACCGACGATGCAATCGGGGCGCTAGAAAAATATGTGTCGTTATATCCAAAAAATGATAAAGCATATTACAATCTTGGATGCCTTTACAGTAAGAAGAATTCTCCGGACAAGACGATTCGGGCATATCAAACAGCGATAAAACTTAATCCAAAAAATGTTGACGCAAGTTATAATCTGGGGGTTATGTATAATAATCGGGAAATGTTCGATGACGCCATTCAGACCTTTAAAAAGATATTAATCTTAAACCCGGAAAACCACGATGCACGTTACAACCTTGCCTTTGCTTACAACCGGAAGGGATTATTTGATGATGCCGTAGCTACGGGTGAGAAATTGCTGGAACTAGACCCGGGAAATGCGAATGCGCACCTTTTAATTGGCGATAGCTACAACAAGCAGGGTAAAACAAAAGAGGCGCAGGAAGAGTTTGATATTTATAAACAGCTCATATTTGTTAAATAAACAAAAAAAACAAAACAAACTGCACCAGCAAACCAAATTACAGCATATTTTTACAAAACCAGCTTAACCATCCCGCTTTCCCCTCCTGCGTGAGGAGGGGAAGATGGGGAAGCAAAAAACATATAATAAGTCTTCTTGAAATAAAAATCACAGATCATATCCTATTTTCTACAATCTGTGTCATCTGTACTGTGGTTAATTTATACTTCTTTAGCGTTAATCCACTTCATCATCTTGCGCAATTCTTTACCAACCTTTTCAATGAGATGATTTCTGTCCTTCTTCTCGAGGGCGTTGAAAACCGGCCGGCCGGCCTGATTTTCTAATATCCATTCCCTGGCAAACTGTCCACTCTGTATTTCTGATAAAATCCGCTTCATTTCCTTTTTGGTCTCTTCGGTAACGATGCGTGGACCCCGGGTCAGATCTCCATACTCAGCCGTATTGCTGACAGAATACCTCATATAGTTAAGACCACCCTGATAGAAAAGGTCTACAATGAGCTTCAGTTCGTGCATACATTCAAAATAGGCAAGTTCAGGCTGATACCCGGCCTCTACCAGTGTTTCAAAACCTGCCTTAACAAGGGCTGCTGCGCCGCCACACAACACCGCCTGTTCGCCGAAAAGGTCTGTTTCTGTCTCCTCGGCAAAGGTAGTCTCCATCACGCCGGCCCGTGTGCCGCCGATTCCGTGTGCATAGGCCATGGCCTTTTTCCTGGCCATTCCCGTAGCGTCCTGGTGTATGGCCATCAGACAGGGAACACCGCCACCCTTTTCAAATTCGCTGCGGACAAGATGGCCGGGACTTTTAGGCGCAACCATGATGACATCGATATTGGCCGGAGGAACAACCTGCCCAAAATGAATATTAAATCCGTGGGAAAAACACAGCGTCTTGCCGTCTTTCAAATGAGGCTTGATCTGGGACTCATATACTGCCTTTTGAGTTTCATCCGGAAGCAGAATCTGAATAACATCCCCCTGCTTTGCAGCCTCGTCTACTGATACCGGTTTAAAACCATGCTTAACCGCCAGTTGAAAATTCGGCGTGCCTGTTCTTGTTGATACAATAACATCAAAACCAGATTCCCTGAGATTTTGAGCCTGAGCATGACCCTGACTGCCGTACCCAATCACAGCAATCTTTTTCCCCTTTAAAATACTGATATCTGCATCTTTTTCATAATAGATTTTCAACATAGCCCTTCCTTTACCTTGTAAAATATTTTATGCAGCACAAACGTTCACGTTTACTTTGCGCCGCGTGCAATGGCGATACTGCCCGTCCGCACCAATTCCTTAATTCCGTAAGGACGCAATAAATTCAACAGCGCATCGAGTTTTTCTTCAGTACCGGCAATTTCTATAACCAGATCTTTCTGTCCCACATCAACAATCTTTCCGCGGAAGATATCGATAATTTCAATGATTTCTCCTCGTTTTCCAGCCGGGACATTAACCCTGATAAGCATCAAATCGCGTTCAACAAATTCCTCATTGGTAAAATCGACTACCTTGATGACATCGATAACCTTTCCGATTTGTTTTCTGACCTGCTCTAAAATGGCCTCATCGCCCCTGACGACGAGGGTAATTCGTGAAAGGGCAGGATTTTCGGTCTCGCCAACGGCAAGGCTGTCAATATTAAACCCCCTGCCACTGATTAAGCACGTAATACGCGCCAAAACACCAACCTTATTTTCAACGAGAATGGAAATTACATGTCGCATAATATTTTAGAATTTTTAAAATGGTTAAGGTCTGTACGTGAGATTCTTTTATCCATCTATTACTTTGTTAAAAACTCTGTGCTTTTATGGTCAAAAAATTTAAATTATTGAACCATTCCTGAAAATCCAAAAAAGGCAAGCGCCATCAGTCCTGTGCAAATAAAGGCTATAGGAACTCCACGCAAAGGTTCCGGAATACTCACGAGTGCAAGACGTTCACGAATACCCGACATCAAAAGCATGGCCACAGTAAAACCAATCCCTGCCCCAAATCCCTGCACCGTAGCCTGTAAAAAACCCAGTTGTTTGGGTGAATCGGTTGTATTTAAAAGCGCAACACCGAGTACCGCACAGTTGGTTGTAATCAACGGGAGATAAATACCCAGGCTTTCGTATAGTGCAGGCACCATCTTCCTGAGCAACATCTCGACCAATTGTACCAGTGTAGCAATCACCAGAATGTAGCTGATAGTTTTTAATACCTCGATGAGCCCCAATTGCCGAATAGAAGGAAAAACCCACGCAACAATATTAGCGTCACCAGGTAGCAGGATATAATTGTACACAATCCAGGTAATTGCTGAGGCAATAGTCATAACAAAGGTTACCGCTACCCCCATACCAAGAGCGGAGGACGTCTTTTGTGAAACACCCAGAAAAGGACAGAGTCCCAGAAACTTCGCCAGGACAAAGTTATTCACAAAAACCACACTGATTATTATTAACGCAATTTCCTTAATCATGTTTCATGAAGGCCTTCATAGATTGTTTGCTCTTTCTCAATTTCCGCCAGTTCATAAACCCAAGCAACAGTCCCAATACAATAAATGCGCCTGGCGCCATAATCATCACCGATGCCGGTTGATATGATTCAGAAACTTTTAACCCAAAGAGCGTCCCGGCGCCCAGTATCTCACGAATGGAAGAAACAATACACAACGACATCGTCCACCCCAATCCCAAACCCGCGCCATCCAAAACAGAGGATAAAGGCTTGTTTTTGTATGCAAACGATTCCGCACGATACATAATAATACAGTTAACCACGATGAGCGGAATAAAGATTCCCAGCGATGCATTTAACTCAGGCGGCAAATATGCCTTCATAAGCAACTCCACCATCGTTACGAATGCCGCAATAACTACAATGAAACAGGGAATGCGAATTTCTTTTGGTATAAAAGACCGTACAATGGAAATAATAAAGTTAGAGCAAATCAACACAAAGGTTGCAGCCCCGCCCATAGCCAGCCCATTTTTTGCGGAGGTAGTAACTGCAAGACTTGGGCATATGCCCAACACCAGCACAAACATGGGATTGTATTTAAAAATCCCTTTAGTAAATTCCTTCTGGTAACTTTCTTCTGCCATAACTTTTACATCCTAATATTTTTTATTTATTTGAGGCACTTATCAATCTCTTTCTTATTAAAACCGTACAACACCTTCTCTCCCGCCACCACAATAGGCAACTTGTCGAGCGATTCGACGTCATCAGTACCGACAATCTTTACCACTTCTTTTCTGGCATTGTCGTCTTTGTCAATATCATAAGAAATAAAATCTGCCTTTTTCTTATTTAGATATGCAAGGAGTTCATTGCACTTCGGACAGAACGGCGTACAGTATACCTTTAATTTATGAGCAGCCATAGTTACCCTCACTTTCCTGGTGTTTTCACAACTTCTTCAACACGGTTATTTCACGCCATCTTTAAAATCTGCATGTTCATGGGATTTATATGAAGTTTTTAATTTAAACAAAAAAACAAGGACAGTCAACGAAAAAAGCTCATCGTTATTCTTTTGACATGATTTTTGCGTTCTGCTAGAATCGCAAAAACGTTGTTTATTCACCGCAAAGTCGCACAGTGCGCAAAAAAGAGATGAAAAATTAAAACTTTGCATTCTCTGCGTCTTTGCGGTTATTTTTATGATTGAAAAATTAAGGAGGAAAAGATGGCGAAGTTAGAAAGGGCGCTTATCAGCGTCTCTGATAAAACAGGCATTGTGGAATTTGCCAGGGAGTTGCAGCATTTAGGCATGGAAATTATCTCAACCGGAGGTACAGCCAAATCATTAAAAGAAAATGGTATCCGTGTGGTAGAGATATCAGAACACACAGGCTTTCCCGAAATTATGGACGGTCGTGTAAAAACCCTGCACCCAAAAGTACACGGTGGTTTATTGGGGCTGCGTGACAACGAGACCCATAAAAAACAGATGAAGGAGCTGGGCATAAAACCGATTGATATGGTTGTAGTAAACCTCTACCCTTTTGAGAAAACCATTGCCAAAAAAGGCGTAAGTCTGGAGGAGGCGATTGAGAATATCGACATCGGCGGTCCTTCCATGATCCGATCTGCATCAAAAAACTACAAACACGTAATTGTTGTGGTAAACCCTAAGCGATATCAATTTATCATTGAGGAACTCAAGGCAAATCACAACGATCTTTCGGAAATGATGCGTTTTGAACTGGCCATAGAAGCATTCAGGATGACAGGCCGTTACGATAGAATTATCGCCAATTATCTTGATAGTCTTGATAAGGAAAAAGGCGGTTATCCGACAACATTATCTCTGGATTATATAAAACGACAACCATTGCGTTATGGCGAAAATCCCCATCAAACAGCGGCATTTTACGGAGAAGAGAATATACCCGAACCCTGTGTATCCAACGCTCAACAAATATACGGCAAGGAGCTTTCCTATAATAATATCATTGATTTGAATGCGGCTTTAGAGTTAGTAAAGGAATTCGAACGCCCTTCAGCCATAGTCATAAAACACACCAATCCCTGCGGTGCTGCGTCTGCAAATACCCTGGCAGAGGTATTTATAAAGGCTTACAACGGCGACCCCGTATCCGCATTTGGTTGTATACTGGGCTTAAACAGGACGGTCGATGTCGCCACGGCAGATGCCATTACCGAGCCTGGCCACTTTGTAGAAGCAATCATAGCGCCCGATTTTGAACCAAAGGCCGTGGAGATTCTCACCACAAAGCGAAAGTGGGGAAGCGGTCTCAGACTTTTAAAAACGGGCGAACTTTCAGCAAAATTAATTGATGCATCTGCCTATGATATGAAACGGGTTGTCGGTGGCATGCTCCTGCAGGGCAGGGACTTGTCGGTTTATGATCCGGCAAATCTCAAGGTTGTCTCAAAGAAAAAACCGTCAGACAAGGAAATGGCCGACCTGCGCTTTGCCTTTATTGTATGCAAGCATGTGAAATCGAATAGCATTGTCTTTGTAAAGGATGAGATGGTAGTGGGCGTCGGCGCCGGACAGATGAGCCGTATTGATTCCACAGAGATCGCCATAAAGAAGGCGGGGAATAGGGTCAAGGGCGCCGTAATGGCATCTGACGCCTTCTTCCCCTTCAGGGATAACGTTGATACAGCGGCAAAGGCGGGCGTAGTGGCAATCATCCAGCCCGGCGGATCGAACAAGGATGACGAATCCATCGCCGCCGCTGATGAACACGGCATAGTTATGATATTTACCGGACAGAGACATTTCAGGCATTAAGAAAACACGGATTTCACAGATGACACAGATAACAGGGGTTGAAAATCGTTTAACCAAGCATCCGACGAAGTCTTCAACCCCTGTAATCATGCAGGTTCAAATATGCATGGATTGGATTGAGTAAAGCAGAACCAAACAACATAGCTAAGAAAACAGGAATGACAGAAAACATTTCATTGTTATATTGGATTCTCCAGGGTCGTGCTATAGTAAGGGATTAAAACAACTTATCGTTACATAGTCACAACCTTTTCAAGTATATTCTATAATCAAGGTCTAACCCCCAATATTTTGTATAGATTCTGAATAATTCAATCATCTAATAGAAGCACACCAACAATACTAAAAACCTTATTTTACTTGGCTTATACCTATCAATCTCGCTATAATTTGTTTTTAACTAACTTGTCGCAATACAAAAAAGCTATTGATATAGATATTGGGGTAAAAGGAATTGATGCCCGTTTATTTTTCAAATTCTATGCCGAGCTATTTAAACACTTATCAAAACCTGTAGACCTTGTAGATCTTTCAAAGAAATCTTTATTTAATAACCTTGTAGAAGAAACTGGAATTAAAATCTATGGTTAGCTTATCCAGACAGATTCTTGCTGAAAAAGAAAATGCAGAAATCGCTTTAAGGAATCTTAAAGAAGCTCTATCAAGGAAAGAAAAATCAGTTGTTGAACTGGCTGCTATTGGTACTTTTCTTCATAATGTTTGGAATAAATTTATGTCAGAAATAGAAAGATTTTTAAAACCACAGTAAAACCACAAAACCACAGGAAGAAGAGGAAAAAGAGGAGGAGGAAGAAGAAGAAGAGGAAGAAGAAGAAGAAGAAGAAGAAGAAGAAGAATAGGGTCCCCCAATATTTTCCCTAACTAAAATTTTTCAGAGATCTTTTCGAGATACTCTAAAATTTACGATAATCTTCATCGGCATAAAATACCTCTCCCGGAGCAACTCTTCTTGACATAACATGATACATTGCATTGTTATATGGGATTCTCTAGGGTCGTGCCATAGTAATGGCACTAAAATAACTTATTGTTACAACCTTTTACCTGGGTTAATCCTTGTCATGTATATTCTATAATCAGGGTCTGACCCCAATATTTCCTCGACAAGAGGCGGGTTGGATTATATAAACCGAGGCTCAGTATCAACTATCCGTATATTCAAAAAAAGTTGAGTTTCGTACCTCAACCCAACCTTACGCCACTAACGACAGAACTCACAGGTGCGGCGGTCGTTACGCCGCATTCTATGGAGTGATTTGTCAGGCAATGCCTTTTTCCATTTGCAAGTACGATACTTCTGTAATATTTGCCTTATCCTTTGCATGTTCGATGGTCATGCTGACAAGATTGCCCCTTCTATCCAAATCGATATAAAGGTTTTCCGATATTTCTTTTGTTTCAACCACTGATTCGTTTGAAAATTCAATGAGCGCCGTATCGCTATCTGCAAAATATCTAATTTTCATCACCTTTCCTCCTTAAAGTTTCGGTCAAAAAAAGCATTATGAACGGTCTCCCCATCTTCTAAAAATATTACTCTCAAATATTTCCCGACCTCAGCTATATAACTCCACTTTTTTATCCTCCCGTCAGACTGTATTTCTGTTTTCAAGGGGTTATTAGTCGTTTCCAATATCCACTTTTCTTTAATAATTGCCCTGTCTGGGCGTTGCCTGATGAACAAAAAATATTGTGTGCATTTCATAAATAGTATTGTATCTTTTGTACGGCCTAACGTCGGCAATCAGCCGCGAATATAACGAATCGGTTTGAAAAATACTTTCTATCATTCAAAGCGTGGGAAATGAAGACCATAGGGCGTTTACGCATGAGAAAACCGACCTTTACGACGTCTAACAAGTTATTATACAGTTTCTGTCTTATAACAGAGCAAAATCATAAATGTCAACGAAAAAGCAGAAGAAACTTGACCTTTATCATGACTAAGGGAAGACTAGGGGCAGACCTTGAAAATAGAATACAAAATCAGGTCAATCTCTTTTTTTAGTCTTCTTTGTGTTTTCAAATGATTTCCCATCAGGACAAAGGCAAATATCTATAACTGAAACTTTTCAGAGGTTTTTTCGAGAGACTCTAAAAATTTATGATAGTCTTCATCGGCATAAAATACATCTCCCTGAGCAAATACCCTTGACATAACATGATACATTGCATTGTTATATTGGATTCTCCAGGGTCGTGCCATAGTAATGGACTAAAATAACGTATTGTTACAACCTTTATATTCTATAATCAAGGCCTGACCCCAATATTTTTTCCCTGGCTGATTGATGGCGCACATTTAATTTACTAATCTACCCTTTTCCTTTGATGTTCACTTTCTCGGACAACCTGACAAGAACTGACCCCAATATTTAAGAAAATTCAAATTTTCAAAATAAATGTCCCCCATTAATCCTTTTTCAATTTCATATCATCTATTCTGTATTCAATTCACTTAATATTCCTGCCTTTAAATCTCTACACCTCGTATAGTTTCTAAATAGTTGATGTATTAAAGCCGATGGATACTTTCTTTCAGTATGTTCAAATGTTTTGTTGGTTAAGGTTGTGAGAAGGTTAGGAATTTCGTCTATGAGGTACCCATCAAAATTGGATGATGGATTTAGTATAGATTTTTTAGGTATAAGTGTAAAAACTAAATTAAGAATAAAGTAGTTACCATATGTATAAACACCTCGTTCTCTGCCGGCTTTTGACGTTTTGTTAAAATTCAAATACTTCGAAACAACTCTATATACTTTTATGGTTCCCCAAAGTATGTATGATTTAAGTGCATCATTAAATAAAGTCTTATAGGGGGCTTTTTCTTTATCCTCCCAAAGGCGACCGATTTCTCGCTTTGCTGTTACAGAAAGAGTATTATCATCTTCATAGCAAGCTAAAGCAACGGTTGCCTCTTCTAATGTGCAATTCTTTTCATCGTAAGGAATTACTTCATCTGTTCTTTTATAATGATAATTGATGCCTTGAAGTAACAATTCTGTCCTTATATTATGTTGTAGAGGATCGAGGCTTATGAAATCTCTTTTCTCAATTTTGTTTTGTGTATTTGATGCAATCGTAATCCTATTACCAAAATTTTCAGGTGACTTATTTATTGGGATAAGTCGGATAAATACTTTACATTTTTTTACCTGCTCAGGAAACTTATCAATAGCAATACCTAAACTGCCAACGGTTTGGGCTCCGTTAATTATCGAAATTCCTTTACAATCAAACAAACCGGTTATTCGACCAACAGTTTTCGCCGGCAAAGGATTTATCTCATTACATAATACCGTTACGCCATTGTTGAAATACACAAAATTTTCTGGCTCATTTTCAATAGTTTTAAGAATTCCCGTGTTAATATCAGACAAGCCAATAAAATTTCTAATATTTTCAACAAATAATTTCTTTCTATGGTTCTTCCAAAGTTGGGCTAAGTCATATGCTGAAATTTGCCCGTAATAAGCTGGATAAGGTTCATCAATTGTACCCCAATTTGATAATGAAATTTCTCCGTCAATTGGTTTGCCAGCAAGAACAGTATTCAAAGTATCATGAGAAGACTTTAGATTGAAGTCAGTGAAGTAAGCCCATTCTGTTGATTCGTTCAGGTCATTTACTAAATCATTAATGATATTCTGATTATGTATAGAGAAACCTTTACCAGTATAGGATAGAAGAATGTTTAATTTTATTTGACTATCTCCAAAGGCATCTTTAATTGTAGTTAATTTACTTTTAAGTTTGTCATTAAATCTGTCATATTTCTCCTCAATCAGGTCAATGATGCCATCTCTAAATTTTCTCATTTCACCAGTGTCTGGTTCACCGGTTCCTTCTTCGATAAACTTCGATTGAACTAAGTAAATAACATTTTGTTGTTCGTCATAATAAACTGCATCAATACCATTATCCTCAAATCCATCTGTGATCGCTTTTCCGCTTTCATTAATATTTGATGATGCAATTATATGCAAACCATAGGCTGCCATAGCTCTAGAATAAAATGCCTTTTGTTTTTCAGCATCTGGTTTACCTACATAATCAGACATATCTATTTTGTCTGTAAATAATTTTTCTAATGCAGTTTTGATGTGGTTTACTTGTACTCTTGACATATTAATATTTTATAATGTCTCCCAAAAAGTTATTGTAAAGTTTCCGTCTTTTATCAAAACCAAACTTGAAAGTCAATACACAACAATAAATTATTGACAAAAAATATCAAACTGCATATATTATTTCCGTCTTACATTACTTTTAGCGTGATAGACAGAAAAGAGGATAATTCTTAAATGATCCATATCCCAAATGGTAACAGTTCATCCCACCGAAGAAAACGCCGAGACCGCAGAGGATGTAATAGAGGATAAACGAAAATAGTATGCAAAATCCCTCCATCCCTTTATTTCTCTGCGTTCTCCGCGCACTCTGTGGTAAACTATTACCTTTGTTCTGAAACGATTTACTCCTTCAACCCATATTCATCAACTTAAGCCTTATCATATTCAATGCGGTATTTGCCGAGAATTTTTTGATGTCCTTCCTCGACCCTCTAAAACGACATTCTTTTACCTCAACACCGTCATCTACCACAACGCCAATATACACCAATCCCACAGGTTTTTCTTTTGTTGCCCCGGTTGGTCCGGCAATACCCGTAATACCAACACCAATATTCGCCGAAGACATTTGTTTAATACCTTCTGCCATAGCCCTTGCCACCTGAGAACCGACGGCGCCGTACCTATTGATAAGTTCTTCATGAACACCCAGGATATCAACCTTTGCCTTATTACTGTATGCAACAACCCCTTCCAGAAAATATTCAGAGACACCCGGCATGTTGGTAAGTTTGTCTGAAACCAATCCCCCTGTACATGACTCAGCGACGGCAATTGTCTTGTTATGTTTTTTGAGTAGCTCAAAGACTGCATATTCAAGCGTCTCATCGCCCACGCCAAATACTGCATTTCCAAGCACTTTTAGAATAACTTCCTCTGCATCATAAATAAGTTTCTCTGCATCTGCCCTTCTCGGTGCAGTTGTAAGGATGTCAACCGTTACAATTCCATCATGTACCCGTGTCATTACCTTGATATCCGTTCTATTTGCCAATGAACCTTTTACTATTTCTTCTACCCTGGCCTCTGGTATGCCAAAGGTATGGAATGACCTTGTTCGTGTACACCCTTCCTCTACCCGTCGGTGGAATGGATATACGGCGAGATATTTTTTCACCATGGATTGCATTTCACGGGGAACACCCGGCAGGCAGACGATTTCTGTGTTATTGTGCTGCAAGGCAAATCCAATAGCCGTCCCATTTTCATTCGTTATCACCACAGCGCCTTCCGGAATGAATGCCTGTTTGTTATGTATATCGACGCTATAAGCGTGTTGATCGTTCATAAATTCCTGGATACGCATACACGCCTCTTTATTATGCACCAGTCGCAGACCACATACGCCTGATACAACCTCACGGGTTATGTCATTTTCCGTAAGGCCCAATCCGCCTGTTGTAATAATCATATCCACACGGCTTGTGGCAATATTCAGAACCGACTTCAATAATTCTTTGTCGTCACCTACAGACGTTTGATACAACACCTGAATCCCCCGTTCCGTTAATGCCCTTGCAACATGGGCGGAGTTAGTATTTTCAATCTGTCCCAATACAATTTCTGTCCCTATGGTTATAATTTCAGCGCTTATCATATAGTATTCTTAAAAGTAACCACAGATTTCACTGATTGCACAGATATATCGATTTGTTTTTTCCAAACTCTGTAGAGAAACGAATCGGAATTTTATAAATCGTAACATTTTAGTCTTTTGAAAATACATCCGATGAATTCTTTGTATTACCGTGAGACTGAAGCATTTGCCGAATTGAAACACACCCC
>CAYJME010000073.1:0-14095 GCA_964370795.1 uncultured candidatus Brocadiaceae bacterium
GTATAGGAGTATGGCTCTTCAAGCAACTATTTAACTTGATATATAGGACCAATTTCGGAGGGATAGGTACCCCCCTGGGTCTTTTACATCATAAAAAGATTATCATTCAACTGTTGAATGATCTGGCGCTTTGGATTGGATTTGACAGAATAGGTTCAACCTTAGGTCTTGTAGGAAATTGGATGATCTTCTTTATACCTGTCATCGGTGGTCTCGTTGTTGGACTAATTTCCCACTTTTTGATTGGTAAGGAACGATATCAGGGAATAGCCGGCATTATGGAATCCGTAGCTTTAGGAGGCGGACGTCTGCCTTACCAAAAAATACCGGTCAAAACAGTAGCTGCCGCACTGTCAATCGGTTCCGGTGCTTCAGTTGGGCCTGCAGACCCAGGTGTGCAGATTGGTGCATATTTAGGATCAATGTTTGGTCAACTTTTGCGCTTTTCTGATGAACGGATTCGTGCACTCGTTGCATCGGGCGTTGCAGGGGGGTTTGCCGCCTTCTTTAATGCGCCCATTGCCGGTATATTTTTCGCGTTGGAAATTGTGATCGGAGAACTGAGCGTAAACGCCTTTGGCGTCGTTGCCTTAGCATCCGTGATTTCATCTGTGTTTACTCAGGCCGTATCAGGGTACCAACCTGTGTTTCGCATCCCCGCATATACATTTCATTCGGTATGGGAACTGCCGCTCTATTTTGGGCTAGGTGTGTTGTCCGGGCTTAGTGCGGCATTCTATATTCGCCTGCATCATTTCACACGGGGTATATTTGATAAATGGAATGCCCCGCGCTGGTTTAAACCAGTAGTTGCGGGTCTTGCTGTCAGTCTCGTTGGGATGTATTTGCCACAAGTATTCGGTACGGGTTATGATACCATTGAAAAAATATTAAATGGCAAACCACTGGCGATAACGCTTTTACTCTCGTTTGCCTTCGCCAAACTCGTGTTAACGCCGGTTTGTATCAGCGGCGGTTTCCACGGAGGTGTTTTTGCGCCTGCCCTTTTTGCCGGCGCTGCGCTTGGAGGCGCTTATGGAATGATTGCTCAACAGTTTTTCCCTTCTCTCAATATTTCACCGCCTGCCTTTGCAATGGTAGGGATGGCGGCGGTCATGGCAGGCACAATACATGCACCGATAGCGTCGTTCATCCTATTATTTGAAATGACCCATGACTATCGGATTATTCTGCCACTGATAGCTGCCGTAAATGTTAGTATGTTCCTTTCATGGCATTTACAACACAATTCAGTATATTCATTGGGACTGGCGCGCAAGGGTATACGTTTACAACGAGGACGCGACGTTGACGTGCTGGAAACAATTACGGTAAATGAGGTCATGGAGACTGAAATCGTTGCTTTGCGTGAATCCGACTCGTTGTCTCTGGCGACCTATCTATTTACGCGAAAACGACAGCATGGCTTACCAGTGCTCAATGATGCAGGTGAATTGACTGGTATTATTACCGTGCAAGACGTTGATCGCTCTCAGGGTGACCATGGTGATATGGTGCGTACGGTTGGCGAAGTCTGCACACGAGAGTTGCTCCTGGTATATCCCGACGAGACGATTGGCGCCGCGTTGCAACGTATTGGAGTGCGCAATGTTGGTCAATTGCCGGTTGTGGCCCGCGATAATCCGCGTCATCTGGTGGGTTTACTGCGCAATACCGATATTGCACGCGCTTACGACCTGGCAGTGACCCGCCGGGCATCGATTCGGCATCGTGCTCATTAAGTGCATCTCAGGGCGTTTGATGATGTAGATTGAATGAATAAAAGGGGGGGCTTTTGTCTTTTACAAATCAATGATTAACGTATTTGCCAGTTGTTGTGATTACCGATTTATGTAGATAAAATAATCTTATGCCAACAAAGAAAAAAAAGAAAAATACGTTATATACCATTGGGCACTCAACGAGAACGATTGGTGAGTTTATAGACTTGCTGAAAGCACACAATATACGAGAAATTGTTGATGTTCGAACTATTCCGAGATCTCGTCATAATCCACAGTTCAACGAAAAGATAGTTCAGCGTTCATTGCAAAAAGCAGGAATGGATTACTTACATCTGGCAGAACTTGGCGGTCTTCGGCATACTACCCCAGACTCAAAAAATCTCGGGTGGCATAATACTTCATTCCGAGGGTTTGCTGATTACATGGATACTCCTGAATTTGCAAAAGGAATGGGACTTCTTGAAAAGATCGCGAAAAAAGAAAGGACCGCCGTCATGTGTGCCGAGGCAGTCCCATGGCGTTGTCATCGGTCTCTGATTGCGGATGCTCTGACGAAACAGCAGTGGGATGTATTCCACATCATGAATTTGAAAACCGCTTCTAAACATCGCCTGACGCCGTTTCTAAAGATTCGACAAGGAAAGTTTACTTATCCGATACCAAAGATATGATCCGCTATCAATATAAAAATTCAGAGATACTTTTTGTAGGCATTAATCCTCACCGTGGATCCTTCGATCGGGGAATTCCTTTTTCGAACAACAAACTATTTTGGTACTTACTGTTAAGAGCCGGTCTGATCAAAGAAAAAATCGAGGATCTTAAGGATGATTCAAAGTTGCGACAGATCTATAAGAATAGATTCAATACGGTCTACAAACTGGGTCTGATAAATATAATTGATAGACCCACTCGTGATATCACTCTGCTCAAGAAAGGCGAGGAGCAGCGGGGCAAAGTGAAAATCGAGAAAATCATCAAGACTCAAAAACCCAGGATAGTTTGCTTCATCGGAAAGGTTTCCTACGAAAAATATACCGGAACAAAGAATTTTACTTTCGGATGGCAAAATGACATTTACCAGTCAAAGGCTTTTGTTATGCATTTTCCATTGCGCGGGAAAGCAGAAGTGAGAATACATGAACTGAAAATAGTGGTCAGAGGGAGTAGAAATTGATGACCTGATAATGTATAGAATGGTTACTCTGAACAAGAATGGCTTTTGTTAAAAACACTTGCATCTCGACCTATGCGATTAAGTGATTTGGTAAATTACCAGGATTGCTCAGTGATAAGGTCTTAATTTTACTACCCAGTGATATTGTGTAATGGGTAGGGTGGATTAAGGCCAAGAGGCCGAATCGACCAAGATCGTTTTAATTTTATCCGAAAGTATCAATCATGGAAGCCAAAAAGAATATTGTTGTAATGGGGGCGGGCTATGGGGGAATTACAGCTATATTGAGACTGGCAAGGCTATTCCGTAAGCACTATGAATATCAAATACATCTAATTGATAGAAATCCTTACCATACGCTTAAGACGCAATTACATGAAGCTGCTGTCAGAAAAGCCGAAGTATCCATTCCTGTTGAACGCATTATAAAGAGGCGAAATATTATCTTTCATATTGGAGAAGTAACCAAAATTGATCCCATCAAACGCATTATTCACATGGAAAACAAATCTTTGTCTTTTCGCCACTTAATAATAGCCCTTGGAAGTCAGGTGAATTTCTATGGTATCCCTGGATTGCAGGAATATTCGTTCCCACTTCAGACGTTGAGAGATGCCCAACAGATCTATAACTATATTGCGCAACTCTGCGCGCGTGCTGCAACAGAACCGATTGAAGGACAACGAAAAGACATGCTTCGGTTTGTCATTGGAGGTGGTGGTTTGACAGGAGTAGAATTCGCCGCCGAACTTGTCGATTATACTGCCCAGTGTGCACATAACCATCACGTGAATTCGCGCGAGGTTGAAGTGGTTATCATTGAATCAGGTAATCGCGTAGTGCCACAGATGGAGGAATCCTTTGCGACTCGCATCCAAAACAAACTTCTTGGAAAAGGCGTGATAATTGTGACAAACACAAAAATCGTTACTCTTGCGCCTGATGCCGTTACACTCTCATCAGGCGAGGTATTGAAAACAAAGGCATTGATTTGGACAGGTGGTATTCGCATCAATGACCTTGTGCGAGAAAGCGGGTTGAAAACTGGGCAATTAGGACGTATTATTGTTGATGAGTTTCTTCAAGTAGAAGGTTATCCATCCATATATGCCATCGGCGATAATGCCCTTGCAGTGAATCCCCACTCAAAAGAGGTTGTTCCCGCTGCCGCTCAGTTTGCATTGCAGCAGGGGCGGCTGGTGGCAAACAATATCTATGCAGATATTTCCGGGGGGATGAGAAAATCGTATCACCCAAAACTTTTAGGCGAAGTCGTCGGTCTGGGAAGGCATCTTGCCGTTGGATGGTTAGCGCTCCCCTTCTTGAAGAAGATTACATTTGTGGGTTTTTTGGGAAGTCTTCTTAAAACAGCCGTTCAGAAAAAACACATCTTTCTCTTAAGAAAAGAGAGTAGAAAATGGATAACGTATTAATAAATATTATATCTTTAACAAAAGAGAACAAAGCGGGAGGTTTAAAAAAATGGAAAAATACAGATGTAAAGTTTGCGGATATATTTATGACCCGAAAATAGGAGATCCCGATAATGGGGTAATTCCCGGCACCAGCTTTAAAAATTTACCGGGAGAGTGGGTTTGCCCGGAATGTGGGGCGCCGCAGGACCAATTTGAAAAAATTTGACCAAAAGAGTCATCACGAAGAATATAAAGAAGAATTTCAACAAAGACGATGTCGAGGCAGGACGGGAGTATGTGAAGGCGTATAGCGAGTTCATTCATGAAGTTGATAGTCTTTACGAAGCAAGCAAAAAAGAGAAGAAGATGGAATATACATACTTTACCGAAAAACTGATGTTGCACGCACAGACTGAAGATGAGGTCTTATACCCCGCTGCGATCTTGAACTGCGAGTATTTGAAACTGAAACTTGCAAATAATTCCAAATTGTGATCAAGTCGGCATTAGGTGAGGGATAAACCCCTGCACGATAGGTTTCGACTCGTCTATGTGAGGGGGAAGATACAACATGACACAAGCCGAGCAACTTGCTGCATTTGTCGTGCAGGCGTCATATGACGACCTCTCAGAAACCGCTCGCCAACAGCTCAAAATTCGGGTTTTGGATGCCCTCGGTTGTGCAATAGGCGCTCTGGATGGGGACCCTATTCGGGTAATCAGGGCACTGATCGAAGATTTTGGCGGTGCTGAGCGCTGTACCATGATCGGTGGATGCCGGACGTCTCCAGACCGTGCGGCATTCTACATTAGCACATTGGTGCGCTACCTTGACTTTAACGATGGTTATCTTGCAAAAGGAGAAACTTGTCACCCCAGCGATAATTTTGGTGCAGTGCTTGCCGCTGCCGAGTATGCGAACCGAAGCGGCCGAGAATTCCTGACCGCCCTTGCAGTAGCCTATCAAGTGCTGTGTCGCTTAAGTGATGTTGCCCCCGTACGGGCAAAAGGATTTGACCACACCACTCAGGGAGCATATGCGGTAACGGCAGGTGTGTCCAGGGCGCTGGGTTTAGACCAGACTAAAACCGCCAATGCAATCGCCATCAGCGGGACTGCATTCAATGCGCTGCGGATAACCCGAACTGGTGCATTGTCCAACTGGAAAGGACTTGCCTATCCCAATACTGCATTCGGATGCACCCATGCGACCTTCCTGGCCATGCGCGGCATTACGGGTCCATTGGAGGTTTTTGAGGGAAACAAGGGCTTTATGGATGCTATTGCCGGACGATTCGAGATCGACTGGTCTCAAGAGGATTTGGAGCGGGTGACGCTTACAATCCTTAAAAGGTACAATGCTGAGATTCACTCCCAGTCGGCCATTGAAGGCATCCTGGAACTAAAACGAGAGCACGGTTTTACGGCCGCTGAGGTAGTACGGGTTGAAATCGAGATTTTCGACGTAGCATACCATATCATCGGCGGTGGTGAAGAAGGAGACAAAACCGTCGTTGTGACAAAAGAGGAGGCCGATCACAGCCTTCCGTATATGGTTGCCGTTGCGATACTGGACGATCGGGTTATGCCTGAGCAGTACAAGCCACAGCGTATTCAGCGTCACGATGTTCAGACATTGCTTAGAAAAATCTCAGTGCGCCCTTCGGATGCATATAGCCAACGGTTTCCAAACGAGATGCCGTGTCGGATCACGGTCTCGCTCCATGATAACCGCGTACTAGTCAAAGAAAAACAGGACTACGAGGGTTTTCATACTCGTCCGATGCGATGGGAAACTGTGGTACAAAAGTTCGAGCGACTTAGCAGACCATATACCGATGCTTCCTTACGTCTTAAAATCATAGATGCAGTTGCGGATATGGATTCAATTCAGATTGCGTATTTAATAAGACTGCTGGCAAAGGTTCAAGTTCCGGCAACTTGATAATTAGAATATTAGTAGCAATTTAGTATTTTGAAAAACGATATTTATGTATCATTTATATTTACGGTAGGGGCAGGTTTCCAAACCTGCCCCTATATAGCTACTATTGGACAAAGATAATGAGGATTCAAAAATGGCTCAACCTAAAATCAACGACACAGAACGGGCGTTTTCCTTCCTAAAAGTCAATAAGCGTCAATCGAAGCCTCGTACACAGGGTGTTACTGAGATTCGAGGTCCCTACTATACGCCAATGGGCAAACACTATTTGCAAGACGTCCTTGAAACCATGGGTGCATACATAGACACGCTCAAATTTGCCGGTGGGTCGTTCAGTCTCATGCCGCGGCAGGCAGTAAGAGATCTCATTGACCTCTGCCACGCTTATAATGTACGTGTCTCCACCGGTGGTTTTATAGAATACGTATTAACGCAGGGAACTGACGCCGTCAACAGATACATCCAGGAGTGCAAGAACCTGGGCTTCGACATCATTGAGATTTCAAGTGGCTTCATCACTGTGCCAATCGAAGATCTGGTGCGCCTTGTTGAGAAGGTCCAGAAGACTGGATTGAATGCCAAGCCGGAAGTTGGGATTCAATTCGGCTCTGGCGGTGCAAGTGCCGTAGCAGAACTAGAGGCCGAGGGAACACGCGATCCGGAGTGGGCCATTTTACAGGCAAAGCGATTTTTAGAAGCCGGGGCGCACATGATTATGATCGAGTCTGAAGGAATTACCGAAAATGTAAAGGTGTGGCGTACCGATGTAGTGGCCAGGATCATCAACGCGTTGGGTCTGGAGAAGGTAATGTTTGAGGCGGCCGATCCAGACGTCTTTGCCTGGTATATCAAGAACTACGGTCCGGAGGTGAATCTCTTTGTGGATCACAGCCAGATCGTACAGCTTGAATCGCTGCGGTCAGGCATCTGGGGAACGAAAAGCCTCTGGGGGCGGGTTCTTACATACAAGAGTTAAGAGCCGGAGGAGGTAATAATCAAAAACAACACATTATAGAGAATTTGAAGGAACAAGAAACGAAGTCCAGTACCAGTAACGATATGTTTTGTTGCATAGTAATCGGCCAATTTTTTCCTGAAAATATTTAGATTTTATTATGAAACAACGTATTCTTGTAACACTTGTTTAAAGGGAGAAACAGACGACATGAAGCAAAAGAGAACGATACTATTTAGTGCCAGTGTCCTATTTGCAACCATGATGCTCATCGGTTCTAACATCTATGCCAACGAGAATGAGAAGGAGTCCGGATGGAATATCGGTGTTGCCGGCAAAAAAACGGTATACGTCGCTCACTGGACACATACCCCGGAAAACTGCCCTGGCAGGAGTGAAGATGGCGCAAAGATGCTGGGTAAGTTCTGGGAGGGAAGAACAATGGCCGAAGAGAAGGGCGTAACGATACTGGGAGCCTACGCCACAGTTACAGAACATGATTTTTTTATTATCCTGGAAGCAAGTGATTATAATGCAGTAGTAGAATTTTTCCTTCCACTGGTACCCAGCCAGACCGGAAAAATTGTACCCGTTCTCACTATGGACGAATGTCTACAGATGGTATCTCAATGAAAAAAGAATCTGAAATTCTTTTGACGAATAGATAAGAGAGCGATTTAGCTTGCTTTGTTGCAACCAAGATAATTTTCACAATCTTCCAGTATGCTAAAGAAAGGATGGATACTCTATGAAAATGGCTGTTTCCGATACACACGTCATGAAGAGAAACGAGGAAAAAATGCATTTTGATATTATCGTCCCAAATGATCAGCCGTACGAAAAGGCCATGAAAGAGATCGGTTATTACATTCACGAAAGGGAAGGATGTAACTGAAAAATACCCTGTCCGATTTTAATGCGAGGCTAACATGGAATTCAAAAATTGGCAGATGCTATTACAATAAAGGGAAAGGAGATTTACATTCTTCATGCTTGAAATAAAACACGTTTATAAAGAACCTGCTGAAAATGATGGCACACGGGTTTTGATTGATCGTCTCTGGCCGCAAGGTCTTAAAATAAGAATTAAGCGTGTATGCAATAAAACATACTTGCTAAAGATTTTTAATTTGTTTTTATTCTTTGGACTGTTAATTTTTGGTGCCGCATGCTCGGAGGCGAATGAGTTGTACAGAGAGAAGTATGTCTTGGCCGAGAAATTTGCATATTTACAGGAGAAAACCTTCGAAGCTGAAAAACAATACCCGCTCGATACAAGGCTAAGCCCGATAATAACAGCCGCGAATAAAATGTGTGTCGAATGCCATGAAACCCTGGCGCCTGCGCTGGTAATGGAATGGAAGCGATCGCTCCATGCTCAAAAAGGGGTAGGGTGTGTCGATTGTCATAAGGCTAACGCTGGAGAAATCGACGCCTGGCAGCATATGGGGATTTTGGTTTCTGCATTAGTTACCCCCAAAGATTGCTCAAAGTGTCATGCAAATGAGTACAAAGAGTTTTCAAGAAGTCATCATGCAAAAGCCGGTGAAATCCTTGATAGCCTTGATAATGTGCTTGCTGAGAATGTTATCGGCCTTCCAGACAATAATGCAGATAACATTATCGGTTGTTTGCAATGTCACGGAAGCATCATAAGATTTATGCGTAATGAAAAGGGTGAAATATTGCGGGAAGGAGAAAAGCCGGTAATTGACCCTGATACATGGCCAAACAGTGGAATAGGACGCTTAAATCCTGATGGTTCAAAAGGTTCATGCCACGCATGCCATTCGAGACATTCATTTGAGGCAAAATTGTCCAGAGCGCCTGAAAATTGTGGTAAATGCCACATGGGGCCTGATCATCCTCAAATGGAAATTTATAGTGAATCAAAACATGGAATTGCGTATACCGCCAATATTGGCCGCATGGCACTGGATAAAGAAGGTGATTGGGTGCTCGGAAGGGATTACACCGCTGCTCCGACATGTACTACCTGCCACATCAGCAGCTATATGACATCGGAAGGGCAACATACTGCCAGTAACCATGATGTTGGAGAACGAATCAGCTGGACACTTCGACCAGTCGTCAGCTCGAAGATAAATTTGGTAATATATGATGATGGTTTTAAGGAAGATTATCCCGATACCCGGAAATTGCCTGAGATTGGTGAAGAAGTTCAGGTGACTGAAAAAATCGTGCACGAGGAAAAGTTGGTTAAGAAAATCGTTTCAAAACGTGTTGTTAAAATTGTAACCTGGCAAGAAAGGCGCGAAAAAATGAAGGGCGTATGTAAAAATTGCCATAATCAAACCCATGTCAATAATTTTTACCAACAATTTGACAATCTTGTGAATCTCTATGATGAAAAATTTGCGAAACCTGCACAGGCGATGATGATGGCACTGACTGAGGATGGAGTCTTAAATTCAAATGCCCCATTTGCACATGAAGTACAATGGGTTTTCTGGGAATTGTGGCACCACGAAGGCAGAAGGGCACGGCACGGAGCAAGTATGATGGGTCCTGATTATACTCACTGGCATGGTATGTATGAGGTAGCAAAACACTACTATTTGAAGTTTTTACCGGCTGTAATTAAGGCCGCCGCCCAAAAGAACGATGCGATGAAGATAAAATACGAACAAAAAATTGATGAATTGTTGAAACAGAAAGAACACTTGTGGATGAAGGGGCTTTCTGAAGAAGAATCAGAAGCATTAAAGTCCGCCTATAAAGATCGCTATAATGAATAAACAGGTTTCTGCCACAGATAAAAAAAGTCTTGAGAAAGTTACCTTTAATTATCAGGAATTTCAAGCCAGCCATGGAGCGACAATTCATGAATTGCCACTACATTAATAAAGTAGCCGAAGACCCGATATTTTTTTAATTCTCGACATCTAATGAAAATTAAATTATCCTTACAATAGACAATTTAATACTACTTTTTTGTAAGCGACTCGTATAAAAAAAGAAGCATCCTGACAAAAGCAAACCCCGAGTGATCGGGGGACGCAAAGTAACGGATCTTTTGTAATGACGCAAGGTGTTGCGTCTCTACTCATCAAAAAGACAGCCTTACCGCCGAAGATGTCTACACAAATATCTTTGGAGTAAGGCTTGTTTATTTTTACGCCTGTTTGAAAAAGCATTTTACGAATAGCTATATAAAAAATACGATCAGGGTGAATTTTTCTATATCCCACAAACACGATGTGACGGCATGTTCTCTTGCAAACTGGAGGATATAGATTCCAACGAGCAGAGCGCCTTGCATGGTCCGACCGATAACGGTAAAAAGACGAAGCAGTCAAGACAAAATGTGATACGCGTCCCATTACTCGCGGATAGCTGATATGGCTATTTGCAAGAATTATCAAGCCTTGCAAAACACTCATCAAGGATGAAGGAGGCAAACTATGAAGGCAAAGGTAGATCAAGATACATGTATCGGTTGCGCCTTATGTGCTGAAATCTGCCCTGAGGTTTTTAGTATGGAAGGTGATAAATCAGTAGTGCATGTTGACATTGTTCCTAAAGAGGCTGAAGATGCCTGCAGAGAAGCAGCGGATAAATGTCCTGTATCTTGCATATATATATCAGAGTAGAAGTATTTCCAGCAAGAATTTCAGTGGCATCTTCAGTGATTCAATCGCGATTGTACTGAAATGAAAGGATGTTCAACCAAGTACGTTTGAAAATACGCAAAAAAGAAAGGAAGATTTCAAAAATGGAAAAATACAGATGCCTGGTTTGTGGATATATCTATGACCCGGAAATTGGTGATCCGGATCATGGGGTAAGTCCTGGCACCAGTTTCAAGGATTTACCAGAAGAGTGGGTCTGTCCTGCCTGCGGTGCGCCGCAGGAACAGTTTGAAGAAATTTGAAAAAAAATTGAAAGGAGGTGATCGGTATGTGTGATACGTGCGGATGCACTCCATGCAAAAAGTGTGGCAAGCCTATAAAGAACGGAGTTTGTGTTGGATGCAATAAAAAAGCAGATGATTGCAGTTGTAAGAAATAAGAAAAATCATGGGCGGAGATGCAGACATAAACCTTTTATGTCTCTGCATCTCCGCAATAGTTTTCATATGATATGCTTGTGATACATAGGAAAATGCGGACATGAGATTCTTTACGCTTAGCCCTAAGCCGCCTTTTAGATTAGACTTGACTGCGTGGGCTTTGCGGCGTTTGCCGATAAACCTCATTGATCGCTGGGATAACGGTGAATACCGGCGGGTTTTGACCTTAAATGGAACTCCCGCTGAAGTTTCTGTCTCGCAAATAGGGACATCTGAAAAACCGAAACTAGTTATTAAAGTTAAGGCGAAACGAGATGACATGATAAAGAGGCAGGAAGTAATCTCGGTGCTGAAAAAAATACTCGGCATGGAAGTTAATCTTACTGGATTTTACCATCTCGCGTGCAGAGACAAAAGACTCTTTTTCTTATTGTCGCGTTTTGACGGCCTCAAGCCACCGAGGTTCGCGTCTGTTTTTGAGGCGCTGATTAATGGCTTTGCCTGCCAGCAGCTTTCATTACATGTGGGCATTCATCTGCTCAACCGTTTATGTGTAAAATATGGTTTGAAATTCGAAGAATCCAGGGCATTTCCGCGACCTGTGGATTTATCGGACGCAAAACACGGGGATCTTATGAAATTAGGTTTTAGCCGGCATAAGGCCGAGTATATTTTGAACGCGGCAATAACGGCAGTTAAAGAGAAATGGGTCGCGGAACAATTTGGAGAACTTAGCGCTGCAGCCGCTTTGGAAAAACTTCTTGAGATCCGTGGAGTAGGGATGTGGACAGCGGAATATGTTTTATTGCGCGGCCTTGGTAAACTAGACGTTATTCCTGCTGATGATGTAGGCATAAGAAACAAGCTCGCGTATTGGTTAGGGCTTAAAACTGTGCCTGATCCAGATTCTGTGCGCAAAATACTTTCCAGGTGGAATTCTTATAAAGGGGCATTATACTTTTATCTTCTTCTTGATTATCTCGAAAGGACAGGCAAAATAGACAATAGCAATTTTCAAGCACAATAAAGGCGTTAGAAGTAAGTCAAAATGCATGGGAATAGAGAGAAAGCCTTGAGATGTTTTTAGCAATGATGCTACAATTGGAAAAAAAGATAATTACTGAACCACTAAATACCATCTGTCTCAAAATAATAATTGGCAGGATGGGGACCGTCGATATGTTTGTTAAAGACCAAGTCCTAAAAACCTGTTAATTTCATTCTAAAAAAAGAAAGGAAAATCTATGAAAGTATCTGTCTATGACACACACGTCGTAAAGAAAAACGGAGTGACAATGCATTTTGATATTATGGTCCCGGAGGGTCAGCCCCACGAAAAAGTCATCCAATACGGCCATGAATATCTAAAAAGAGTTGGGCAAGAGGGGCAGCCGCTCACAACGAAAGAGTGCCGCTTCTGTCATATGGAAGAAGCATCAGAGGAGGTTGAAAAGGCCATTAAAGAGAATGGTTATTATATTTACGAAATGGAAGAATGTAATTGAGAAATATCACATGAGTAACATTATTACTACTGTCATAACCCGAACGGGCCGGAAAAAGCAAAATCAGAAGCACGAAATTCGCGAATAAACCCTGTCAGGGTTTTAAACCTTGACAGGGCTAATTATTCATATTTTTGCTAAAAATGCAAAAATATTCTTTATTAGATACTAACGAGAGGCCGATATGAAATTCAAAAAATTAACCGGTACTATAAAAATACCAGTTCTCGGTTTTGGAACATGGACTATTGGTGGGGGAGATGAAGCAGATACCACGCATGATAAAGAAGATATTTCTGCAATAATAACAGCGATCAAACTTGGAATAACACACATTGATACCGCAGAAGCGTATGCCCGGGGACATTCAGAAGAACTGATTGGAAGGGCAATCAGTGGTTTTGATAGAAAAAACCTGTTTATCACTTCGAAAGTTTCACCGGAGCATTTAAGCTACGATGATCTCCTTGCTTCTGCAAAAGGAAGCCTGCAAAGATTAAATACGGATTATATTGATTTATATTTGATTCATGCGCCTAATCCGGACATCCCAATACAGGAAACCATGAAGGCAATGGATTTTCTGGTTGAACAAAAACTGGTGAAGTGCATTGGAGTAAGTAATTTTACGGCAGAACAAATAAAAGAGGCGCAGAAACATACCATGAATAAAATAGTTGCTAATCAAGTTGAATACAACCTGCTCGTAAGGAACGAAGGTAGAGTAACGAATGATATGGAATCAAAAATAATTCCCTATTGCCAGGAAAATAATATTCTCATTATCGCATGGAGACCCCTTGCAAAAGGCGAACTCGCAAAAGCCGGTTTTAAAATCTTAGATGAACTGGCTAAAAAATACAACAAGGCGCAGTCTCAAATTGCGATAAATTGGTTAATTTCTAAGAAAGGAATGGTTACCATAACGAAATCAACAAAGGTTGAGCACCTTAAAGAAAACTTAGGTGCCATTGGTTGGAAATTAACGCAGGAAGATATTGATCGATTGAATAACGAATTTATAAGTTGATCGAAGCCTGAGTTATATAGACTTTTTTAAAAAAGGAGTCGGATTATGAAGGCAAAGGTGGATCAAGATACATGTATCGGTTGTGCCTTGTGTGCTCAAATATGTCCTGAGGTTTTTCGGATGGAAGGTGATAAGGCAGTGGTATTTGTTGCTATTGTTCCCAAAGAGGTTGAAGATGCCTGTAAAGAGGCGGCAGATGAATGCCCTGTAACGGCGATAACAATAGAAGAATAAAGAGGTTTAAATTTACCATGTTTGAAATAAAACGGGTTTATGAAAAACCAGCTAAA
>CAYJME010000074.1:0-3586 GCA_964370795.1 uncultured candidatus Brocadiaceae bacterium
GCGCAGTTTTTAGATATTTTTCCACATCCTCTTGTGTTCGGATGGTGTTGTCCATATATTCCATTACAAAGGCAATTCCGATACCGCACGCAAGCCCTACTATTATCCCTAATAAAATGTTTAAACCCTTTTTGGGTTTGAAAGGTTTCGTCGGCACCTCTGCGTAATCCAATACCCTGATGTTGCTTGTTTTAAGGTCCTCCGTAAGATTCGTTTCCTTCATACGGGTAAGTAATGTGTCATACATCTGCCGGTTTGTGTCGACTTCTCTTTTTAATACGCCATATTGTATAGCCTTATCTCCCATGGCAAAAACTTCATTTTTCTGCTGCTCAAGCACGCCAACGAGGGTAGATTCTCTACTCCTAGCAACTTCATATTCTGTCGTAATACTTTCTCATATCCGCTCAACTTCCTTAATAATATTATCTCTTAAGGTATTTAATTCATTATTTAACTGCACGATCTTAGGATGTTTCATGCCATAACGCTGTGAATACATCGCAAAATCCTTTTCAACCATCGCATAATTTGCCTTTAAATTTTGTATTAAACCGCTTTGGACTACCGTTGGTATAGATTGGACTACTTCTTCCTTATTTTTTGCATTTTTAAATTCATTGAGCTTGTTATAGAGCACCTCCAATCTTACACGGTCAGTCTTCGCCTCTGTTACTGCAGCATTTAATTCCATTAATTTTTGTAAAACAACATTTTGTTTATCGTCTCCACCACTATCAACCTTCCCCATCGCTTCAACGGTAATGAGGTCTGCTCCTTTTTTGTATTTCTGCAAGGCCCTTTCAGACTCTTCAAGGGCAATCTTTACATCCCTTAATTGTCTATTCAACCAATCAAGTGCATCTTTAGACACATTATAACGCCTTTCCCAGTCCTGTTCCATGTAGGTCTTTGCTACGGTATTGACAACTTTGGTAATCAATTGAGGATCATAACCTTCGTAACTAATATTAACAACACCACTATTTCTCATGAGAGAAACTTTTAATCGGGAAAGAAAACCATTAACAAAAGATGTTTCATTGATAGGGTCTTGTTCTTTTTCTTGAGAAGCATTTTGCTCTTTTATACGTGGATTGAATTCAGGATTATTCTTAAGATCCAGGGTATCTATTACCTTTTTAGCGCTGGAGCGGCTCTTTATAATCTCACACTGGTTGGTATAAAAATCTATTGGCGTAAACTGGCTTTCAGAAACTACTTGTTGAAAACCAACATTGACTTTGCTTTGTTCGAGGACGACTCTTGCTGTTGCCTGATAAACGGGGGTAGTTTTAAAGGTTTTAATGGTTACAATGGACACAATTACAACAAAAAAAGCGACGACCAGCCACATCCTCTTCTGGATAACCTTGAGATAATCCAGAAGATGTATTTCTTCACTTTCATTTCCGCCGAATGGGAGCATGTTTGATTCCTTAAAAAAGCGCCTCAGGCACTACCACAATATCGCCTGGTTTTAATTTGATGTCTTTACTCTTTTTGCCCTTCATTATCTTTTCTATATTCACATAGATTGTCTTCTCCTCACCATTTTCCATCCTTACGATGCGGGCACGGCCGGGTGATGCAATAGGGGTAAATCCACCGGCGAGAGAAATTGCCTCGATAATAGTAATATCCTTTTCCAGCAATTTAACAGAACCGGGATTTTTTACCTGACCATAGATGTATATTGAATCAGCGAGCGGATATTCCCCAACAATAACAGAAACATGTGGGTTAATGAGGTATCCCTCGCTCAGGAGTTGCTCTAGCTTTTTCTGCACCTGAAAGGGTGTGAGTCCCGCTACTTTTATATCGCCAATCAGCGGGAAGGATATCATGCCGTCAACGGAAACACGTAGAGACCTCTGATTTTGCCGATCATAACTTAAATCCGGTTCATCATAAACAGTTACATATAAAACGTCCTTAGCGCGAATACTATAATCGGAAAGGTTTCTCTCCGACGTGTCGTTGGCTTTTGTTTCTCTAACCTGGGGTTGCTTGTTTTTATTGTTTTGGGGTGAATTATCATTTTCATCAGAAGGGTTACTAATTGTTGTATCATCGCCCAGAACAGAATTTCCGGAAATGTTACAATAAGAACAAGTAAAGAACACGAATGTTGCGATGAATACAATTGGGTATGTTTTAATTTTCATGGGAATTTTTTTCAAACGTTTATTAAAATGTTTTTAAAATTATACTAACATCACAAAAATATTTCAAGACTATAACTATTTCAGTGATTTCCAATAATTATAAAACAAATACAATTTACGGATCAATCTGAGCGGATTGCTCATGATGATGTTTTTATTAATGTACTGCCATCGAACATAAAATTCAAACAGTGCCTGACGCACGGTTTGATTCAAATAATCTGTTTCAGATTCCTTTAACCATGTTGGTAATTCTGGTATAGGTGAATGTCTTCTTATCATCTCAAACAACGGCGTCCCCGGATACGTTGTTACTTTATGGAAAGAGGCGTAGGTCGGATTGAGTGTCTTTGCAAAGGCTATTGTTTTTAATCTGTCTTCCTCTGTTTCCGTCGGAAACCCAAACATAAAAAAACATGCCTGTTCAATTCCCGCCTTTTTAGTCGTCAAAACACCACGAGTTATCTGAGATAAACTGATTTTTTTGTTAATAATCTCCATGATACGCTCAGAACCTGTTTCCACGCCAAAATGAATGAGCTTACATCCGGCCTTTTTCATTAATTTCAAAAGTTCTAAATCAACGGTATCCGCCCTTGTTTGGCAAGTCCACTGAAGTGAAATATTTTTAGCAATCAACTTGCTGCAAAATTCCACGACAAAATCCCGTTTTAAGGTAAACTCAAGATCGATAAAATACGCACTCTGCGCCTGAAATTTTTCTACACCATAGACAACCTCGTTAACAAGCTTATCGGGTGATTTCATTCTGTACGGCCGTCCATACATGGATTTCTGACAATAGATACATGGATAGGGACAACCCCGTGAGCCTTCAAAAAGTAACAATCTGTTTCCCAGTATTTCATAACTATAGTCCCGAACATCTATCAAATGAAATGCTGGCATCGGTAAATCGTTCAGAGATAGCAATTCTCTTTCTCTATTGTGGATAATTTTACCATTATCGAGATAGGTTATACCAGGTATATCTTTAAAGATCTTCCCCAGACTTAAATCCAGAACGGTGAATTCTGGCTCACCTCTGATAACTGCCTTTGCGTTGGTTTGGTTCATTAATTCATCAGGACACACTGTGCCATGTGTACCCATGATGTAAAGTTCTTCTTTGGGTAACAAATGTGTCAGTTCCAGGAAGGAATCCAGGTCAATGTTAGGACATTGCCATCGATCTATCGGTGAAGAAGTGATAAAACACTTGTCATACGTCTTCGCTATCCGGGCTATTTTCTGGTTATCAACAGGACATGCCCTGGCATCAATCAAACCGACTTCTATCCCTTCTTTTTCAAGTATTGCAGCGCAATTCAGCAGATCAAGGGGAGGCCATGGTCGATTAATACGATTCCCTTTTGTGCTTACTGTGCCTTCCCAACCGGGGTTAATTAGTAATACTC
>CAYJME010000074.1:3596-14064 GCA_964370795.1 uncultured candidatus Brocadiaceae bacterium
GTTAGACTTTTACGAAGGATAATCTTTACCTATTGAGCATCAGTATTAAGCTCTTGAAGCCTGTCTTTTGCATAATTTGCCCACACCGTTACACTGTAATTGGTTATCAGATATGAGTAGGTAGACCGCGCGCCGGAGATATCCCCAAGCCTTGCCTCACACAAACCGATATGGTAGTATGACTCCGGCACCCAATTGCTGTCTTTGTATCGTTCTATAAGCGATTGAAATATATCAACGGTTTTCTGATAATCATTTTCTTTAAAAAAACAGATGGCATAATAATAATTTGCATCGGCTGCTGCAGAAACATAAGGAAAATCTTTGAGTATTGTTGAAAAATTTCGCTTTGCTTTCGCGTATTTTTTTTGGTCAAAACATTTTAAACCTTCGTTATATAATTTCTGCGGGTCTTTTTTCTGTAAAAAGACCATACATAAAAAAAGGACGAGAAAAAGAGATAACACACCGGTAAGTATTTTTATCCTGTTTTTGCAAAGTACCCGAAAAAACCCTGTCTCGTAAAATCTGTTTTCGGCAGCATGAAACCCTTTTATAATATTACACAAGAAAGGCAGGCGATACCAGATTGTTTGAGAATAGAGCGATATTCCAATGATGATAATACCCAGTATGGTCAAACCCCTGCCAAGATAATCAGAAATACCATAACCAAAATATAACCTTACGTATTTCGATTGTGGATAAATGAGCATAAAACTGGGCGATACCTGGTATATTTCCCGGGCGCCATCAACCTTCCAGTTTTTATGATAAGAAATTTTAACCAGAAGCGGTTTGTTTATCCAATTTGTTTCTATGATCACCTCGTCATCTTTCACCAATTCTTTCACATAAGCGCCACGGGTGTCAAGGGGGATTCTGGGAATATTTTTCAGATTGTCATCGTGTATTGTATACCGAAAAGGCAACGAATCCGTAGCTTCTCGAGAACAAGTCTTTTTGTTGCACAACACAAGATGAACTCCGTTTACCCTGCTATCTTTAAACCACTCGAAAAACAGCTTTTTCCAGTTATTTGTTATACATAAAACAGGTTCGTAAGGAAGGGGGGTTACATAATGATTATCATTTGTTGTTAGTTCATAAATTTCATACGGCGAAAAGCTGGCCTTAAGTTGAAACTCAGGTAATTGCCGGATTGCGGATTTTACAACATCACTGATAACGATAAAATCTTTTACATTAAACATCTTTAAATGTTTAATGCCTTCTTTAAGGTTAAGACTTGTATAGGTGTAATCAGGGAGTGGCGCAGAAGCAACCTTTGATATCTCTGATTGTACATAAAACACAAAAGGCGATGTAATGGTGGACTGCATATACAACCCTTCCAATGTCGAACGACCAGAGAATAAAGGAAGCGATTCAAACGCCCTTGTTGTTCCTATGGCATTGTGTTCCGGTGCATGCTCATAAACTACTCGTGGATCATTTTCTGTGCCTTTCAAATATTGATTTATTTTACTAAATTGAGGCCAAAATTCCTTGGGCTCGAATCCCGTAAAATTCCAGGCAATCCATTGTGGGATGTACGCTACCTCTTTACTTACCCACAGAAATATCAATGGGGTTATAATTATAGGTATCATCCAGGATAATTTTACGTATCGAACAACTTTGTAAAATCCCACTGCGGCAATGACCATGAGTAAAACCTGCATGAATGGCAAAAATCGTATGTCCACAACGCCTATTTTATTGGCTGAAAAATAAAAGAACATGCTAACGAAAATCCCAAACCAGAGATACCAGAGTCGTAAATCTGTTGGTTCTCTTTTCGTTATCCGTAAATAACCATGTGCAATACTTCCCGCAACCGAAATACCTGCAAAGGGGATCAGGATAACCGGTATGACCTCAAAAAAAGAGTCCATCTTCCATACGATATTAAAATTCGTGGTGTACGCCACATTGGCAACGAGCGGTATAGCCCAGAACGAAATGAGGAGGAATGCGATTAAGTAAACTTTCAGAAGATATTTTAATTTATATACAAAATCCTCCAGGGTAATCAGAAAGAACACCGATGTAAGCACAGAAAAAATTAGTGTGTACGCATGATTAAAGCCGATAAAAAATAAAAGTACTCCGTTGCCGATTATACTTCTGCGGTTTTCTATTCCGCGATAGAGTGTTCCTAAAAAAAGAATACTGAGCGAAAGCCCTATACCAAAAGAAAATTCACCGGCAAGGGTGCTAGGAATATTCCCACCCCACATGGAGTTTGCCTCCATAAATAGAAATGGCAGCGCAAAGAGAGCGCCCAGTACGGGAATGGGGAATTTATAGTTCATGAGACGGAGCGTGATGTACACGCAAAAAGGAAGTGAAAATATTCCCAGTATTGCAACTATTTTGAATGCAATCTGCATGGGCATCGCATAACTTAAAAGAACAATAAATAAGAATGGACAGGGAAAATACACCTGAAACAGGGGAAAACCTGCATAATTTCCCTGAAGCCAACCGACTATACGTCCTTTTCTCAGCAATACATCTTTCAGATATTGTGCAGGGTAATAATGCGACGCCATGTCGCCACCTGTCGGAATATTTTGGGAAAGAATAAGAGAAGGATGAAAATACGAGAGAAGAAAGGCAAAGAGAGCTATAAGTATAGCGCTATCGATAAAAGTACATTTGTATCTGTTAAATCTATTAATATTTTTCATTATTTTTTATTGAGTGGTCTCTCCTATTCCTTTCCAGTTCCTTTCCAGCCGGCATCTTATGGAGAAATTGAAAAACGATAAACACAACAAAAAGCGTTGAGGAAACACCAATAATATACCACATATACTTTTCGAAAAACTTTTTGGGCTCTTCAATAGTAATAAAACATGGCACGATGTTTGAATAATGTCTACTTTTGTCCTCATACTCAATGACAAAAAAAGCCTGATACCGGCTGCCTGGTAATGCGGAAAAGTTACGTAAACCAAAAGTGGCGCTCAATTCTGAACGAGGCTGAAGTATTATTTTTTTTGCCTTATCCAGGATGGTAAGCTCTTTGGGTACAACGAACTGTATCGTTAGTTCTCTGGATACATCATCCATGTTTTTCAGGAGCAAGGGAAGCGAACCATGGCTTGAGAGGCTAATGTTACTCGTTGTGCCAAAGACTTGAGAAACCGTGTCGGCGCCAAATGCATAATACGTTCCCGTTGCCGCCGTGAAAGGATACTGATTGATATCGGTGTAACTTATGTTAATGAGGAGGGGATATCGTCCGTGTTTCGTTTGTAATAGATCATATTGAAATTCATATTCAAAGCGCTCTTTAACGGGAAGGATTTGTTTAACAGGGGAAGTTTGTAACCGGTGATTTTCGTTCACATGAATCTGCGCATTATACGCAGGTTCGTCTCCATCATTCGTGACAATAACTTTAATTTTTATACTGTTATCTGTAACCGTCAGCGATGTATTCGTCGTTATAGTAATAAATCCGGCATTTAACAGTGATGTGCTAAAAAAAAAGGTAAAAACAAACAGGAGTAAAATACAGAAAGTTTTTAAAAGGTTCATTTGAAAACTATGGCTAACATACATAACTTGGCGATTAACGCTCAATTTAGATTTTTTTGATTAAAACACAATTTTATCTGGGTAATTATAAGTTATGAATTATGAATTACAACAAAAAATCTCCTTCAACGAAATAATAAAGATTTACGAAATCAATGTTACTCCATTTACTATGAGCAACTTAATGTTTTTGAAAGTAATCCAAAAGAGAAATTGTTTGACTTGAGTTATAAAAACATTATCCTATAGTCATCTGAAAATACTTAAGAATCATTTTGGACAGTGTATCGAATGCGATTAAGCGGAAAGATAGTAGCAATTTCTGGCAACGAGGCAGAAGTATGTCTTATAGAAGGAAAAAAAGCATGTGAAAGTTGCTCTACCTGCCCTAAAAAAATGGGTGTTCATGACGTCATAAAAGTAGCCTCAGTTAAAGGAATTCTTATAGGACAGGAAATCGTTCTCTGTGATACTATAAGTTGGTTTACAAAAAACAGGATTCTCCTTGCTGTAAGCGCCTTTGTATTTGGAGTTATCATAGCAGAGGCAATTGCCGCAATCATACCGTATGGCGCTTATAGAAGGGCGATTGATTTTACTCTCGGAGGCATATTAGCTGCGGGGGTATACTCTATCTCATGGTTCAAAAAGCCGAAATATCTTTTTAGAATTGAACAAATATCTGATAAATAAACTTGATTGTATAGGAATTTCAATGTTGTCTCATAACGTGCCTGACAACCCCCTAAATCCCCCTTTTCTAAAGGGGACTTGATGAAATCCCCCTTAATAAAGAGGGGCTGGGGGGTTGTTTTTACCGGCATTTGCCGCATTTATAAAAAGTCGCTGCCAAAAGCAGCCTAACTTAACAACCGTGTGAAAGTATTAAAGCGCACATTACACAAATTAATGGATGTTAATAATATGGGTAATCGGTGCAGTCTATAAGGTAAGAAGGGAAAATGGGTAAATGACCGAACCACGTTTAGAAGAAATGCTGGAATTGATATGGGTGATGGAAGAAGAAGGTAACAAGGTCGAAAGAGACCAACTTATACAACGTATACAACTTCCTTCGGCAGAAAATATATTAAAAACCTTACATCAGGAAGGCTATGTTAAAATCGCCGACAAATGGGTTGAATTCACTAATAAAGGAAGAGATGATGCACGGTTGGTAATCAGAAGACACCGCCTGGCGGAAAGATTGCTCAATGATGTCCTGGAAGTAAAAGAAGATACCATGGATTCCAGCGCCTGCAAATTCGAGCATTTTCTGGACGAAGAGGTTACGGCAAGTATATGCACGTTACTTGGACATCCGGTAAGTTGTCCCCACGGCAAGGAAATACCCCCTGGTGAGTGCTGTGAAAAGACGAACAAAGAAATAAAACCCCTTGTTGTACCCCTAACGGAACTCAGGGCTGGTGACAAGGCCAGGATTTCTTATATTGTAACAAAGTATCATAGCAGACTGGACAGGCTCTCTTGCATGGGTTTATTGCCGGGGGTACAAATAGCCCTTCATCAGAAACAACCAACCTATGTTATTCAGATAGGGGAAACCCAAATTGCCTTGGATAATGCTATTGCACGGGATATTTATGTACGGCATATTTAATATTTTACCTTGACAACGTTTACGTAGTTTGATAAAAATTTCCCTCCATGAAAATCATTAAAAGCATTCAAAATTCTCTATTATTATTGTTTATTGTTTTATACCAATGTTCTCTTTTTCACAACAGCGCCGCTGCTTTTTCTGCTGAAATAGCTGGCACGATAACGTCTCAAAATCAAGAATTAACAACAGTACCAATAAAGCCGGATGAAGTGGTTATTTACAAGAAGGACATTGTTGTTAGTTCCGATGAACTAAAAAAGCAGACAACCGACGCTGAAGAGTTTAAAACTATCGAAAAACATCCAGGCAACAAACAAGAAATTCTCAATCTGGAAATGGTTAATAACTATGTAAAAGAGGGCAGGAAATTCGAGGCAAGAAATGTCCTTTCTGATATTTTCATCAACAAAAAAATCCCAGAGAAACAAAAAGAGATAAAAGACATACTCGATAAATTAAACGAAGAATTAATTTTTTCACCAGCGCTATATCCGGACGCAACTTTCTATACCGTTCAATCGGGAGATGTCCTGGCAAAAATTGCAAAAAAGTTTAACACTAACTACGAGCTAATTATGAGAATCAATGGAAAATCAACTCCAAGACTTAGTGTAGGGGAAAAGCTAAAAATATTGACCGGGAAAACGAAAATCTTGGTGAACAAGAGCGACTTTACGTTAACGTTGGTACACAATGACCACTATCTACGACAATATAGAATCTGCATAGGAAAGGACAATAAAACGCCGGAAGGCACTTTTGAAGTCAAAAACAAAATGAAAGAGCCTACATGGTATTCTCCACAGGGGGGGGTCTTTCCTTATGGACATAAAGAGAACATACTGGGTACCCGTTGGATTGGATTCAAAGATAAACCCAATCTTGTTGGATTCGGGATTCATGGCACTACCCTGCCTGAATCCATTGGAACGGCGTCATCCAATGGATGTGTGCGCATGGTGAACAGTGATGTGGAAGAATTGTATGATTTTGTAACGTTAGATACAGAAATTATTATTCAAGGATAAAAACGTATGTATAGAAACGAACCATTAGAAAAATATATAAAAGACGCCGCGGCGGGGACTCCCACTCCTGGCGGGGGAAGCGTAGCCGCTCTCGTCGGCGCATTAGCAACAACCATGGCGTCTATGTCAACAAATTTCACCGTGGGTAAAGAAAAATTTAAACAATATGATGCTCTGCTCAAAAGGATTTTGGAAGAATGTGCAAAAAGCAGGGAAACGTTGTTGTCGGCAATGGAAGAGGATATTGCTGTCTATAGCAAGGTAAGCAGCGCCTATGCACTTCCTAAATCAACAGATGCAGAAAAGAAGGCGCGGTCTGATGCAATACAACAGGCGTGTACGATAGCGATGGAAGTGCCTTTGAAGACAACCATGTGTTGTCTTTACGTGCTTGAGTTGACTCGAGAACTAGTAGATATTGCTAACCCGAATCTCATTTCCGATGTCGGAGTTGCTGGTTTTCTGGCGGAAGCAGCGCTCCAGTGTGCAAAGTTAAATGTGGAAATAAACCTCGCAGCGCTCAAAAACCTGAGTCTCGTCGAAAAGGTGCACAGTGAGATCGCCCAGGCCGAAAGAAAGGCGAAAATCTTTGCAAAAGAAATTCAGGAACGGGTTATGGCTAAAATAAAGGGACAATAACCATATCCAAAACAGAAAAATAGTAGAGACAAGGCAATGCCTTGTCTCTACGCATTTATATCTTCCTAAGTCCCCACTGTGACTAAGAAAATACACCTATGGAATGGAAAATAAACAAAGGCTCAAAATTGTGTATCACATGCAATAAGGAATTTTGCGAAGAAGAGGAGTATTATTCATCACTCTATGATGAAAACAATGCCTTTATTCGTAAGGATTATTGCACAACATGCTGGAATTGCAATGCAAAAGAAACCTCATTTTCGTTCTGGAAGACCAAATTACCTAAAAGGGATAAACCTGTCCAGCGATTTGTAAACGCTGAACTGCTGCTGGACATGTTTATTCGATTGGAGGGAAAAAACGAAGCCCATCAGAGGAATCTGAGATATATACTCGCACTCTATCTTATACGGAAAAAAGTGTTCAAACTTAAATCCTGGAGAAAACAAGACAGCGAAGAATTGATTATTTTACAGTACCCTAGAGAAGACCGGGAATTCGACGTGCCCGATCCTAAATTGAAAGAGGATGAAATTGAAGTCTTAACCGAAGAATTGAATCAACTTCTTCACTATGGGTAGTCAAAACAGCCAGTGTAGTAACGAGATACCCTGAAGATTTTAAGAACATGAATATTCGTGGGCGGCTTGAAACACTTGGTCTTGCGGCAGGTAAGGTATTTGAACCCATAGAAGCAATAGGCTATACGGCAGAAGAAATAAAAGATACAAAAGGGCATTTCTTGAGGAAGTTTTGCAAAATGTATGCAGATAATTGAATTAAGGGGACATCATACCTAATCTGAAAATTTAATATGGTATTCCCGTATTTCCTTATCTGTTAAGATTTTTTTTCAAAAAAATAGTGCTTTTGTAACTATATATAAATCAGATAATTACAACTTATTTTTCAAGAATGTGATCTACGTCACAGACAGCAAATAAAAAATGTGGTAAAAAATCACAGTTTTTTTATACTGTTTTACAAAGCATGAACAGCAAGTTTGTGCTGGTTGTTTAGTTCCTGTGATGTTTTGATTACAATTAATCTGAAACTCACGAACTCAAGAGCTACATGATTACCAGAATTTTATAAGGGTTTAATCGAGGGTAATCGAGAAGTAATCGTGAGGCTAAAAAATATGGTTTTGATTGTGTTTGTTCGTGCCAATTCGTGGCTAATTTATAATCTGTGTAATCCGTGAAATCTGTGGTTTGGTCTTTTTTGTGTCTTTAGTGTCCTCTGTGGCAAACAATGAAAAATAATGGAGACATAATTATGGTATCTCTCTTGCAATCCAATCCAATCCAATAACACCTTCTCTATTCTTATTTTTAATAGCTCATAAAACGCCTTTTTCCTGAGAAATCAGGGGAAAGGCGTTTTTTGTTTTTACACCCATTTTTTATCAATGGGGCACACTCTATACAATGCTTTTTTAATAGGAGATGTAAATAATGAGGTTATATGGAAGAAGTTGTTTTATTTCTATTAGGAATTGCTTTTTGTTTGTTGTTTTTTGTGCTTGCTTTGGTTGCGCGGCTGCTCAGATTGCCCTTGAAAAAAAGGACTTGAAGGTTGAAACACAGATGTCTGATACGATCTTTCTTGATGTAGAAACCCAGATAGAACGAACCGTGTTTATGGATGTCCGAAATACGTCGGATAAGGAGATAGACGTTAAATCTCTGCTTGTTAGTAAACTTCAGGCAAAAGGATATACAATAACAAATACTCCGGCTGAAGCTTTCTATATTCTGCAAGGCAGTATCCTGTATGTAGGAAAGGCGGATCCTTCAGCGCTTCGTGAATCGGTCTACGGCGGATATGGAGGCGTCCTGGCAGGTTCTATGGGAGGTGCTGCAATAGGCGGAGCCACACACGGATGGGGAGGTGCCGCTTATGGTGCGGGGATTGGCGCATTAGCAGGTGGTGTTGGAGAACTGGTAGCGGGTTCACTGGTCAAAGACGTTACTTACACGATTATTACCGATCTGATGATTTCTGAAAGAAGTGTAGATAAAGTCGAACAGACTGTGCAATCCGATTTGCAGCAGGGCAAGGGATCAAAGATTGAACAGACAAGCAAGAGTACGGTGGACAGGAAACGTTATCAAACACGGATCGCTTCTTCGGCTAATAAGGTAAACTTAAAATTTGAGGAGGCGCAGTCTCCGATGATAGAAGGTCTGGCAAGATCAATTGCAGGTGTTTTTTAGTTCAGCGCAAAGACGCCAGGAAAGAACACAATAACGCGCTAATTATTATTACCGATAAATGCCGGGGTTATGCCGGTATAGAAAAAAGGTGAAATTAAAGAAAAAGTTGGGTGTAAATTATTCATTTCAAAGATAAAGATTCGATCCCTTTCACCTTTCGGAGAAATCGTGGGAAGGCCTTTTTTGTTTTTTAGTGATTTAATTGATTGGTGTATTGGGCTTTTATTTTAAGTGGTTTGTATGGATAAATTTGTTTATCCGTGAGCAGTTTAATGAGAAAAGGGAAGTATGGAAAGTATCCGTCTTTTTTATGAAACACGAAAATCAATACTGTTTGTGTGGTTGAGTATTTTTGTGTTTGTTGTTTTAACGCTTTTGAGCTTCAAATCTGCTTTTGCCCAAACTGAGCTTATTTCCAATGCAATCAGAAAAATGTTATGGATTGTTCTTTAGAGCCTGATGAATCATGCTGGCGCATCAATCCTGCAAACGGACATCATACTCGGCCCGGATAGTTTGCAGTGGACTGAAATTAAAAGCGCCATTATTGAAAAAGTTGTATGTGAGCCAGATACCGTAACTGTTTTCCCCACAAAATTAAAACTCAAAAGAAAGGAAAGTGGGGTTGTTATCGTTACGGTTACTGGCGCTGATGATTGTAATGTCGAAGGCATTATGGTTAAGGCAAATATCGGTTTGGCGAGCAGGCAGTTTATAACAGTTACACCAAAGAACAACGTTACAGATTCAAACGGTCAGACACAATTTATGATAACCGCAAAAGATAAAACGGGAATAGCGAAAATTACGTTTAGGACAGGAAACGTGAGAAAGTCAATAATTGTGAAGGTAATCAAATAGGTATTGAGGAAAAGTTGGGGTCAAATTTTTCAAACGAAAATTTTTCTTTAACGATAAAAAATTGATCCCTTTCACCTCTCGGAGTAATTTGGGGAAGGTATTATTTTGTTTTTATACACAGTCTTTATCAAAGGAGATTTATGATGACTACTCGACAATATAGAATATACCTGCTTCTAATCTGTTTGTTTTCGCTATCTTTCTTTGTACGTCCAATAGCCATTGTACAGGCGGAGGAATTTGATTCTGTCAATACTAATTCTAATAAGGAAACAACTGATGTAAACTCCACGACCCTTAAGGACATACAATCATCTCCTTGTGAACAGGTACTAATGGAGACTTTACAGGAAGATTTCCAATCAGGGTTTTTCAACGGTACAACTGAGAATGTTAATATTTCTTATGATGGAGCTCAACTCGGAATGTATGGAGAAGAGGGTAATTTAGAATCATATTTTATACCTTCTCCAGTTCCCTTTTTTTCGTTAACCCAAGTTCGACAAGTAAAAGTCGTATCAACAGTAATATCAATTATTTGC
>CAYJME010000075.1:0-13867 GCA_964370795.1 uncultured candidatus Brocadiaceae bacterium
AATTCCTCCTCCCCGTTATATATTGTATTCCTAAAAAGAATGAGGGTAAACTCATTAAAGATATAAAAAAAATATCTTTTTACCATAAACATTTTCTTTGTTATACTACCTACAGGATAATTTTATTTCAACTTAATATTTTGTGCTGAACTATGAAGGTTCAATTTGTCGGCGCTGCAAGGACAGTTACGGGTTCCTGTTATTACATACAGACGAAAGAAACCAATCTCCTTATCGATTGTGGTGCTTTTCAGGGCACGAAGGAGAATGAGCAGAGGAATGAAGAACCGTTCCCATTTCGGGCCTCTGAAATTCACTATCTTTTGTTGACTCATGCCCACCTTGACCATACGGGGCTCATCCCCAAACTGGTGAAAGAGGGTTTTAAGGGTAAAATACTTGCCACTCAAGCCACGGCTGATTTGTGCGGTGTTGTGTTGCTGGATTCTGCACATATCCATGAACGTGACGCCGAATGGGAAAATAAGAAGCTCATGAGGGCCGGCAAACCGCCTGTCAAGCCTTTGTACACGGTACAGGAGGCTGCTGATAGCCTGACTCAAATGCAGGGAATTCCCTGCAAAGAGACGCTCGAACTGAAAAATGGGATAAAGGTACGATTTCAGGATGCCGGGCATATCCTGGGTTCTGCTATTATTGAATTGTGGATAACAGAAGGCGCGCAGGAGAGGAAGCTGATTTTTTCCGGCGATCTTGGACAGAAGAATTTACCTTTAATTAAAGACCCCACTCCTATAGAGGAAGGCGATTATATATTCATAGAGTCGACTTACGGGAACAGAACCCATAAAGGAATAAAAGAGACGGTGGAAGAATTTATCCGGGCGGTGACAGAGTCCCTCCAAAGAGGTGGAAATGTGCTGATTCCGGCCTTTGCCGTGGGAAGGACCCAGGACATCCTTTACATTCTGAATCAGGTGGGTAGAGAAGGAAAGCTGGGACGCATTCAGGTCTTTGTAGATAGTCCCATGGCCATCCAGGCGACGCGTATTACCTTAAAACATCCGGAGTGTCTGGATGCGGAGACCTTAGAGCTTATGAAAACAGGGGGATTTCCGCGGAGCACGCTGAGCGTGAAGTTTACGGAAACGGTTGAGGAGTCCATGAAGATTAATGAAATCAAGAGTAATGCCATCATTATATCTTCAAGCGGGATGTGTGAGGGAGGCCGCATCAGGCATCACCTGAAGCATAACCTCTGGCGTCCGGAATGTAGTGTCATCTTTGTTGGATTTCAGGCGCAGGGTACTTTAGGGCGTAGAATTGTGGAAGGTGCAAAGATGGTAAGAATATTCGGAGAAGAGATTGCCGTGAATGCCAGGGTCTACACCATTGGCGGTCTTTCAGCCCATGCCGACCGCGATGAACTCCTGGAATGGCTTAGTAAGTTCAAAAAAAAGCCGCAACGTGTTTTTGTAATGCATGGCGAAGAAGAAGTTGCCGTGAAATTTGCAGAAACTGTTCGTAACCAATTAAACCTTAATACGTATGTGCCTCGTAGTTTAGAAGAAGTAAAAGTTTAAACGAATACGGTAGGGTACGGCGCTCCGTGCCTTTGCTTGTAAATAAACCGTTTAAGCGGTTTGAACGGTTTGAACGGTTTGAACTGTTTGATCTGTGCAAACGGTTATAGGGATAAACCACCTGCGTTACGATTTGTATTGAAATTCCTATATATTAAATTAATTTATTGAGGAGAAGAAGTTAAATGAACATTCTTGTTTCTGGATCACTGGCTTATGACAGGATCATGGACTTTCCCGGAAAATTCTCCGATCATATATTGCCTGACAAGATACACATGCTCAATGTGTGTTTTATGATTAATGGCCTGCTGGAAAATTATGGCGGCACTGCCGGGAATATTGCCTATGGACTTTCTTTGCTTGGCGAAAGCCCGATTATCATAGCTACGGCGGGGCGTGATTTTAACCCGTACAAGAATTGGCTGGCACAACATAAAATTTCTACAAAGCATATCAAGATTATCGAGGAGGAACTCACTGCAGGCGCATACATAACCACCGACCAATCCGATAATCAGATAACGGCATTTAATCCGGGGGCCATGAAATTCAACGCCGATTTTGATTTTGATTCTGTCGCTTCCAAACAGACTATTGCGATCGTTGCGCCGGGTAATCTGGGCGATATGATGAATTTTTCAAACATCTACAAAAAGAAAAATATTGATTATATCTTTGACCCTGGTCAATCACTTCCGGCGTGGACTAAGGAACTTTTAACCGAGATGATTCACGGCTCAAAAATATTTATCTGCAATGACTATGAACTGCAACTGACACAGGAAAAAACCGCCATGACGGTTAATGATATCCTGGGGATAACAGAAACCCTTATTGTCACAAAAGGTGAATTTGGTTCTGTGGTCATGCGTAAGGAGAATGGTAAAGCAAGAAGTTTTGATATCCCCGTAGCCAAAGTGGAGCAGGTATGTGACCCAACAGGCGCTGGCGATGCTTACCGGGCAGGGCTTATCAAGGGGCTGCTCGTATCAAAAAATGACATTGTTCATGCTGCGAAAACAGGCGCCGTCTGTGCTGCCTATACCGTAGAAGTCTATGGTTCACAGAATTTTGAGTTTACCACAGATTCATTTCACAAACGTTTTGAGTCGGTTTTTGGGAAAAGGGCGTTTTAAAACTTGCAATAAAAGACGATATGGTCAATGCCGGGGCTGTGTTTCTTGATAAGGAAGTGGTTGTTGACGGCAATCTGATTACCTCACGGAACCCGTATGATTTGCCTGCATTTTGCAGGGAGATTTTGAAATATTTAAAACTGGAGATAAACACATCGAACACATCCATAGCATAGATTATTACCATGCCGAAGATGAGCATGGACATAAGCACGAGTACAGGTCACATGAACGAAAAAGGTTATTCCTGACAAGTGTCATTACCGGCGCTATCTTTATCGTGGAGATTGTTGGCGGATTTATTACCAACAGTCTTGCCCTGATCAGCGACGCGGGGCACATGCTCACCCATCTGTTTGCTTTGCTGGTAAGCCTTTTCGCGTTGTTTTTTGCCTCAAGGCCGCCGACAGAGAGAAAGACGTACGGATTCTATCGCCTGGAAATATTGGCGGCGTTGTTTAATGGCATAACTCTTTTCATGATCTCGGTGTGGATATTTTATGAAGCGTATCATCGGTTTGTGCATCCAGAGACCATTTCCAGCGGCAAGATGTTTATTGTGGCGTGCATTGGTCTTGTTGCTAATCTCGTCTGTGCATACATTCTTAAAGGCGGTGGTCATGAACACGAACACGGACACAGTTTAAATGTCAGGGCGGCATTTCTCCACATGCTGGGTGACACCCTTTCATCGGTGGGCGTTATCGCTGGTGCGGTCATCATTTACTATACCAATTGGGTGATCGTCGACCCTATTGTCAGCGTTATGTTATGTGTGTTGATCCTCATCTGGTCATATAAGCTGACTATGGAATCGGTTGATATCCTGTTAGAAGCAACGCCGAAGGGAATTAATATTGACGAGGTTACTGCAAGCATCAAACAAATTCCCGGTATTGATAATGCACATGATATCCACATCTGGACGATTACCTCTGGCATGTTTGCCATGAGTGGTCATATTGATACGAAAGACATGTTGATCAGTGAAACGACCGTGCTTTCCAAGGAGATTAATCGCATCCTGGGAGAAAAATTTAAAATCGGCCATACCGTTATTCAATTCGGGTGCGAATGCAAAGTAAATAATGCGCACAATGAACACAGTCACACATAAATTTTAAAAGCGGATCGGGGAATCTTCCTACCGTCAATACCGGTAATTTTGAAATTGTGAATTTTATTTTTTGTCGCAGTGGTCTCGTATAATGATATAATGAGGATATGACCACCAGAAAGGGTAATAATTATCATAGTGGCCATGTTCTATTTTCTGAACTGGCCAGAGATGCATTTCTTTAACATGAATTACCGGATAGGTGTACTCTATTTCACCGGCAGGTAATACCTTCTTTCCGACTGCTTCACCAGCAATAGTAACCTCTCTGTCCTTGGCGTATACTACCGGGTCCAGATAACGGTCGTCTAGCAACAGAAATCTCCCGCCGGTTTCATCGGTATCTTTCGGCTGTCCCCGAAATCCTTCAGGGCGTTGTAAAACCTTAATTAAGGTACCCTCTTTGGTGTTTGTCGTTTCAATAATAACCCCGCTCAGGATAACTGTCTGGCCTTTAAATTTTTCCGGATCCTTTATGAGTTCCTGAAAGGTCACGGACGGGTTTACCTGTTCTCTCACCTGCTTTGATATAACATGGCATCCCATCGTTAAAAAAAGGACTATTCCAAATAATAACATATGGGCCGATACGATGTATTTTCTTTCTTTTATCATAGGTATTCTCCATGCTCATTCCACGTCTTTTTCCAGAACATATCCGGATGTAACTCAAACCTTCAGGTTTGAGTCTGGGCAGGAATGTCGAGACTATAAAGCCTTGCGTTACATCCGGCTAAATCGATACATTTTAAATATTATAACATAACAAAATACACTTTTTAACCAAATAACCTCTATTTGATTTTTTCCTGTAGAGTTATAAATAACCTGTTAGGAGAGCAATCAAACTGTGGCGGGATGACATACTGAGATGTATGAAAAAAGTATGCCACACTTGTCATTGCGAGGGTTTTGTCCGAAGCAATCTCCTGGAATTACTTACAACTGAGGGAAAGATTGCTTCACCGTGCTCGCATGACAGAGGGGATAGACTTTCACCATGTTAAATTAAACTACATTGACGTAATACTATCTTCATCATATAATTGGTTTATATTTATTCTTCTATGACTTTACTTTTTAAAGAAGGAGGTGATTTAATAAAAAAAGCCACCTCAGTATTTATTGTTAAATCGTAAATAAATGATAAAAAAGGGGGTAAAAAATGAGAAGGTATGGATTATTTACTAGTTGTTTGGTTTTTTTATTCATGGTGGCATGGTCAAGCATCGCACATGCGGAATGCCCAAATGAGCCCCGTGACCCTTGTTCCAAATTAACTGTTTTTGCAAAGTCGGGTGTGGCTTCCAAACCTATATGTATTGTCCAAAAAGATTGTTCGGTACTTGGTTGTGATGACTGCGTATTTCATATTGAATGGAAGGTGAAGCTTAAGAGTAAGGACATTGAAGTATGTGATGAATCAGTGAAACAACAGTTGATTCCGGAGGGCAGCTACCTCAAGGTAGAATTGGATTATCATATAAGAAAAAATGGACCGTGCGGAAGTCCTGTTGGCACACATCTGGGTGATTTTAAGCTATATAATGCAGAAAACGTACTAATTGGTGCTGGTGATATGGGTGGAACCAATGGGCTTGAGACACATGTTTTATTAAAGGAGTGCTGCAAATGGCCGCATGATGAAGGGACGATGATTGGTACGATACACAATTGTCAACTGAGGGCAAGCTATAAAAGTAGCCTCACCCCTCCTAAGGGAGTTATTGACGTATGCAGCAAGGAATATTGGAGGAATTGGAAATTAAAAATAGACGGTGTTATTCTTTGTCCATGTATACAAGTTGCCCAATAATAGTAATTTGTTTAATACCACACAATGCATTAGTTGAGGCAGGAATGTCCTGCCTCAACTAACCTATGAAATTCACCCCAACCCAGCTTATAAAATTAGCTAAGTCTCATCTTTATGAAAACAGGTATTACCCATTTACCACTACACGGCGGGAAGGCCCCGTCCTGGCTTTTTCAGAGGATGAAGCGGCTTGCGCGTGAAATCACAATTGCGGTGGTGAGCGAATACGGTTCTCAGGAGATGCTCAAAAGACTTTCAGACCCATTCTGGTTTCAGGCATTGGGCTGTGTCCTCGGTTTTGACTGGCATTCAAGCGGTGTAACCACCACAACCTGTGGAGCGCTAAAAGAAGGTATAAAGGGACTGGAAAAAGAGCTGGGATTCTATATTGCCGGTGGGAAAGGCGCTACTTCCCGCAAAACACCTTCAGAAATTATTGCTGCAGGTGCGCAATTATCCTGTAGTCCTGAAAAACTCGTCTATGCCAGCAGGATGAGCGCAAAGGTTGACAATAGTGCCGTACAGGATGGCTATCAACTCTATCATCATTCTTTTATCTTTACCAGGTCGGGAGATTGGGCGGTTGTTCAGCAAGGCATGAATGACGCCAATAAATACGCCCGCCGGTATCACTGGTTGGGTAGTAAGGTTGAGAACTTTGTGGTGGAACCTCATAATGCTATTTGTTGTGATTCAAAAGGCAACACCCTGAATATGGTTGCAACGCAGAGTGAAGAGGCGCGGCAAACAACCGTTATGCTTTCACAGATAAAACCAGACGCGCTGGTAACTGAAATTAAAAAGTTACAAAACCTGCATCTTCCAACACACCACGATGTTTCTGTCCATGATATTCATCCTGACAGGCTCTATAAAATATGATTAATTACATCTGAGGAAACATGATAGATAATACATACAAAGAACAACTGCAGGCATGGGATAAGATGTACGTCTGGCATCCCTTTACCCAGATGCTGGATTATGTCAAAGAAACACCCCTCATTATTGAAGTAGGAAACGGTATCTATCTTAAAGACATTGATGGTAAAGAATACATTGATGGGGTATCGTCCATGTGGTGCAATATACATGGCCACCGCAAAAAGGAAATTGATGATGCTATAAAATTGCAACTCGACAAGATTGCTCACACCACACTCCTGGGTCCATCTAACTTACCAGCCATTGAACTTGCCAGCAGGCTCGTTGAAATTGTCCCTCATGGTCTGAACAAGGTATTTTATTCCGATAACGGTTCCACTGCCAATGAAGTTGCATTGAAGATGGCTATTCAGTACTGGCAACACAGAGGATATAAAGATAAAGTAGAGTTTCTGGCCTTACAATTCGGTTATCATGGAGATACCATCGGGACTATGAGCGTTGGTGGTGTTGAAATATATCAAAAGGCATTTCGTCCGCTCTATTTCAAAACCCACCTGGCGCCATCACCATATTGCTATCGTTGCCCACTGGAAAAACAGGTGGACAGTTGCAATCTGGCGTGTCTCGATAAACTTGAAGATATTCTGAAGGCACATGCACATGCGATTGCAGCCATGATTATGGAACCTCTGGTACAGGGGGCCGGCGGTATGATCGTCCATCCACCCGGCTATTTATCAGGCGCGCGCGCCCTCTGTAGAAAATATAATATCATTTTCATTTTGGACGAAGTAATGACGGGTTTCGGTCGAACAGGAAAAATGTTCGCCTGTAATCACGAAAACGTTGTCCCTGATATTATGACCTTGTCAAAGGGTATTAATGGCGGTTATATGCCCCTTGCGGTTACGCTTGCCACGGAAGAGATTTATAATGTCTTTTTAGGAGAATACGCCGAACTCAAGACCTTCTTCCACGGCCATACATACACGGGAAATCCCCTGGGTTGTGCGGCCGGGCTGGCCAGTCTGGAACTCTTTGAAAAAGAACGCATTCTGGAAAATTTAGCGCCGAAAATTAACTTTTTACGGGACAAACTTAAACAATTTGAATCATTAAAACATGTTGGCAATATAAGACAATGTGGACTCATCGCGGCCATTGAACTTGTTCGTGATAAAGCTACAAAAGAACCATATCCCTGGGAAGGGCGGGTGGGAGTTCAAATATGCCTTGAGGCCAGAAAACGCGGTTTGCTTATCAGACCGCTTGGACATATCATGGTAATTATACCCCCACTGATTATCAAAGAAGATGCGTTAGGCAGGATGCTCAATATTATGTATGAATCTATACGCATGATAACAGGATGAAAGGAGTAATGACTTTATGCAGAAAAGGCAGGGTGTAATCAGAAGCACTTATTTGATGGTGATACTTGGGCTCATAGAAGCCGGTATATGTGGTTGCGCTGATTTTAAACAATTACGCCAGGAAAACCAGAAACTGAGTGAACATGTCTCAAACCTTGAGCAAGAAGTAGCCGAAATGTCAAAGCTGCCCCGTGAGGAAAAAAAGACAGTCCCGGTCATTACAGCAGCAAATAGAGTTTGTGTCGGATGTCATAAGAATCGTGGACCAGCGCTGGTTATGGAGTGGGAACGATCACGTCATGCACAGTACGGCGTTGGCTGTGTGGATTGCCACAAGGCTAATCCGGGGGATATTGACGCCTGGCAGCATGTGGGATCTCTGATAGCCACATTAGTTACCCCAAAAGATTGTGCACGATGTCATCAACGGGAGTACGAAGAATTTTCCAGGAGTCATCATGCAAAGGCAGGAGAAATCCTTGCGAGTCTGGACAACGTGTTAGCTGAAAAGGTGGCCGGTTTACCGAATAACATTGCGGATGCAACGAATGGCTGCTGGCAGTGTCACGGAAGCATGATAAAGTTTCAAAGAGATGCACAGGGGAACATACTGAAAACGGAAAAAGAGGGAAGGCCGATTTTAGATCCCGATTCATGGCCGAATAGCGGCATGGGGCGTCTGAATCCTGATGGCTCAAAAGGGTCTTGCCATGCCTGTCATTCTCGACACGCCTTTGAGGCCAGGCTTTCCCGGTCTCCGGAAAATTGCGGTAAATGCCACATGGGTCCTGACCATCCTCAAATAGAGATTTATAACGAATCAAAACACGGGATTGCCTTTGCTGCAAACCGTAATCGTATGGGGCTTGACAAGGAGGGTGACTGGATTCTTGGAAAGGATTACTCCGCAGCTCCAACATGCGCCACGTGCCACATCGGCGGCTATATGACCCCGGATGGGGTATATAAAGGCAACAATCATGAGGTAGGAGACCGTATCAGTTGGACACTCCGTCCTGTGGTAAGTTCAAAGATCAACCTTGTTATTTATGAAGATGGATACAAAGAGGATTACCCTGAAAAGCGCCAGCTTCCTCAGGTTGGTACGGAGGTACAAACCGTTGAGAAGATATATGAGAATGAAAAACTCGTTAGTAAAACAGTGCCCAGGCGAGTTGTAAAGATCGTGACGTGGAAAGAGCGCCGGGAAAAGATGAAAGGCGCTTGCCTGAATTGTCATAACGGTACGCATGTGGATAATTTTTACAAACAATTTGACGATTTAGTAGTACTTTATAATGAAAAATTTGCAAAACCGGCTCAGGCGTTTATGGATGAATTAATCGCCGATGGCGTATTAAATTCCCACGCGCCCTTCGAACACGAAGTACAATGGGTTTTTTGGGAATTGTGGCATCATGAAGGCCGCAGGGCGCGACATGGTGCGAGTATGATGGGGCCTGACTATACCCACTGGCATGGGATGTATGAGGTGGCAAAGCATTTTTATTTAGAATTTTTACCTGCAATTATACAAGCAGCCGAACAGAAGAGTCCGGAAATGAAGTTGAAATATGAGCAGAAAATTGAGGCGATGCTTGCACAGGATGAACATGTGTGGATGAAAGGCCTTTCTCCCGAAGAAGCAAAGGCATTACGGGAAGCATATCAAGAACGTTACAATCAATAAATGACGAATAATAACGAATTCCGTTATTATCGTCAAATATTATTTTCGAGTTTTACGATTTTCTCGCACGCGCTTAGTTTTTGTTTGTTCCCGCACTCTCAGACTGGGTCAAATGAGCAATTTTAGCCTATTCCGGGACATTTCATCTCATCCCCCTTATCAAGTGGGACTGTTTGTTTAAGAGAGAAAGATTGCTTCGCTTCGCTCGCAATGACAGAATAACGAGTTTCTCTTTGCAATGACAAAGCGCAATGCACAACGACAGGATTCGATGCATCATGATGACATGCTGTGTGCCATCAGGGCGCACGGTCCGCGTCATTGCGAGGGTCTTTTCCGAAGCAATCTCCCTGTTTTCATAACGGAGAATTGATTACGGCTATGTTGCGCTATGGAATGGCTGCTCTGAATCAATTCGATAAATCACAAACTATGAACCTTTTGAGTATATCTCTCCACGCCTGAATGGAAATCAAGACAATGAATCTGTCGGGCAATAAAAAAGCGGGTTCAGATGAGAAATCTGAACCCGCATAGAGATTGAGTTTTATATGGTAACCGCACCCTTGTTAAAAAAACGGTAAACTTATTCAGAAGGAAACGGGTTTCCATTAAGTAAATATCTGATAAATCCTCCGTTAATATTGCCGGGTATGCTTTCATCCGGAACACCTGCCAAACCATCTGCAATGGCCCAAAGACGGGCAATCTCTGTGCTCAAATCTGCTGTCATTTGTAGGGCCAGATACCCCATTGAATCAATTGGTGAAATATTTTTCTCACGAAATACTTCAAAATCGGATTCATCTAATGTTACAATTTTTGTAATCGTAATAGCGTCTGTTAATACTTTTAGTGATTTATACACTTTGTTATCAATACCAAATGTTCTTGCAACTGATTTTCCGATATCTATATCCTGCAAATAGGTTTCTATTATTTCAGAATCTAGATTTTTTTGGTAAGCCTCTATTATTGGATTCCGAAGTTGACTGTCAGAACCTATCTGGCCAAGTACTATTTTTCTTTGTTCATATGTTACACCATCTTGACTAGCAAAGTAATTGGCACCTACGATACTTGTTGAGGCAATTTTCGATCTTTGATTTTTGATATAATCGAGTACTTTATTTAAAGGAAAATTATCGGGAAGTTCATCAGGAATCTCATCCAATAAGAGATTGAATTTTTTATTAATATCTCTTGTAATTTTATGTACATCATAAGTCCAGGTGAAATCTTTGTAACGATTGTTTGCCAATAAAACACCGGTTCTCTCCGGTATAAGCAAAGGATTTTTAAATTCACTATCGTTTCCGTAAAGCACATTTATTATAAAAGTGCGTGTATCTGACCCTCCTGATTCCTTATAAATCGCAAATGCTTTTTCTGCAAGGTTACTCAACTTTGGTCTGAAAATCCTATAGTCATCCATGTCTCGGTAAAACCCGAGAATACCTGTAAAAAACCCAAAAGTTGATGCCGCATTATTTGAATCCTTTAGGCCCTGTAATGCTTGCTGCATACGTGACAAATCTGATGCTAACTGAGCGCTTCCATCTGGCGTAAAAAAGTCAGTTAAATCCATTATTTTGTCAAGGAATGCAAGTACCACCTTTATTGATCCTAAAAAAGCCCTTATCAATTCCCTCCACCACGGAGTATCTGCATTCATTTCTGCAGCAAGTGTGTATGTTGTTGCAGTGTCTTCTATGCGTATATCAATTATGCGTGATAATTGACTTTTAAGCTGTTTTATTGCCTCCTTAAGTGGTATGGAGCTATTTACTTTTATAGTAGTAAAAGATAATTCATTACCATACGTAGTTCCCGCATTATTCTGGGCAACAATCCTGTAATAATATGTAGTTTCTGGCGATAGATTCGTAATTGAGTTTGTTATCTTCCTGTCTTTATTTCCGTTTACTGTTTTCTGAGGTGTGGAATTACTATAGGGTTCCCCACTCTTTATGTCATATTCGAACCATACCTTTGTTTGTTGTCCTTTGGCATTGACAATACCATTCAGCGTTGCAAAGTTTGATGTAATATTTGTGGCAGGCTTTGTTATTGCCTTGGGCGGGAATGTCCCTGTTGTGGACACGGCGACATGCTGTTCATCCGCAAACCAGCTTTCGTTGCCGTTGGTCTGGTTGTCGTTGACGATGGTTTTAGGGTCGTCTTTCTCGGCTAAGTATTGGTTGTCGTATGCCGTAACGGTGACGTAGTATTCGCCGGTGGAAAGACCGGTGATCGTGTAATTTGTCTGATTGCCTACATCAGCCGAATTTGCATAAGGAAAGCCGGAAGTGGTATTCCAGTAGACTTTATAACCTGTGGTGTCTGCCTCCGGGTTTGCATTCCAGCTTAGAGAAATCCGACCATTGCCCGGCGTGGCAGTTAAACCAGTCGGTGGAGAGATGGGGGCATCGGTGCTGATGGCAGTATCGTAATTGAAGTAATTCACAATGTCATAGGATGCATCGTCGCCAAAGTCGTGAATCTTATCCGCAATCTCATCTTCATTAGAAGTGCCCCACCAGTTATATTGGGCATCAAGCCAACCGTACTGTCCCTTGGGATTGCCGTACCAGAGTTCGTAGGTAGTGTTATCGCTAAAAATATTGTTATAGTTGAAAGTAGGGGGTGTGCCAACAATAAATACAGCGGAGTTATTATCATTGGCGGCTTTATTGTTGGTTATAGTATTGTATTTAAAATCTTTTTTTGCATTATAGCAATATAACGATGCGGAATTTCCTATGAGGCTATTGTAGGAGATGTTTGTTTCACCGATACCATAGTAATTGGATTCGTTATAAATAAAAATACTTCCACCAATGTCAGATGTGTTGTTACCAATAATGTTATTAACTATGTTAGTTGTGCCAGAACGTGCAGTATAAGTAGAAATGCCACCACCTGCATTGGATGCAGTGTTATTATGTACGATATTGCCAGAAAAGTTAGTCGTAGTATTATCCGCTGTCTGAATATATATACCACCTGAAGTATTGTTGCTTATGATATTGTTTGATATGTTAGATGTACCATTACCACCATAATAACCATAATTATAAATTGCGGCTCCAACTCCAATATTGTTATTAATAGTATTATTGGAAATATCAATAGTCCCATAACTAAATATATAAATACCATCAGGAGTATTTTTACTAATGGTACTATTTAAAATGCTCGTTGTGCCGCCATATGAAATTGAAATATTTATGCCACTTTCACCGTTGTTTGTAGCTGTATTATTGCTGACGTTCGTGTTGGCTATTATAAGCGTGCTGGATAAATTCCAACCACTAATACCCGAAGCGGAGTTGTTTTGTATGGTGCAATAGTTGATAAAGGGGTGGGCATTTTCCAGCCTTACAGCGCCATTGTTATTAACGCTGGTACTGCCTGCATACTCAACGATGCAGTGTTCTAAGATAGAGCCCGGCTGTGTAGTCGCCATAATCATCATATACGGCGTCTGTGCTTGAATCGCTGAAAAAGATATATCCCCAATTATCAGATGCATTTCTGGTGAAGGTGATTTTTTCGTCTGGTGTGCCTCTGGCGATGAGTGTGCCATAAATATCAAGCGCCTTGTCTTTATCAAATTTTACGATAACCCCCGGTTCTATGGTAAGCGTCACACCACTAAAAACAATGATACTATCTGTTATGATATAAGGGCTTTCTGTCTTTTTCCATGTGGTGTTGGAGCCTATAATTTTCTTTGATTCTACGGCATCGCTGTTTTTAACAACGCCGAGGACAGCGACCATTAACATACATACATACATACATACACAACATCTTTACCTTCATGTTCAACCCTTCCTTATCTTTCTGTAAATAGAAGATGTTTAGTAGGGGCGAAGCATTTACTGATATTAAATTTGAATGCAATCTTATATCCTGGACAGCAAATGCTTCGCCCCTACAACAATGATAAACAAGTCAGCATATTATCAAAAATTTAAAATATTGTCTGTGAGGCAGATCACAATTTTTGAAAATAATTTGTAAGTTGTTGTATTATAAATGTATATAATTTAGTAAATATTTTATTTTTTTGATGAAATCGTGCGATTTGTTATTGAAGATGCCTTGCACAGCTACGCCGCAACCAAATCTCCTGAGGAAAGCAAGGCAGAAGTATTTCCTCGGAAAAAAACACTCGTTCGCATCTCAGCAGTAACCAAATCTCCGTCCCCAATTATCTCGCTCTTGAGGAGGACAGGGCAAGAGGGGAGGTGTTAAAAAACTTGCAGAAAAAGAAGTTTTTACACAGTAATGC
>CAYJME010000076.1:0-13716 GCA_964370795.1 uncultured candidatus Brocadiaceae bacterium
GAATGTAAGGAGCAAATTGAAACATGGCTCAATGAAGGGAAGATTATTGTCTCAAATCGTTATGTATGTGATAACAAGGCCCATCAGGGAGGAAAACTTAGTTCTTCCCAGGAGAGAGAAAAGTTCTTTCCGTGGTTAGATACGTTAGAACACCATATCTTCCGCATCCCCCGGTCAGACCTGAACATTTTATTATATGTACCGGCAGATATCGCTTACAAACTTATCGAAAAAAAGGAGCAACGGGCATATCTGGGCGCCGAAAAAAAGGATATCCACGAAAAGGACATAAGCCACCTAAAAAACTCGCAACAAACTTTTTTGGATATTGCAAAGAAGGAAAAAGGCTGGATGATTATCAATTGCACACAAAACAACGCATTGATGCCGGAACAGGTAATCGCTGGTAAGGTGTGGGAAGCAATTCAAAATATCATCGGGTGAAAGAGTACTATCTATTTCACCTGTTTTGTCTTTAATTACTCCTTACTTCTTTTGACATTTTTGAGTTATTTATCATAATTTACACATTGTTTGCCGTGGAAATTGCCACTGAGTTTCAACAACAACCGTTTTGTAAGAAGCGATTTGTAAACTTCACACTCCACAAAATTCATGATACAATATTTTATTGTTCCCTCTACAAAAATACTGTCTATTTCCTCAACGCAGTAACAATCTTTTCCTGGTTTCCTCATAAACGGACACCGTCTTTTTAAAGAATTTCGTATACTTCTTCTCATTTTACACCGCCTTATCTTCTCAAAAGGTTATTACATCATTTAACGGTAAACAACCCCCTCCCCAGGATGGGAAGGATTCGGGGGGGAAGGGGAGGGGGTGTTTTGACCTGCAGACGATTATAGTCTGCGCCTTAAGTTTATCTGCCTTGCTTCAAATCCATTGTGCATGAACACGACTTGTAAATTTCACATTCATGGAAATTTCTACCACAGTAATAAAGTATTCCATTCACACTTCCACTATCCAATTTTACGCAGTAACACTGGTCAGTTGGTGGTTTTTTTAAATAAGGACATAACCACATCGCAGAATTCACATTCATTTCTTTTTCCATCATCGTCACTATGGTAATCACTCGTTATTTAGCTTACGGACAACGGAACGTTTGCCAGGCCGAAGCTTCGAGCATGTTCAATAAATTGTCTCCCCAGATCAATAGCCGCCTCATATTCAGACTTTTTAAAACACTTCTGGCATTCAACATAGTTATCATTTTGTCGTAAATTAGGTAATACGCCGCTTTTGTCTACACACATCCCCGTCTCTTGCGATTGTTTAATGACCTGAAAATTGCTGGTAAATATTTTGAATTTTTCCACATTGCCACAGTATGGACAAACAAAGAATTTATTTGTTCTCATTTTCCCCTTATCTCCTATTATCAATATCTATCCATTATTTCTTATTATTTTTTCCATAAAACTTCCGCACATTTTATTTATGACAACTGTAGTCCTACTTTATGGAGTAGCGTTTGACTTTCCTTCATTTTTCTATAAATAGACGACCATGACCTTTTCGCATAGACAACCGGTATCCTCCGGTTAAAGGCACATTTTTTTATTTTATTCGCAAGGTTATGATTCACATAATCGTACAGCACAATGATAAAATCAACGGTTTCCGGAACGCCCCCGTTAATTTTCTGGCCGCTTCGCCCGGTAACATGGCGAATATAATCAACGCCCAGTTTATCAAGCTCCCTTGGAATATTTCCGAGGTGATCACCCCCCACAATGAGCACAAACATTTTCATTATCCCTTTTTCACAGAAAACCTTTTTGCACTGTTAGGATCATACCCTCAACAAAACATCCTCGAATAATTCCTCATTTATTTCCCTCGGCTTTGCCGAGTGGTCAATTACCCGCTTTTTCAAAGGGTCAACCAACCCTTCTTCGACTTGTTTACGTGCGGTTATATCCCTGGCTATACCCATAACCCCTATTATGATGCCCTTTTCATCCCGCAAGGGAAAATTTTTGCATTCACATACCACACCCGTTGTTTTAAAATAAAGCTCGCATTGAGAGCTTTCTCCCTGTAATGTCTTTTTATACACGTTCTTTGCCTTCCCCAGATTCTCATCGTCAAAAAGGGGAGCAAATGGTTTCCCATAAAATTCTTCAGGCCTGTGTCCCGTAAACTTTTCAAATATTTTATTTACAAACAAAATATTTCCACTCGTATCGTAAACATAGGTAAGGTCGGTTACCTCAGAAAACATTAACCTCATCAACTCATCATCCATAAACTTGTAAATAATCTTCGACATCTCCACCTCAACATCCCTCCGCATTGACAAATACTTATCCCAAAGCAAAACATTCTTCCGCTTAAAGAATCATAAGAAAGCAATCAGAATAACAGAAATCAAAGCGCTGATAATTAAATATGCATCCATTGTGCCACCTCCTTTCTTAGTCACTAAAAGGTTTGAGGTAAAACCACCTGACGATAAAGAACAAAACGAATGCCATGTTGGTAAGAATAGTTTGAAATAACTCATATTTATTTTTCAGAACTTAAAATAGCAGGAAAAGAATGAATCAGGTATTATTTTTTAATAGATAGGTATCATCTCAGCAACGACTTATATTAAATATTATGCGAATTACAGATATGGGCTTTTCTCATTTCAATTCTGGTTATCACTAAAAAATACTTGCAGGGTATAATCAAAAAACCAACTTTACGTTTTATACCAAAGGGAAAAGTGTAACATGTTACACATACGTCAAGACACACATGTGTAACATGTTACACTTTTAAGGATTAAATTAAAAAGAGGATAGAACAAAAGGCTATCCTCTTTTTAATGCAAATTTTACATGGATTCTTATTTATTCTTGCTGCAATTTCCAATCATTCCCGGCGACATCCATATCTTCTAAATCTATTTTATTACTATGTTGTATACCGCCACGAAACCACTTTCCCTTTGTTCTGCTGGAATTTTCATTATCGCTTCTTACCATTCTAAAACTGTTACTCCCGCGGATGCCACCACGAAACCACGGTCCCTTTGCCGGCATTTCGCTTGATTCAACCTCTGTTACTTTGCCCTTATATTTCAAACCGCCGCGATGCGATGTCCCGTTCATTGATTTTTTTGTTGCCATTTCGGAAACCCCATCAGAAGATTGGCAAATTTCTGGTTGAATTACAAAGATAAGCCCAAAAATCAATATACATGGATAAATCGCCCCTACTATTCCCTGTACAAAATTTACCTTACGCATAATTACACCTCCTTTATAAAATTTTAAACACCCTCAAAACCCTAAAAATACTGAATCTTTTACCTGTCGATGAAGTTAATTATCATTCATACCCAAACTCCTTTCTGGTATATTAAGTTACTGGTCTTTTTGTTATTCACCTTACCCCTTTCTTGTTATTTATAAAAACAAACGATATACCAGAAAGAAAATAACGTTCATTATTTTGCTTACAAACGGATTATTTTTGGTTTAAAAATACCTTGCTTTTCCTTGTATTTATAAGGAAAAGAAGACGTTTTAATAAAACTCAAATATTGATAAAAAAAATAAAACAATATTCAAAATATGGTATTGTCGAACTATTCAGTGGGGATAAATAAAATGTAACATATTACACATATGTATCAGGACGAAAATGTAACGTTACACGTGGAAGAACGAGAAAACGAAAGGAGTGGAAGGTAGGAAATACACCAAGCAGTTAATTATGTGTCAATATCGTGCGTCTTGATTTTGTATTCATCAATCTTTCGGTATATAGTTTGTCTGCTTATCCCTAATAGACGCGCGGCCCTGGCCTTATTCCATGCAGTCTTTTCGAGCGCCTGGATAATTACCTCTGGCTCATCAAGTTTCAAATCCCCAGGAGTAAAGGAATGGGTATCTATAAAGTCTCTCATGTCAATGGGCAGGTGCTCAAGAGTAATCGTGTTCTGATGACAGAGAATACAAGCATGTTCCAGGGTATGCTCAAGTTCTCTAATATTACCGGGCCACGAATAGTCCATAAATATTTTCTGCACATCAGAAGAAATCGCTATAATTTCTTTATTTAACTTTTTATTTAATTTATTCAAAAAGTGTCCTATCAGGAGGGGTATATCTTCACGTCTTTCACACAATGACGGTAATTTTATTTCGACTACCTTGAGCCGATAATAGAGATCTTCCCGAAACTCACCTCGCAGTACTTTTTTCTGGAGGTCTTGATTGGTGGCGGCAATCATCCGGACATCAACCCTGACCGGCGTAGAATCTCCAACCCGCTCAAATTCTCTTTCCTGTAACACCCTCAATAACTGCAATTGCACCTTCGGCGATATGTCTCCGATTTCGTCCAAAAACAGGGTCCCCCCATTTGCCTTTTCTATCCTGCCCATCCTCTCGTGCATAGCTCCTGTAAATGCGCCCTTCACATGTCCGAAAAGTTCGCTTTCAAGCAAACTCTCTGACAGGGCAGAGCAATTTACCTTCACCAGTGGTTTATTCCTGCGTTCCCCCTTGTAATGTATTGCCTCGGCAACCAGTTCCTTACCCGTGCCGCTTTCACCGGTAATCAGAACCGTTGTTTGAACATCGGCCAGGTCTTCAATGAGCGAGTAAATCGCCTGCATCTTTTCGCTTTTTCCTATAATGTTATGGAATTGCTGGCGCTCTTTCATATCCTGCTCAAGACAGGCCAGGCGCGTTTCATCCCTTACCACAAGGACTACGCCTCCAGGCAAGCCTTTGTCATTGAGAAATGGGTGTGCGCAAATATTGACCACTTGCGCTGGGCAAGTATTCTTATGACATTCAAGCCGGTATATTTCCACAGATTCTTTTTTCCGGATAGTTTCTTTCAGAATGTCGAGACACTTCCCATCACAGTGTTTCGCTAAAGAATTAAACGGTTTTCCGATATCCTCCCGTGTTAGTTCGCAGATATCCCTCGATGCATCGTTCATTTCAATAATTACCAACTCCTTGTCGACCGTGATGATTGCATCCTTTACACTCCTGAAAATTGCCTCAAGGTTCAAGCGATACTTCTCCTTTTCATCCACTATTGTCTTATGACGCAACGCCATTTTTGTGACGTGTAACAGCGTGTCCTTAAAAACCGGCTTTTGGATATAATCGTAAGCGCCAAGACGTACGGCATCCAAAGCGGTCTCGATACTCGGATTACCCGTAATCATAACGACGGGGGAATAAAGATTTCTTTTTTTGACCTCTCTTAAAAAGTCAATCCCCGTCTTATTGTCTTTTAACAGAATGTCGACAAATATCAGATCAAAATTCGATTTATCCAGCGTTGTTTCAGCCTCATAATAATTACTAGCGGTGGTTACCTCGTATCCGGCGCCCAAAAGAAAGCTTTCCAGTGTAAATCTGATATTTTCTTCGTCATCAATTACCAATATAGGTGTCTTCATCCGTCACCCTTTAGATATTATAAATTAGACATTCGGCGACTTTCTCATTGTAGAGCGACCAGCCTGGTCGCTCTACAACCACAGCATTGAAATTCCTATACATTAAATTAGACATTCGGCGACTTTAAAGTGCGCACGGAGAGACGCAAGACTTCGTCGTGAGCTTAGTCGAACGATTGTGCGTCTCTCCCCTAACATTGAATTTCCTTAACATAAATTTAGACACTCAAAAGGAATGCCAATATCTACAGTAAAATAATTATTAATAAATATTTCAGTATCCGTAAACAGCTGAAGGTCATATTAAACCGTTCAAACAGTTCAAACCGTTTAATCCGTTTAAACGGTTTAAACGGTTTAATCTGTGCAAACGATTATAGGGATAAACCACCCGCGTTACGATTTGTATTGAAATTCCCATACCTTAAAGTAACTCTTACAGAGCCTTAGACGCGGGAAGCACTACGGCTACTTTAGTAAATTCTCCCTCTAAGCTATTAATGGTAATCTTGCCGCCATGTTCCACAATAATACCATGGCTAATACTGAGACCCAATCCTGTCCCTCTTCCTCTGGGCTTTATGGTAAAAAAGGGATCCATTACTTTGTCTATCATATTTGACGGGATTCCCATCCCATGATCATAAAATGTGATCTTTACATACCTGTTATTATTCATGGTTGTTTCTTCACCTGAAATCTCAAGCATCTTATTCTCGTGGTTACCGCTATATTTCTGATTCAATGCATACCGTGCATTGCTCATGAGATTCAGGAATACCTGTTGAATTTGCTGGTGATGCGCGATCACTTTTGGCAGTGTTTGGGGAATGTTCAATCTTAACCTAATGCCCTCTTTTTGTAATTGCGCCTCTGCCATGATAAGGGTATCAGACAGGATTTCATGGATAGATACATTGTTCTTCTCCTTGCTTCCGTGGGGCCTGGAAAAGCAGAGGAGATTATTCACAATATCTGCTATTCGTTTACCTTCCTTAATGATCCTATTCGCAATGTCTTTGTCTTTGCTCCCATCACTACTCCTGTCCGACAATATCTGGGCACAATTAATTACCCCTGTTATTGGATTGTTGATCTCATGCGCAACACCCGCAGCCAGCTCACCAAGAGATGCCAGATGCCTGGTACGAACAGCCTCCATCTGTAAAGCGACTTTTTCTGTTATATCCCAGAAGACACCCAGGATGCCAATAATCTCGCCTTTTTCATCTTTCATGGGCGTTTTGATGGTATGGACGATACATTCGCGCCCATCCATAATGTATTTTTCTTCTACGTCCCCAGTCTTCCCTGATTCCATAATCCGCCTGTCATCGACCCTGTATTTTTCGGCTAGTAATTTCGGGAAAAAATCAAAATCTGTCTTTCCAACGATCTCATCAGGTTTGATTTTTAAATCCCTGGCATAATTTTCATTACACGATACATACACCGAATTTTTATCCTTATAGAATACCTTTTGCGGGAGATTTTCGAGTAATGTCCTGTGCTTGTCTTCGCTCAATTGTAAGTCTCTATACAACAACATATTCGTAAGCGCATCAGCAATCTTATATGAAATATCTTTAAATAACCTTTGTTCATCTCTTGTCCACTCACGGACATGCGCACATTGGAGTAACCCAATCATCCAGGGTTTACCAATCCTGGGATGAATGGCAATCATCATGAGCGACTGTACCGATAACACACCTTTCAAGAATTTAATATATGCATTATCTCCATTCTCCGTTATATTGAATATAAGAGGTTCTTTAGAGTTTAATAATACCTGAATATCTTCCTGGGCATCCCCCATTGCTTCAGGAAATTTTGCCAATTCTTTATGGGAAAGGTAAGACTCATCGCTCTCCGACTCAAATTGCAACACCATAGACCGAACGGCAGGGTCGCGCGGATAGCTAATAAAGACGTGATCGCATTTAAATATTGTACGGATTGTATCAACAACATTCTTCACCATGAGAGAGATATCCATAGTCTGGTTAATTACCGTGGAAATCTTATTCATACTCTCAAAATAGTGAAGATTAGCCACTCGAGTTTGTTCCGCGTGCTTACGGTCAATACCCATCGCAATGATATCCGAAGCTGACGCAAGCGCCCTTATCACAAAATCATTCAGCGGTTTGCGTGAAAACATGGCAACGACCCCAACCAGGCGATTGCTCGTGACCAGGGGGTAACCTGCAAACGAAACCATCTTCTCACGTCGCGCCCACTCTGGATCACTGATATAGGGGTCATCATTGACCGAATTCGTTAAATGCGCCTGCCGTTCAAAGGCAATACGGCCGATCTTAAGTTTACCAACAGGAACACGGCTATGGAGGCCGTTAATGTGGGTATACATACCTGCGCTTGCCTGTAATTCCAGCACATTTTCCTTTTCGTTGAGTATCCAGATACGGGCAAACGCTGCATCCAGGTGATCGACGACTGCTTCTGCACAATGGCTTAACATATCTTGCAACGTCTCATCACGGCCAAAAGCAATGCTCACATCCTTGACAAATGACATCAGGCGCACCCGTTCTACCAAGGCCTGCATGCGCTTCTGGTCAGTAATATCATTCCCAAAGGCAATTCCGCCTATAAGCTTGCCGCGATCCCTTACGTCGCTGATCTGCCATGAAATATATCGGGTCTTTCCTGATTTTGTTATAATTGGATTCTCATACGATTTGTTAAATTTTCCGATATTCCTTCGTTTTACAAATTCATCCCAAATATAGGGATATTTATCTTTTGGTGTGAGTATATCAAAATAATTTTTCCCTATAATTTCTTCTTTCTTGTAGCCTGTAATTTTTTCGGCGGTCTGGTTAAATACGTTAACATTGCCTTCCGTATCTAATCCAAGAACCATTACATTCGCCGTTTCGATGAGATTTTCCGCATATTCCTTCGCTTGCTTGAGTTCGTCCATCATCCGCTTACGTTCGGTAATATCTCTCGCAGTGCCAATAACTCCAACAATATTCCCATTCTCATCTCTTAAGGGTAAATTTTTATATTCACACAGGACGCCCGTATCTTTGAAATAAACCTCGTAGAGGGGACTTTCCCCCTTTAATGTTCTGGTATAGGCATCCATGCCTTTTTTAAAATTCTCTTCGTCGAAAAGCGGCGCAAATGGTTTTCCCAGGAATTCCTCACGCTTGTGCCCGGTAAGTTTTTCAAACATGTGGTTTACAAATAATATATTCCCCTTGGTATCGCAGATATAGGGAAGATCGGTTATCTCTGAAATAAGTATTTCATATTTTTTTAATTCACCCCGCGCCTTTTTATGTCCGGCAATTTCCTCCGCAAGAAGGTCGTTCGTCATGAGAAGTTCGGCGGTACGTTCTTTAACGCGTATCTCCAGTTGATCGTGGGCATTTCGCAACATCTCCACCTTGTGCCTGTGTTCTAATGCATTGGCAAAAATTTCACCCACCATTTTGAAGAGCGTAATATCCTGTTCTATCCAGGTTTTTTCTTCCCACACTGAATCCATCCCTAAAAATCCAACAGGATATCCACCGTAGGCCATGGGAACAATTACGAGCGATTTAATCTCATGTGCCTGTAATATTTCTTTTTCTGTATTTGCGAATTCAGGCAATTCAGACACCCGTGGGATATAAATGGTTTCGAGTTTTTCCAACTTCTCGGCAGGCCATGGAAAGTACTCGACGGGAACTTCTTTAAGATTTTCAATTTGTGGTTCAATCCCTTCCGCACACCATTCGTGGGTATTCCTAATCACCTTTTTATCTTCAGAAAACAAGAAGATATAACCACGGTCAATGCCGGTAAATTCACCAATGAGTTGCAATGCACGGTTTATTCCCGCATCAACCTCGTCAGCGGCTAGATTGATAAAGTTTGTTGATATCGTTGCCACAAGTTCTTCCATTTTCACCCATCGGCGGAGCAAATCCTCTGCACATTTACGTTCAGCAATTTCGCCTTTGAGCTCAGCGTACGATTTTCCGAGCGCCCTTGTCATTTTATTAAAGTTCATGGACAACTGCCCAATCTCGTCACGAGAATGGACGTCGACCGTGCGGTCGAGATTTCCACAAGCAATCTCCACGGTAACATCTGCCAACCGTTTTAAGGGAGATACCAGGTATTTCGTAAGGAAGAGGACAACGCCTATCCCTCCCACAACAATGCCAAAGCCCATAGGAATAATGCTATACAGAATAATCTTTTTAATCTTTTCGTTAAACCTGTATGTGGCTAAACCAATCTGTGCATAACCCAGAATCTTTGGTTTTACCTCCGGAGAAAATTCACCAAAAACCTGTGCGGCGAGTGACTCTTCAGAAAATGTTTGTTTTTCAAAGATCGGGGCAAAAAAATCATAAAACACCTCCCCTGAATCCATAACTATACGATTGACACGAGGAACATCGATATTCTTAAAGTCACGATTGGTGGGGACTTCGTGTATTTGAATGTTTATTTGGGGGAATTTTTCTTCGGCAATGGTTGTCTGCCCATCAGATATCCTCCAATAACCAATCTGCCCCTCCCTATCTAAAACTTTTATTCGTTTAAGAGGGATACTTAAAAATGCGTGTTGTGTGTATCTCAGCGCATCCCTTACCTCGTTATCCTGGGAAAGCAACCTCACCAGAGATATGCCCAGTTCTTCAAGTCTTTCTTCCTGCTGATTTTTTGCATGAATAAGCAGATAAATACTGCTCATAGAACCAATCGCTATTATCAACAAATTCATGAAAATAATCAGTTTTGTTCGGATGCCAACCATAGTGTATTACCGTATAAAGTCTTCTTGTTTGTAGCCAACAATGAAACTTGAGAACTTTTACAGATATAATTTTATCAAATTAAAAAATATTGTCTGTGACGTACGTCACATTTTAAAAAATTTTTTTATGGGAATAACATAACATCAGGACGTGACTGAAATGGCATCAAATTTACCCCAATGATCTTTGCTGTTTGCATATTGAAAGCCAACTTCAACCTTTCCGGTTTTTTAACTCCCAAAGAAGTGCTATCGGGATTATTAAGTAAAATCCGGGCAATCTGGGATGCCTGCAAACCGGTGTAAGCATAATCAGGGGAGATTGAGAAGAGCGCCCCCGCTTTTACCATTGCGCTTGAGCTGCCAAATGTCGGCAGCCGTTTTTTTGAAGCCATATTAAGGATCGTATTCAGCGAATCTCTCGTAACTACCACATAGTCGGGTATTATCCACAGGGCATCGATTTTATCGATAATTTTTTCCAGAGCAGGCGTGATTTCATTTGTCAGAGTAACCTCTGCTTTTATAAGATTAAAATCATACAGTTGCGCAATTTGTTCAGCCCCGGCGACAATCTTTTCGGAACCGCTCGTTGGGTCAAAGATGACCCCAATATTCTTGTTTCTTCCAAAGAACTTTATAAAAATGGCAAATTGTTCTTCTATCGGCGCTTCTGAGGAGATACCGGTAATATTGTTTCCCCCCAGATCAAACCTTTCATGATTCACCACCATACAATAGACAATGGGAATATCGGTAAACTGTTTTTTTGCAAGGGTCGCCGCAAGCACCCCTACTGCCAAAATAAGCCTTGGTTCATGATAGTTAATCTTGATGTTTTGAATGACCTTTTCGCCTTCTTCCTCGTCTCCTTTTAAATCATATACTGCGCTTATAGAGATATTTTTATTTTTACATCCCTCCCTGAAACTATCAATTGCCTCATTATAGGCAGCAATATCCTGGCTTCGAATAACGATAACGCTCTTATCGACACCATCTGAATATTTTAATGTTATAACATCCTTAGCAAACAGGCGGGAAATCTGAAATGGTAAACATAAAATGCATGTATGTATGGCAAGAAGTGTCGTGAAGATCAGGCGAGTATAAAGTTTAAGGTGTTTTCTTATCATATCAATCACACTGTTAAAAAAATCTCCATAGGCCTTATTTAACGACCGATATCCAAGACTTCTAGCTAACCTTTCTGTAATCAACGATTTTAATCAGTTCCCTCTTTCTTCGTTTTTGTTCATACATGAGGCGGTCTGCCTGCGAGAGGAGTCCGTCCAGGCTTTGTGGATGTGTTAAATCATGCCGCACCACCCCAATGCTCATGGAGAGTCGGTAAGGTCTGTTATTGTTCTTATTGTGGGTGTCAATATTACATTGTAAACGAGAAATCAGGGTGTTTGCATTAAAGGGCGAAGTGTCAGTTGTAACAATCGCAAACTCATCACCGCCCAGGCGCGCAATGATGTCTGATTCTCTGAATGTTATTTTTAACATCTGTGCTGCATCACGGATCGCCATATCGCCATTCTCATGGCCGAGGTTATCATTAATCCATTTCAGTCCGTCTATATCGGCAAAAAACAGTGTCATCGATTTCTTCATCCTGTGGGCTATTCTTAACTCCTGTTGTGCGAGGGTCATGAATCCCCTCCGGTTGTAAATCCCCGTGAGATCATCGTTGAGTGACAAACTTCGGATCTCTTCTTCCGCTTGCTTTCTTTCGGTAACATCACGGTTAATTTCCAGCACTCCCAGTATCCTGTTTTCATCGTCGGTGAGTAATTTTAAACGGCTCCATATGATTAATTGAGAACCGTTGCGGTGAGTTTGAACTACCTCGCCCTCCCACTTTCCGTTCTGTAATAGAGCAGCAGTAAATTTGTCATGAGAAATCTGGAATACCGTCCTGAGCAACTCATTCGCGTATTGACCGGATGCCTCTCCGGCAGTCCAACCATACTGAAGTTCCGCAGCATGGTTCCAGTAAGTAATTCTATCTTTAAAGTCACAAATGATGATGGCGTCATTTGCAAGGTCGAGCATCTGTGCTTGTCTTTGGAGTTCTTTTTCCCTTTGTTTGTGTTCGATGGTGTATTTTTCTATCTTTTCCGCCATGTTGTTAAACTGCTCGGAGAGCTTACCGATTTCATCACGGGAGCGAATTTCAGACCTTGTGTGCATTTCCCCCTCGCCAAATTGCAATACGGCCTCTGTTAACATACAAATGGGTCTGGATAAGGTGCGGGAAAAGTAGGAACACAATGCCGCAATAATACCACAGACAGCCAAAAAGAACTCCGCCAGGTGGGTAAAGGTTTGATTGATAGGGGCCATGATCTCACGATAGGGGGTAGTTGATATGAGAAGCCAGTTCCTTGTGCGATCGTTGTTATATTGGCCGAACCTTACATGGCCTGCTATAACCTTTTGTCCCTGGAAATCTGTGTAAGACAGGGCGCCTTGTAAACTGCCCACCATTTCAGCCAAAAGCTCCTTCCTCTTCATATCGGGATGTAAGCCCACGGAGGCTGCTGTCGGGTCGTCTGTTAACAATATATGGCCGTCGCAGTCCATAAGATAAGTATGATCGCTACCTTTCGTTCGGCAATCAACCTGTTTGATCAGATTGTGAATCATACTGTTTTGTAAAATACTGACTAATGTGCCATTTCCCTGGCCTGTCCTGCCAACTGCACTGCAAAGGATTTCTACCTGCATGTTACCCATGTCATGGACAAATACTGCACCCGGAGGAGACTGGACAGTCTTTTTTAACAGACCATTGATATCCGGTTGGAGTCTCATGAGTTGTTTTCCGATGGATGATTGGTTTGACGATGCGATGATTGTCCCGGTAGCGTTGGTAAAGTAAAAATTGCTGTAATAGGGGAAATACGCTAGCCGGTGTGTAAAGTATCGGGAAATTTCTTCTGGTAATAACTGGTAGAACATGGGATTGAGACTCAGCGCGCGTGTGTCCTCGATCAGCGTATTCATAATCCCGTCAATTGTCCTGGCAGTCTGCACAACCCTGTTTTCTATCATTTGCATTTCTTTTTTCTCGTAATCATGATAGAGTTTATAATAAATTATAGCAAACATTGTCAGAGCGGGGATGATGGCGATCAGAAAAAAGGATAGCATGAGTTTGTTGTTTATGCGCATGACTTTATTGTCCGTCCGGAGACGGCTCCTACCGGTTTTCGGTCTGTGTGTGTTTCTGGATTATCTTTGCAACAATATTTGTGGTTGAAACACCATCGACCAGTGGTGCAAAAATGACTTTTCCACCATAGGACTCGACAAATTCCCTTCCTACAACTCCGGCATTCTTCCAGTCTTCACCTTTAACCAGCACATCGGGTTTGATGGCCGTAATTAAGTTCAGGGGGGTTGATTCGTCAAAAAGTATAACATAGGTTACATCTTCCAGGGCAGCAAGCATTTTTGCACGGTCTGTTTC
>CAYJME010000077.1:0-5320 GCA_964370795.1 uncultured candidatus Brocadiaceae bacterium
ACTGACCATACCTCACCAACTCACTCTTGTACGGCGAGTGCTTTACCCTGTAATGTACCTCCGGCACCGTCAATGGCTCGGCCCTTGGAAGCGGTTCCCATTCTGGACCCGTCTGGATTGTTGCCACTACCTGCGGTGTCCCTGCCATCACCTGACCGACCGTCACCACCCCGGCTATACCGAGGGCAGCTACCAGGCCGATCTTTAAACTTTTACCTAACATTTCAAACCTCCTTATAAAATTTCCCTGTCTTTGCACAATTCTTACCAAAACCTCTATGCCACCATTAGTCCACCGGCGTCCTGATTACTGTCACGTTGTTGGAAAAATAATTTGCCGCATAGCAAATCTTTCCGTCCGGCGACAAACATACCGAGCTTGGCCCAAGTCCCGTTGGTACCCTGGCTACCAGATAATCCCTTACCAATCCAAGATCATCCCTCATATAATCAAGCTCCGCCTGGGAATTTCCACGCACAACACTCAACACCTTGCCCATATCCAGTATCGTTACCCGATGCATCCCTCTTACCCCAATATACAAATACCTGCCCTTGGGATCCATCGCCAACCCATAGGGATTACCATCGTAGTTGTTGAGCTCGTCTAATGGCAATCTTGCTACCTTGCCACCTTGTTTCGTCTCCACTACCGCTACGTTGTTCGTAAATACCTCTCCGTTCTCAGCCTCGCATACCGGCAACCAGTTCTTCGGAGTTTCATAGGTCACCACTACGTACTGACCATCCGGCGTATATACAACATCCCTCAGGTTTGAACTCTCCCTGATTACCCTCTTCTCCATCACCTTGCCCGTTGCTATATCAATGAAGTTTACACTCCTGTTGATTGAACCAACGGTGTCGCAAATCACTGCCATCGTCTTGCCATCCGGCGATATGGCCAATGTCCTTGGACCGTAATCACTCGTGAATATCGACCTGACCTTCTCCATCTTGCCGGTATCGATCACGTCTATCGTGTTCCACATGCAGCCTGAACACGCTACATAGGCCGTCCTACCATCATTCGTAATCTTTATACCACTTGGCCAGTCCCCTACCTTGATCTCCTTTACGACCTGCTTCCTCGCTATATCGATCACCGATACGCTGTCACTCTCCGCATTGCATACATATAAAAATGCATTATCTGGCGTGGTCGCCGCCGCCTCCGGCTGTACCCCTACCGCTACCTCACCTACTACCTTCTGCGTCCGGGCATCCACAAACGTTACACTATGCCCTGACTGATTACAAATATACAACATCCCGCCATCCGGTGACGTCGTTACAAAAAACGGACCTGGCATGTCCGTCTTTACATGCGTGCCCTGGATAAACCCCGCATTCGCAAGGCTCCCGGTCATCGCTACCGCCGCCCCCACCAACAACGCTCCTATTAACCCTTTCTTCATCTTTTGCTTTACCTCCTAGAATTTAATACCCTATTACATTCAATACTTTGTATAAAAACTCACCGACTCTTAGCTTCCCACTCTTTGTCTTTTACCAATCACCTCCTTCAGTAAAACATATCATGAGATAAATCGTGTCTAAATATGTAATCTATGACACAATATCCTTAAGAAGCTAAGCAACAAATATACCAATTACCAAATATTACATACTATCTATCATAAGTACTTACAAATAAACATATTATTGTTTAGTGTAAATATTTCAACTCACACCACAAAGACCAGAAATGGTCACCACTATTATCTGCTTATCACCGCATTAGTTCTATCTATAAAAAACACAACAGGATACAAAATGTCCTAAATTGGTCATACCATGTTATATTATAGTCATACCGGATATTTTTTTAAAATCCATATTTCATACGCAGTAAAAAACATTACACTTCTTCCAATTACTCAAATAATTGTAATTTGATAAGCCTATTACGCAATGTAGTTCTGGGAATGCCTAGTATCTCTGCCATCTTCACCTGATTGCCATTAGTTTTTTGATACGCCCATTGGATAAGTTTCTTTTCAACCTCAGTAAGCGCATCCTGCAAGCTTATTACCTGTTTATCCGACAAATCCATTGATAACAAGTCGCGTCGTATCTCAACTTTCTTCAAGTACTCTGGAAGGGTTTCTATCGTAATACCGCTGGACTTAGAAAATGCAACCGCGTGTTCAATAACATTTTCAAGTTCCCGCACATTCCCTGGCCAATTATACGCCATCAAGATACTTAACACATCAGGTGAAATTTCCGGTAAGGCATCGTCATATTGCGAAACAAACTTTTTCAAGAAATGATTAATTAAAAGCGGAATATCGTCCTTCCTTTCCCGTAACGGTGGAATATAAATAGGCACTACATTCAACCGGTAAAATAAATCTTCGCGAAAATACCCGGCTTTTACCTGTTCAAGCAAGTCTTTCTTTGTGGCACAAATAACCCGCACATCAACGCCCAGGGTTTCCTCACCGCCAACTCTTTCAAACGTCCGTTCCTGAAGTACTCTCAAAAGTTTTACCTGCATCTCCAGGGGAATATCATCCACGTCGTCCAGAAAAATAGACCCTCCATTAGCCAGCTCAAATCTTCCACGCCTCGTTTTAACGGCTCCCGTAAATGCCCCTTTTTCATGTCCAAAGAGTTCGCTCTCCAGGATTTCCCTATTTAATGCAGCACAACTCACCCGGATAAACGGACCATGCCGCCTGTTGCTGTGATAATGGATGGCCCCGGCTATTTTTTCCTTCCCGGACCCGCTTTCTCCCTGAACGAGAACGGTCGCGTCTCTCTCTGATACACTCTTAACAATTTCAAGCACCCGTTTTACTGCTTCGCTTTTTCCAATAATATTACTAAACTCAAACTCATCCTGTATTTCCCTTCTCAATCTGTTGACCTCAGCGGTTGTGTTTTTATGCTGCAGCGCCCTCTGGAGTTTGATAATCAATTCGTCCGTAGAAAATGGTTTTGCAATATAATCATACGCCCCCTCTTTCGTCGCCAAAACAGCGCTTTCGAGCGTGCCATAGGCAGTCATGATGATGACGATAATATCCTGATTGTATTTCTTGATTTCCTTGAGAAAGTCCAGCCCACTCATGCCCGATAATCTCAGGTCTGTCACCACGACATCATAATCCTCGGATTTTACCATTTTTAAGCCATCTACGGCATTGTCCATCGATTTTACAAAAAACCCTTCTTTCTTGAGTTGGCTTTCCAAAGAAATCCTCATGAGTTTTTCGTCGTCTACGATGAGCACCCTACCACCCATACATCACTCCTTAAAAATATTTCTTATCATGTCAGAACTGCCAATTTTTTTACGGGCAGGCAGACGTAAAATGTTGTGCCATCTCCCACCTTGCTCCTGACTATTATATGCCCATTATGGTCATCGATAATTCTTTTACTAATTGCCAGCCCCAGCCCACTTCCCATCTCTTTTGTCGTAAAAAAGGGATTAAATATCTTGGCCAGAATTTCATCGCGAATCCCTGCCCCCGTATCGGTAATCGAAACCTGCACACCCGATGGTTGATGGTCACAATAACTTGTCTGTATGCTCAATTTTCCCCCGCCCGACATGCTATCCAATGCATTGACGATAATATTGATAATAACCTGCGAAATATTATCAGCATCCCCATAAATCTCAGGTAAATCAGGAAGAAATACCTTTTCAACGTAAACGCACTGTTCCTTTATCCGGTGGTCAACGAACCGCAAGGAATTCTCAACAATTTCATTTAAATTATGATTCGACATATGCGTGGAATATGGCCTGGAAAATGCCATCAACTGTTTTACAATAATCTCAATCCGCTTAAGTCCCTCAGACATTAAATCCAGAAATTCTACATTTTGTTGTATATTACCCGGCTCCTTCTTCATCATTTTTACAAAATTCTGCAATCCGCCAAGCGGATTATTCACTTCATGCGCCACCCCGGCAGCTAACTCTCCCACTGCAGCCAGACGCTCCGCCTGGACCAACTTCATTTCCATCCTTTTTCTCTCGGTAATATCCCTGCATATCCACTGAATAGTCTTTTTCTTGCCATACACGATAACACTGGCGCTAATGCTGGTGGGAGTGAGGCTTCCATTCCTGCGCTGGCAATCAATCGTGTCGAGCATGCCGGAGCCCTCTTTATTTATTACCATCCATAATTGTTTCGCTTTTTCACGCGCATACTCAGGAACTATCTCCCATATTTTCTTTTTACTAAGTTCGTTCCTTGAACATCCCATTATTTCTTCAGCTTTCTTATTCGAATCGATTATTTGTGCAGATGCTACATCGAGGGTAAAAATGGCGTCATTGGCCAGATTGACAGATTCCCGGTACTTCTCCTCAGATTCCCGCAATTGAGCAGTCCTCTCGCGAATACGTTGCTCAAGCCCCGCGTATGATTCCTGTAACTTTCCGGCCATTCTATTAAACTCCAATGCAAGCACACCGACCTCGTCCTTTGAATCAACGGGGATGCGATGCCCAAGATCCCCCTTTCCAATTGCCTGAGCGCCATGAACCAATTGAAGAAGGGGCTGTGTAATCCCGTGTGCCAGCACAAAGACCGTAATGATAATAATCAATAAGCACACAACCGCAAGGGTAATTACCTGATTCTTCAATTCAACAACGGGTTTAAACGCCTCAGAGGTGTCCTGTTTAACAAGTAATCCCCATTTTAACTGAGGCATGTAACGATAGGCCATAAGGACGTCCACCCCCCGGTAATCAATTGCTTTTTGAATACCCTCTACTTTGTCGTCCAGCATGAAAGACTCCGGCACTGTCAACTTTAGAGGAATATTTATTTTTAATGCAGTATCCTTGAAATGCCGCATAGTATTGAGAAAGACCAACCGATCTCCCTCGCGGCGGGCCAGTATCGTTTCTCCCGTCTCGCCCCGTCCAGGCCAGTCCTGAATTAATGGTTCAATCGCAGTATCTGTATTCACGCGAATGAGGACAATGCCATTAATAACATCTGTCTCCTCCAGCGTAATAGGGTCGGTCCTTTTCAGAGTCCCGAAGAAGGTCATGCCTATATGCTTCGTATACCCTGAATAATGAATATCTTTAAAAGGAACTCCATTATTTTCTAATATATTGAGATAATATTTGTAGTCCCAATCAATAATTCCAATATTTGACTCCGTAGTGGATATGACAATTTCACCGTTTTCTACATCGAGAATGGATATTTCATCACAATAAATAAATTTACTCTTGAGTTTACCTAAGTATTCAGAAAGCCTTGTGCAATAAACCTTGCCAATCTCCGACTCTTTCATCCCTCCGATCGTACGAAATGCCTTCCTTAAATAAAGC
>CAYJME010000077.1:5330-9879 GCA_964370795.1 uncultured candidatus Brocadiaceae bacterium
ACATCTCAAGGGACTTGTTTGTTGAAAGGACGCTGATATCAACAATTCTTTCCTGCAACCAGTTACTGAGTTGCGTCTTTTTCAGGTCTGCAATAGAGGTCAATTTTTCAACCACACGTTCATTCAATGCCTTTCTTCCGCTGTTATACGCCGTACTGCTCACAATCATAATGGGGATGGTTGTCATGAGAATGAAATAACAGATGAGCTTAACCTTGATGCTCTGAAAAAAAACAAACAAGCTTTTTATCCTGTTATTGCTCTTGTGCATTTTTCTCATATAACTCCGATAAACGGAGAGACGCAAAATCTTGCGTCTCTCCCTCCCCCATTTAACTTATTCCCGTACTTTTAATTTATTGTACCCTTAATTTAGGCGCTTTCAATGGGATTTAAATAAAATGAACATTCCGTCAACTCCATTATCCAAAAAGCGTACGACCATGAGGTCGTTTTATCAAAATATTCTTTTATTGGCATGTCGAATTATTTATAATGACGTTTAAGTTTTATTAACCTGTATTTATAATCAGAAATTTCTTTCCAGAGAAACGTTTATGCATATAAAAAATGTCTGTTTATCCATATTTATTTTCTTCGTTATTTTCGTTCTCCATCAAAACAACCCCCTGCAGGCAGAAACACCGACAATCCCATGGTATATGTTCAGGGGTAACCCGCAGCATACAGGGTTAAGCCCCTGCAAGGGTCCGGAAACAAATTCATTAAAATGGGCATATAAGATTGATACATGTATCACATCTTCTCCATCAATTGGCTCTGACGGCACGATATATTTTGGTTCCATTGACGGCAGGCTTTATGCCGTCAACCAGGCTGGCGCCACCAAATGGGCATTTCAGGTGGGCAGTGAAATAACTGCGTCGCCTGCCATTGGAGGCGATGGTACGATTTATGTTGGCGCAAAAGATAAGAAGATGTATGCAATAACCACCGATGGGAAACCCAAATGGACATATACAGTTGGCGGCATCATCCTCTCTTCTGCCACTATTACTTCAGATGCCCTGTATTTTGGATCCAACGACAAAAGTCTTTACGCACTTACCCTCGACGGTAAACTAAAGTGGAAATTCACTGCGAAAAGCAACATCGTTGCCTCGCCTGCTTTATGCGCTGACGGTTCTGTTTATCTCTTTGAAGTCAGCGGGGCGCTCCATGCCTTAACTCCTGACGGAATCGAAAAATGGTCAAAGCGGGTAGGGTCAGGAGTATACGATTCCTATTCTTCCCCATCCATTGATGCGGACGGAACTGTCTATGTGGGCACAGACAACGGAAGGTTGGTTGCTATCAAACCAGACGGCGTTGTAAAATGGTACGTCAATACGGGAAAGGCTGTCCATGGTACTCCGGCTATTGCAAAAGATGGCACGATTATCTTCGGGTCATACAATGGTTTTGTCTATGCCGTCCTGCCCAACTGTAAACTCAAATGGAGCTTTAAGACCGGTAGTTGGGTAGAATCTTCTCCCGCAATAGATAGAGATGGCACGGTTTATGTCGGCTCCAGCGATGGAAAGCTTTACGCTATTAATTCAGATGGCACGTTGAAGTGGTCATTTCAGACAAAGGGCGCCCTTGAATCATCCCCGGCCATTGGACAGGATGGCACTATCTACACCGGATCAAATGATAACCACCTCTATGCAATCGGCAACCCATTGGAAACACTACCGACGCCAATGTTTGAAAAGTAACCAGTACTTTTTCACTTTTACAAATCAAAAACCGCACTTTACCTCTATTACCAACCCTCTTATCCCCGCTAGAGACGACCAGTCGGGTTCTCACTCCTGTCATTGCGAGCGAGAGCGAAGCAATCTTTCCCTCAGTATAATAATTCCAGGAGGATTGCTTCGGAAAAGACCCTCGCAATAACACGATGATTAATTTTTTTTTACAAACTCTTAAGCCTCACCCCGCATCGACTACGATTTTAGGTAATAAAAAGTACCGTGATGCATGATTTAGTGCGCTAACAGCCCAAGTCTTTTCAGTTCAACGGCAGCGTCATCTTTCCTGTCTAATTTATCATACAGTAGCGCAAGGTTCTTATGGATGACCGGGTTGAAGGGGTTGATATGGTTGGCTCGTGATAAGACGTCAACAGCAGACGTATATTCACCTTTTCTTTGATAAAGCTCACCCAGTGAAATATAGGTGGCCGTGTACTCAGGATAATAGGCTAAAGCGGTTTTCAGGATTTCTTCGGCCTTTGCGTACTGCGTGTCCATAATATAGGACATGGCCAGCTTGTTTTGAATCTGTGGTGAAATAATACCGGCCTTGTTAAATGCCTTTTCATATTCGGTAATAGCTGCGCTGTGTAATCCCTCATGGCGGAGGAGATCGCCCAGGATGGCATATTTTCTCGCATCCTTTGCCTCTATTTCGGCAACGCTCTCGACATCATCCACCGAGGAGGAAGTCTCTTTCAGTTTCGTGGGAAGCACCTGTATGCCATGAATCTTCCGGAGTTTTTTCTGCTTCAGGTTGTCCAACCAGTTCTTTTCAAATGTATCAAAGGGAACGGATGCTGCCGATAACACTGCATCCTCTAACGATTTTCCATCCCTGATATCCTCCAGGATATTTGCTATCACCGGATAACCACCGTGGTTGAAAAGATATTCAATGACGGTAAAGACCTCAGCAAAGGCAAGCGCCGTATCCTCACGCTTTTTCAACTTTGCCAGGGAGGGATGCATCTGCTTAAAGGTAATAAAATAGTCCTTCTCTACCGCTTCGGCGAGCAAACTTTCATAAGAAACAGAGAGGGATGGCGGTTTATCAGCCATCCATCGGCCTTCCTCATATTTCGCAATGCCTTCATGAAGCCAGATAGGAACACGGTTGTACGTCTTTTTCATGATTACATAATGCACGTATTCATGGTTGAGCGTATCAAGCCACTGATACCCCCTCGGCTGGAGGCGCGGACTGGTGATGATGACACGGTTAAATAAACAGATTGCCACGGTGCCCGAGGTTTCTATCTCGTTTTTGGTAAGCGTAGAGATGGTGCAAAAACTATCGGCGTCGGGAAATACCTCAACAAGGACAGGCTCTTTGGGGAAATAATTCAGGTCGTTCCCGATGGCCTTATAGGTCTTTTCAAGGGTATCCAAGGCATAATCAACCAGGATGGCATCTTTTTCTTCCACGTAGCGAAAACGAAAGTGTTCTGTTTTGATTTCCTTGAATTTGCTGGTTGTCTGGTACACCTTTTCAATAAAGTCATAAAAACTCTTTCCTTTTTGTGCAAAAGCAGGACTCTTTATTGCCTTTTTCAAAAAAGACAGCGATTCTTTATAATTTCCTTCATAGAATTCCACCTCGCCTGCAAAAAAACACACATAAGGATTTTCCGGTGCAACAAGGAGAAGTTTGCTGGCGATCGATGACGCCACGTCTATTTGCCACTCCTGGAGGCATTCCTCGCCGTATGTTATCTCACCCGCAATATCAAGGAATCTTTCGTTTTGGGCATTTGCATTATGCCCAAGGCATGCAAGGGTCAGTACGAGAAACGTTAATAAAACAAATATTCTTTTCATATAAACATACCGGTAACTTTATCTAATAATGGGTGCAGGTTGTAAAGGTGAAGCCGCACTTTTAGATTACGTTTATAATCATCATCAACATAAGAAGTTATGCTGATTAGCGAACAACGTCTTTCCTGGAATGTGCTAATTTTGTGCTAAATATTCGTTATAGCTTTTATCTAGCAACCCAATAGCCTTTGTACAATGTACCTGAGTAATATGAGCATAACGCATGGTCATCTTTGTGTCTTTATGTCCCATTAACTCAGCAAGCGTTTCAATTTCAACCCCTGCTTGCCTGTTCCAGGAAGCAAAACAATGCCTTAAATCATGAAATCTGAAATCCTCTATTCCGGCACGTTCTAAGCTCTTTTTAAATACCCGGTACACATTTTTTGGATTGTACGGTTTTCCCTCTTTACTTCGAAAGACACAGATGCTATTGGTTTTGTCATTGGTTATGAGACTTGTCAACACTTCATATGCAGGGCCGGCAATCGGGATTCTCAATTTTTCACCGTTCTTTATTTCCGCGCCTTCTACGGTTATTTCCTTTGCCAAAAGGTTTACTTGTGTCTTCCTTAACATGACAACATTTTCACGCCTTAATCCTGTCCATGCAGCCACAATGACAATATCTTTTAACCATGCATCACAAAACTCCAAGAGCTTAAGAAACTCTTCAAATGATAAATGCCTTGTTCGCCTATTATCTGCATGCGGTTCCATCTCTATAAGAGGCGATTCTTTGACCCATCCCCAACGCTTTTGGGCAAGATTAAACATCCTTCTTAGCATCGACAGTTGTTTATTGATAGTCGTTGATGTCACCCCTTGACCTTTTCTCATTTGTCTAAAATCATCTATCAATGCAGGGGTAATATTACTCAGTCTGTATTTACCAAAAAAATCCCTTAGCTGATTTAAGTAGCATCTGTTTTTCTGATAACTTTTGAGTTCTTTGAATACCTGAGTAT
>CAYJME010000077.1:9889-13521 GCA_964370795.1 uncultured candidatus Brocadiaceae bacterium
TGCTTCCTTCGTCGACATCAAACCATTTTCCTTCAGCAATCTGATTTACAACCTTACCGTAAATCTTTTCCGCCAGCTTCTTATCCGTTGTCTCTGTCGATTTCCTTATCTGTTTGTCCTTATAGGTAAACCGCATCCACCAGACCAGACCTCTTTTATAAAGTCCCATTGTCATTTGCCTCCTTTCCGAGACCTTGACTTGGGTCTGGTTTCCCGTTGGGTGAATTATATACCGTATCCTTAACGGCTTCAACTCCCTTTTTCGCATTCAGCAATTTGATAAACTTCATCTGTATCTCTTGCCATTCCTTTACCGCTTCCTGAAAGGTTTTTAAGTCTTTTCCTCCGTCCCATAAACGGTTGATGCTATTTTCAATATCCATGGCTTTTTCATACATCAGGGGAAACACTTTTTGTGTGTAGCTAAGGGCATTTCGTGTATACGCCTTAGATATTTCATTTACCGCATTCCCAAAGATATCGTCCATCCGGGAAATATTGCTCAGATACCCTATGGTTAAGGCCTTATTTTCTTTTATTGCATTGATTATGGTTAATGCTTGTTTCGGTGGATCGTCTTTGCCTATAAATTTTAGTTTAATCTTGTCCCCTTTAAGGGAGACTTTGTATCCCATGTTTTGCATGGTATGGATAATTTCGGGAATATCGGTCAAATCTCTATTTCCTTTTCTGGAATAGGGGTATCCCCTGGCATTTCCTCGATTTTAGTCTCCAGGTCTACCAATATGTTACCTGACATAGACTTATGACCTAACACACAGGTCTCCCCGTAGTTTCCCGAGGTCGTATCGGTCTTGTATCTCTGATATATGTTTTCAATATGTTCGCAAGTAAATTCGTATGCCTTTCTTCCGTCTTTTTTGCCAGCATGTCTCTTATAAAGACTCAACTGATTTAACGTCTTACCTATCCACGTTTGTATGCCCCTTTTTTCTTTATCAGGCATAGTTCCATAATCCGGTTTAAGCTTTTCTGCTATATCGGTTACGGTCAATATATCCCTGTCTTTTCCCCTGAGGATCTCTTTTAACGTCTCAAAGAGTTTGATTTCATATTCCGATAGTTCGTTTTGAGTTTCTTCCATGCTTTCAAGGAAAAAGGTTTTAATCTCTTTCATTTCCTCAACGGGAACATCTTCAAGCCTTAAAATAGTCTCCAGAGGTCTCCAGAGTTCCTTTATCCTGTGGGATACGTCTTTTCCTGTGTCCTGATAGAGGTCTTTTACCTTATTCCACCTTGTTAAAAGGAGTTTGTACAACTTATCCCTTAAATCGCCCCAGATTGTCAGGTATGCATCGGGGTAGGGATATTCTTTAATAGCCCTGAGCATGGTAATTTCAATACACCTATCCTTTAAATCACTGTCTATTTCCTTTATGCTTGCAAATGCCTTTGGCCCGTAGGTCTCAAATTCCAAAAGCCTGCGGCCATTGTTTGAGGTATTTACAATCCTTCTTTTACCGCCGCCAATTGTGTAACTATCCGAAAGAATGCCTAATATTTCTGTGTTCTTTTTGTTGCTGAGTTCTTCGGCCTGGTCATTGAGAAACGTCCCTCTTATCCCGTCAATGCTATCTGCAAGGGATGCAACAGAAACCCCTTTTACCTTCATGGCGTTAAATGCTAATCTTTCCAGCAAGTCCAGGAATCTACTCTTACCGCTTTGTTTCTTTCCATATATGAATAGGAAGGGGAAGGCATGAAAACATCGGTGAAAGTATGTGGCTATAATCCACGCCGTTATAATACCGTAAATGGCTTCTTCTTGAAATTCTATATAGTTTTTTAGCGTATGTTTAATTTCCTGATAAAGTCCTTTTTGAGGTTCCGTATTGTTAATAAAGCCCAATATCTTGTTTTTGTCCCATCGATCATTTACCCTTAAAAGTATCCTGTCTTGTTCATGGAATATGATTGTTTTGTCTTCGTATTTAATAACATGCTCTTTGTGTATTGATATATCTTTCATGGAAATGATATAAAAATTCTTGTCTTCTGGTTGATTGTTCGATATTAGCGTTTCCCGGAAGCCTAATGACATAAATGTCGGGCTTACTTCATAAGAAGGATGGGCAATAACGAAATCATGTTCGTTCTGTGTATTATTTAGGTTATTCGTTTCCATGGGCTTCACCGATTGCGTGCTTGATGATGCGGTCTATATCCTGATTCCCTGGTGTCTTTTTTGTGATCCTCTGAAGTACGGGTTTTTTATTTGTTGATTCCTTTACCCAATCCTCAATCTTTTCCATGTCAAAACGCCAGAGGCCATTGAGCTTAAACGAGGGTATTGATTTTTGATTTACCCATGAATAGAGGGTTGATTTTTTGACTTTCAGAAATTCCGATACTTCTTGTATGGTTACAACCTTCATTTTAATTCCTCCTTATATTTGTTATATTTCTTCCTTTTATTACTTGTCTTTGTCTTCAAATAATCTTCCTCTCTGCCGTGTGTTTGTTTACTGAGATAGTTTTTGGCTTGATCTAAATATTTATTGATTGTCTCATTATCAACGTTCTCATGTCCTTCCCTGGCTGCATATGCCGTGATATAGCCAATGCCATTTTGGAATAATGTCTTATCGCTGGGTATCCTTGATTTATTTACCTGTCTTAATATGCCGGTAAATTTGCCGTCATTGAATCTTACCGCCTGAATATTTTCCCATAGTGGATTTGTCATCCATCGTGTCCTATTGAGGGTATTGTCTTTTATTGCAAGTCTTAGCCAGTCATGGGTACAATATTTCCACATATCATTAACTTGTTCTATGAGGTTGGAAAAAGAGTTTATTTTCATCTGTCCCAAAAGTTCCCTTCTTAGTTGAAATTCAAGCCGCCATACCCTTTGAAATGTGTCCCAGCCGTGCTTTTCCCATATCTCTTTGAGATAATCATTACGACTCTTTTCTATCTCAACGGTTTTGTCATAGATTCTTGCTAAAATATCTCCGCCCCCTATGACGTAACCCGTAAATATCTCACCGTCCCAGTTTTTTTGAAACCTTCTTGCCCTTTTAACCCAGCATACCTTTTCTAGTTCTTCTATGTCCTTATTAGTAACAAAATCAGTAAAGGTATCTGTCCTGCTGATAATTTCTTCTTCTGTCTTTTCCATAAGCATGTTTACGATTTTTCTCAAATTGTTTATTGAGTTATCGAGGCCATAACAGGTAAGGAGTTCGCTTGATACCTGAACATATATTTGGGGGAGTTTTTGTCTTTTGCTCCCCGATACCTGGATGTGATACCAGTTATCAACCATAATAAAGGAATACCATTTAGTACCTCTGTCCAATACTTCAAAGCAATGGTCATCAATAATCATCCTTGCCGAAGATTGTTCCTTTTCATCATCTGATTGAGCCAGTTTCTTTTTTTCTTCCAGTTGTTCTTTCATCCCTTCTTTCAGCGTACCCTTATAAGACACATATAAACTATCAATTCCCTTAAATACCTCTTTGAATTCCATATTTACCCCTTTCTCAATAAGTTCATGTAATTTGGGGGTGCTGTGTTACTAGCCTTCGCACGCCGGAAAATGGCCAATGAGTTGCCGTTCTCTCTATCACGGCAACCATTGGCCCTGTTATGCCCAAAGGTTTTTC
>CAYJME010000078.1:0-13451 GCA_964370795.1 uncultured candidatus Brocadiaceae bacterium
CACCTGGCCCATGCCCGTGAGGCTTCTGGTTTACCCATCGTTACAGAGGTGCTTACTCCCGAACATGTAAAGTTGGTGAGCAAATATAGCGACATATTACAAATCGGAACCCGCAACATGCAAAACTTCTTACTCCTGCGCGCTGTAGGTGAGACAGGAAAACCCGTGATTTTAAAACGAGGCATGTCCGCAACGGTCGATGAATTCCTCCTCGCTGCCGAATATATTTTAGCGCAAAATAACCCCAATGTTATTCTCTGCGAAAGAGGAATCAGAACCTTTGAGACACATACCCGTTTCACGCTTTCGCTCAGCATTGTGCCTTTACTGAAGGAGATGACGCACCTTCCCGTTATCGTTGACCCAAGTCATGGAACTGGAAAGAGAAGTCTCGTCAATCCCATGTCCAAAGGTTCCATAGCGGTGGGAGCTGACGGTTTATTAATTGAAACCCATCCGGAACCTGAAAAATCATTTGTGGACGGACCTCAGACAATTAGTCTTGAATCATTTGACCAGTTGATGCAGGAACTTAAGCCGGTGGCAAAGGCAGTTGGAAGAACGATATAATCTGTGAGAAGAAAAGACAAAGAAATAACGGACAGGGACGAGGTAAGCGAAATCCTCTCAACTGCAATGGTAGGAAGACTGGGGACATGCTTAAATAATATTCCCTATATTACCCCCCTCAATTTTACGTATGATAAGGCTACCGATAAAATCTTCCTCCACTGTGCAAATGAAGGGAGAAAATTAGACAATGTCAAGGCCAATCAGAATGTCTGCTTTGAGGTAGAAGAAGTAAAACACACGATTGTCAAGCAGCCAACATGCGCCTCTTCAGTTAATTACCGGTCTGTTATCATCTTTGGCACAATAAAAATATTGACTGATATCGCAGCAAAAAATGAGGCGCTCCAGAAACTTGCCGATAAGTATGCACCGCAAAATCCGAAAGTTCCTTTTACCGACGCCATGCTGAATAAAACGAATGTACTCGAAATAGAAATCAAGGAAATGACCGCAAAGAGAAGTCCGGTTAAACCTGCGATTACTGACCCATCAAAAAAATAATTTTAGAAAGGAATAGTATTTATGGAAATTACGCCATCAAAGAGATTGCAATCTATTGGTGCGTATGCCTTTGCAGAAGTCGATAAAGAGGTTGAAAAATTAAAATCCCTGGGAATAATACCCATTGATTTTGGTGTTGGCGACCCCACCGTGCCTACGCCAGAAATTGTGCGTAAGGCGACTCAAAAAGGAATAACACTCCGCAAATCATCAGGCTATCCAAGCTATACTGGCGCGCCTGAGTTTCGCAAGGCGCTTGCCGAGTGGACGCACAAGCGGTTTGGCGTCCAGTTAGACCCTGCAACAGAAATTTCATCCACCATTGGCTCGAAAGAAGGTGTTTTTAATTTTCACGAGGGGATAGTTAATCCGGGTGATTATGTAATTATTCCAACCCCTGGCTATCCACCGTATACACGCGGCACATTATTCGCCGAAGGTATTCCCTATTATGTGCCCGTTCTTGCAGAAAATAAATTTTTGATCGATGTGAAGTCCATCCCCGAAGAGGTCTGCAAAAAGGCAAAACTTATGTGGATCAACTATCCGAATAGTCCATCGGGCGCGGTAGCTCCTTTATCATATTTGAAGGAACTCGTGGAATTTGGGAAGAAATATAATATCATCATTGCCTCTGATGAGGCGTACAGTGAAATTTATTATCAAGAACCACCGCACAGCATCCTGGAGGTAACAAAAGAAGGCGTCATTGTATTTAATTCCTTCTCCAAAAGGAGCGCCATGACCTGTTACCGGATTGGCTGGGTGGCAGGTGACAGGCAGATTGTTGATATATTCAAGAAGGTAAAAACGAATATTGATTCGGGCACGGCGACATTTATTCAGGATGGCGCTATCGCCGCCCTCAGCGATGAAACCCACGTCGAAAAGATGCGGGCAGAATACAAGATCAAAAGGGATTTATTGGTCGATGCCTTCAAACATATCAAACTCACTGACTGCACACCTGAAGCAACTATTTATCTCTGGCAGAAGGTGCCGCAGGGCATGTCGTCTGTCGATTTTGCCAAAAAGCTTCTTTCTCCGGAGATTGCCATTGTAACAACACCGGGCGCATGGATTAGTGATAAAACCCAAAACGGACTGAATCCTGGCGAAGGTTATGTGCGGTTTGCGCTGGTACCCAGCATCAAAGATACCAAAGAAGCAGCTAAACGGATTAAAAAACTATTGCCAAAGATTTTGTAAAAGAAAAACCACAGATTGCGCAGATTACACCGATTTAAGGAAAAGACAAACTAAGGATTTTTTATGAAAAAACGGTTATTTAGCGGGATACAACCCAGCGGCGACGTGCACATCGGCAACTACCTCGGCGCCATAAAAAACTGGATACGCCTGATCGATCAATATGATTGCATCTTTTGCATCGTCGATTACCATGCAATTACCATCGAATACAACCCGCAGGAGATGCAAAGACGGGTGCTCAATGCGGCCGCCGTCAATATCGCCGCAGGACTCAATCCAGACCAGTGCATTATCTTTGTCCAATCCTACGTGCCGGAGCACACGGAACTCGCATGGATATTTAACACCGTTACCCCCATGGGTCATCTGGAACGTATGACCCAGTTTAAGGACAAGTCAAAACAGCACCGGGAAAATATCAATGCCGGTTTATTTACCTATCCTGTCTTGCAGGCTGCTGATATTTCACTTTATAAAGGGGAAGTCGTGCCGGTAGGCGAGGATCAGGTACAACACATTGAACTTGCGCGGGAAATTGTCAGAAAATTTAACATGAAATACGGAGAAACATTTCCGGATCCACAGGAAGTCCTCTCAGAGGCGCCCCGGATTATGGGACTTGACGGCAAGACCAAGATGAGCAAGAGCCTGGGGAATTATATTTCTCTGGTAGAATCTCCAGAGTCGATTTGGAAAAAATTATCAACTGCGGTAACTGATGAGAACCGAAAGAGGCGCACCGACCCCGGCAATCCTGATATCTGTAATCTGTTTACCCTGCACAAATATTTCTCCTTAAAGGAACACATTGACCGCATTAATCTGGTATGCCGTACGGCTGAAATTGGCTGTATTGAATGCAAAAAGATGCTGTCCAACAATATTATTGACGTATTAACACCCATTCGACAGAGGTATGAACAATTAATTAAAAACCAGGATGATTTGCTCGGTATCCTGCACACAGGTGCGAAACAATGTAAGAAAATTGCGGAAGAAACGATGGTAGAAGTGAAAAAGAAAATGGGGTTGGTATAATTAAGTATGGATTACTTTATAAAACCTATCATATCTCTATTAAAAAAAAGCACAAACCTTTCTGAAAACGAAATTGAAAAACTCATCGAAATTCCACCCGATATAAAGATGGGTGATTATGCCTTCCCCTGCTATAGTCTCTCAAAAACCCTGAAAAAATCACCCTCTATCATTGCAACGGAGCTTCTGAGTACGATACGGCCTGTCGCGCCTGTCAGAGAGGTAAAGGCTCTTGGTCCTTATCTGAACTTCTTTATTGATAAGGCAATTTTTTCTGAAAACATTTCAAAAAAGATATTTGAAGAAAAAGACCGTTATGGTTGCAGCGCTATCGGAGCTGGCAAAACCATCGTTGTCGATTACTCCTCCCCCAATATTGCAAAACACCTGGCCGTTCATCACCTGCGTTCCGCATTAATCGGGAGCGGTATCTACAATATTTACAAAACGCTTGGATATAAATGCATCGGAATTAACCACCTCGGCGATTGGGGAACACAGTTTGGCCAATTAATTGTCGCATATAAAAAATGGGGCAGTGAAAATACTCATACATTATATACCGTGACAGACCTGAACAACCTTTATGTAAAATTCCACCAGGAGGCTGAAAAGAATCCAGGCCTGGAAGGCGAAGCAAGGGAGTGGTTCAAAAAACTCGAAGCAGGCGATGCTGAGGCCAGGGAACTCTGGCAACACTTTAAGGACATTAGTTTAAAAGAATTTCAAAAGATTTACGACATGCTCGGGATACACTTTGATGCCTTTACCGGCGAAAGTTTTTACAATACACTGGTCGAAGATACCGTTAATCGGATCAAGGAAAAAGGGCTTACCAGGATCAGCGAAGAAGCGTTAATTATTGATCTGGAACCTTACAACATGCCACCCTGCCTCTTGCGCAAGAAAGACGACGCCACCCTTTACGCCACCCGCGACATTGCGGCCGCAGAATACAGGAAAAAGACTTATAATTTTGAAATGATGATTTACGTAGTCGGCTCTGAGCAAAAGCTCCATTTCCGGCAGGTCTTTAAGGCACTGGAACTCATGGGATACGACTGGGCAAACCATTGTATACACGTGGATTTTGGTCTCATGAAATTTAAGGAAGGCAAGATGTCCACCAGGAAAGGAAATGTTGTTCTCCTGGAAGACTTGTTAGCCGAGGCCGTTGAACGTATCAGAAAGATTATCGAAGAAAAAAATCCGTCTCTCGAAAATAAAGAAACCGTCGCGCACGAAGTAGGTATCGGCGCCGTTATCTTTGCCAACCTATCAACGAAGCGCAATAAGGATGTGGTCTTTGACTGGGACTCTGTGCTCAATTTTGAAGGAGAAACCGGCCCGTATGTTCAGTATACCCATGCCCGCCTTTGCAGTATCCTGAGAAAATATGGAAAACCTGTGACAACGGACATTCAATATGAATTGCTGAAAGAAGACGAAACCGTTGTTCTCGTAAAGATTTTGTCTCAATTTCCCTTCATTATCCTGAAGGCATCCGAGGCTTACGAGCCATCGCTCATCAGCAACTATCTCATCGACATTTGCAGCAGCCTGAACAGATTTTATAATGCCCATCGCGTCTTGTCAGATGACGAGGAACTAACCAAGGCCAGGATATTATTGGTAGATGCGACTCGTCAGGTCATAAAGAATGGACTTAATATCCTTGGTATGCATGCCCCGGAACGGATGTAATTTTTGTTAATGAATCTTGTATCATGCCAAACTGAACCATTTGGTTTACGCCTTTTGTTACAGGAGACCTTCCTGCGTGCATCGCACAGACAGGCAGGGATAGTCTGTCTATTTCCCGGCAATTCTTTATGAAAAATCGGTTAATTTACCGCAAATTACCCATCCTCTTATTTGGTGTTAAATTTAGCTGAAAGAATTAAAAAAGCTTGCAATCTTCTTCATTTTTGGTTTAATATCACCTTTCACAGTGGAAAAGCAATTTCCTGTCATCTGCTCGATGTTTGGGCCTAAGACATAAGTTTGCCGACTGCGTGTCTTGGGCCTTTTTATTTGCAATTTTTCATTGCGGCCTTTGTTTAGCAGATTTGTTTTGTAGAGTTCAATCGAAATTACGAAGGGATTTCACAAACTTTCGTGAAAAATTTGTAGTGAAAATATTTAAGCCTGTGAAATCTTATTGCGATTTTTCACGAATTTTCGTGAAAAAAGAAAATTATCGCTTGTTTCAGTCTAGTGCTTTTTATTTTTCTTGTGAGTGATGATTATTTTAGATGCATCTTCTGATTTTTTGATTTGTTCTTTTAAAATTTTTATTTCGGCGTTACGTTCCTGCTGAATATCAAGGTTTTCAGATATCTTCTGAAGAGGCGCGAGCGATTTGGTTACGGTTTCAGAAATAATTTCTACCTGATTCTTTTCTTTTACTGGAGAAGATAACCTGTAGCTAAGCCCCAGACCTCCAGAGAAAATCGTAAATAAAACCGCCATAAACATGAACAATTCCGATGATTTTACAAAATTTGCAACATGGTCATTGACGACTTCGTTATACTGCGAACATCCCATGTAGCACGCAATAATCTTGCTTTTTTGAGGTGATTCCATCGAGTCTTTTTCAGGATTAATTAACAGTTCTAATCCAGGGGACTGTCTCTCCTTTATACGTATAGCTCTTGTGCAGCACCATAGTGAAACTAAATAGAATAGTAATGATGAAAGCATTATTATAAGAATAGAAATACATGAAGAGTGCTCTAGTACAAAGATGAAGAGTGCCAGAACAATCGGCACAAAAAAGGTCGCGACTCCAAAAATTTTATGTGCTTTTTCTTCAAGTCTGTTATATCTGTCTTCAGAGCGCTCATACATCTCTCTAGAGACAGCTAAATCTTCATCAGTAGGCACCCAATTGCCTTTGTCCCAAGGAATGTTCCTTTCCGGCGGGACGAGGCTTTTTTTATAGGTACTAAAGACAAAAGAAATCGAGAATCGAAACTGGTTGAGCCATTGCCGGATAGACTGCCAGATTTTTTCTTTCTCAGGTTTCTCGTAGAAGTATTTGAGAATCTTATTACTCATTCATTGTCCTATAAAAAAGCTTAATGAATGAGTCTGAAATGGGAAGTCCAAGATCGTTTTCTAACCAGGCCCATTCACCAGCAGGGTTTATTTCAAGAAAAATATAATTTCCATTTCTATCCTTAATTAGATCAATTGCACCGTATTCTAGATTCAATGCGGCCATCAATTTAAATATATTGTCTTTGATGTGACATGGGATTTCAGCGACCCTTTGTGTAACCTTCTGGTCTTTCACCCTCCAGTCAGGAGTCTTTTCAACTTCATGGCGTATCTCTACCGCATAGACATCTTTTCCAACAACAGTAACTCTAAGGTCACACTCGCGAGTGATTTCATGTTGTAGATAAATGGGTACCTGAGATTTGTTCAACTCATCAAGATCTTCCCTTGTTACTCGATTGGTATGAATAGCAAAGACATCATTGCGGTCATACAAAAGGCCATGAAATATCGGTTTACATATTACGCTCCCATCAGTTTGTTCAAAAAAATGAATGGCCTTGTTATAGTCGTTCGTAACAATTGATCGTGGCACCGTAAATCCTATTTTGGATGCAATTTCTAGTTGGTACAGCTTTCGCTCACCCAAATACACAGCATCTAATGGATTTATCCATTTCGCTTTCAAACTCAATAAAAGCCCTTCAATTAGGTGCTTAATTTCACCACTGATGAAGTTGTTTTCACCAGCACTATATCCAGCCAAATCAACCGAAGGGCTAACAGCTCGCCTATACCAGATTGATTGAATTTCATTAAGATTTATATCCGTTGATTCTTTTCTAATTATTTTGTGAGGGTTATCCCCAGAAAATAAGATGTCATATCCAAAATCTAGTATCTCGGTTGGGTTTAATCTTAGATATGGTAATTTTTTATCAATTAACTTTGTAATCAGAAAATCGACTGCAAAATCATTTTTATTCGTGACTATTAAAAGCATACTCGGCACTCTCTGACGGATCTACGCCTTCAATTGTATTGGTCAACACCGCTTCGCCAATCTTTGAACTTAAGGGAACTGAACTGCTTTCGCTTTGATCAACTCCTTCGATGGATTTTGTCATTGTGGTTTCACCGTAATCTGACCCCATGGATGACTCTGATTGATCTATCCCTTCGCTTGTCGCTGTTTTTGTAGTTTCACCATAATTCGACATCAATGAACTCTCACTTTGGTCAACCCCCTCTCTAGACTCAGTCGTAGAGGTCTCGCCATAGTTTGTCTGAGTATTATTTTTGAACTTTGAAACTACCGGAAAACCCGTGGTTCTATCGACCCACAACTGCATATTGGAATCCCACATCGCTGAGTTATTCAAATCGAAATAATTTGGAATTTTTTTTCTATATTTAAAAAGAAGCATCTTTAACCCCAGATTGAGTTATTTGCAAAACAACTATGCGTATATCGTTCCTGGCCCTAATGGCTCAGGCATCCACTATTTTCACGAATTTTCGTGAAAATACTTCACTAACGTATTAATTCTACATGGAATGTACTTAATTTACATAGAGAAATTTCACGAATCCTCGTGAATTCTCATGTCTCTGTTGACTTTGACACCGATAAGTAGTTTATACGGCCTCTCATAAAGTTGGTTGGATATGAATATTTCTTCTGAATGCTTGGTTAAGGCTGTCCAGAACGTTATCCTGAGAGGTGAGGGTAGCATCTGGACTATTGACAATATTTACATGAAATGATATGTATAATATAAAACCATGGCAAGACCGGCAAGAATAGAATTTGAAGGGGCTTTTTACCATGTGATGAATCGGGGAAATCGCAGAGAAGATATTTTCCTCGACGCTTGTGATTGGGAAAAATTTTATGAAATTCTTGGTAACATTGAGAGATGGAGTAATTTTTCATCAAAAGAATTAAGCGGGGCAAAACCCTTCAGAACGAAGATATCGATTAACACGCTGGAGGATCACGTTTGCAAAGAATTTGAGGTGGAAAAGGAAGAGTTAGAGATACCGCGGGGTATAATAATATTGCCAGACAGGCAATGCTGTGTCTGGCGGTAAATTATGGTGGTATGACATTAAAAGAAGTAGGTCAAAAGTATGGAGCGCGGAGTTATCAGATGTGACCCCTCTCCCTCTCCTCCTTATTTTTTATTGACAGATTATGAAAACATTGCTATAATCCGGAACTGTAACTATCTAATAACTGGTTGGAATTTTCCAACCACACGCTCCAGATTGACAAGGCGACTGAGCGGGCCAACAAGTCAAAATCAAATGAGACTTGATTTCCCCTTGATTTCTGTATCAGACATGCTATTATATTAATGAATGCAGACATAAACTTATAATATTATTAGATTTGCTAATGGGTTGAAAATTATGGCACGCGCTGCTCTCGAAAAAGAATTTAAATACTATCTTGATCACCAGATCGAACTGGTGGAAAAGTACAACGGTAAATTCATCGTGATAAAAGATGAAAAGGTTCTTGGTGCATATTCATCTGAATCCGTTGCAATTGAAACAACCGCAAAGACACATGAACTCGGAACCTTTCTTGTCCAGAAGTGTGAACCTGGAACCGCAGGATATACTCATACCTTCCATTCTAGAGTAGCTTTCGTCTAATGCCTTCCGCCGGATCACGAAGTTTCACTCTTCAAAGTAACGGTGGTTTTCTTAACCAGCTTATAACCGATATTGAAATTGCGCCTGCTTTTGATCCTGCCAGCGTAAATCTACAAACAAATCCGCCAAATCCGCATAAACCGTATAAAGCCCTTTGGGATACAGGCGCAACGGGAACCGTAATCACCAGGAAGATTGTCGATGATTTAGGTTTGAAGCAGATCGGCATAACAAAAGTATTCCATGGTGACGGGTCAACGGATCAGCCGGTTTATTATATAAATATCCTACTCCCTCATAAGGTTGGTTTTTCTTACGTTCGTGCGACCGAAGGGAAGCTTACTGGTTTTGATGTCCTTGTCGGAATGGACATAATAATCAAAGGTGATTTTGCCATTACGAACTCAGACGGCAGAACCACTTTTTCTTTCAGAATACCATCTGAGACCTGCATAGACTTTGTAAAAGAATTTAATAGCAATAATGCCCCTCCTCGTGTCGGAAGAAACGATCCCTGTCCTTGCGGTAGCAACAAAAAATACAAGAAGTGTCACGGTAAGTAGTGTATTTTTTGTATATCTGAAAAGCATTCTCTTTACTTTACCAAAACAACATCCAACCAGAAGATCGAGCCGACGAAGCGCGGCTCATCTTCGCGTTGGGCTTAATAATCATCAATAAAGGGACAGGAGGTTAAAAATGTTAAACACATTATGGGCAGTTGTCCGGGAAGAAAAGATTGAACTTCTGGAAAAGGTGCATATTCCTGAAGGGTCAAGGGTTTTGGTGATAGTGTTACCGGAGGACAATGGATCACCGTTTTGGTTAAAAACAAGCCAAATCTCCCTGGATACAGTTTGGAATAACCAAGAGGATGACGTATATGCACAATTACTCGAGGAATGATGTAGTTTTAGTCCGTTACCCCTTTACAGATTTGTCAAGTTCAAAGGTCAGACCTGCGGTTATTGTCAGTGTTCCGCATGTTTTCGAAGATGTTTTTGTTGTGCCGTTAACCAGCAGGACAACTTCCCTTTTACCTGGCGAGTTTGTGTTGGCAGACTGGAGTAATGCTGGACTCAATGTGACAACAGCAGTTAAGCGGGGAATTTACACCGTAAACAAAAGTTTGATCGTTAAAAAAGTTGGGAATATCTCTGCTTCTGATTCCAAAAGTTTAGAAAGTTCCTTGCGTAAGTGGTTAGGGTTTTAAGAAATAAGAATATACGCCTAACAAGGCGCTGCACCTGACCTCTTTTCCGCTACGCTCCAAAGCGGCAGGTGAGCTTGGTCATTGATCTTTCGCAGGAGTTGTGCTAATTTTGTGCTAAAATGAATCGAAATAGATAGAATTGATTGAAACTAATAGAACAGATATAATGCCAACAATCCCTTAATATTCGTGTTAAAACAGGAAACCAGCCCACAATCAAGGACTTATAATTTTAATCGTTTTCATCCTACAAATCTGAATCCGCATAAAATTACAATAAAATCAAAATATTTCTTACATAATGAAAGAAGTTCTTGTAGAAAAGATACTATCACTCCTTGAAAAGGCATATCCCGACGCTGGGCTTATCCTGCGTTATGAGAACCCACTTGAATTGCTCGTTGCTACCATCATGGCAGCGCAGTGTACCGATGAACGGGTTAATAAAGTAACAGAAACCCTGTTCAAAAAATACAAGACGGCAAAGGATTATGCCGATGCAAAACAAGCATTCTTTGAGGAAGAAATCCGCTCTACGGGTTTTTATAAAAACAAGGCGAAGAATATTATTGCCTGTTGCAAGGAGTTAGTCGAAAGGTTCGGTGGGAAGGTGCCTGATACTATGGAAGACCTCATTCCCTTGCCGGGAGTGGGCAGAAAGACGGCTAACGTGCTCTTAGGTAATGTCTTTGGGAAACAGGCCATCGCCGTGGATACCCATGTTTTTCGTGTTTCGCACAGACTGGAATTAGCCAAATCTAATGACCCTGATAAAGCAGAAATGGAATTATACAGGATTATTCCCCAGGAAAGGTGGACACGATCATGCCTCCTTCTGGGAACACACGGCCGGCGTACCTGCATCGCCCGCAAACCACACTGCAGCGCATGTACCGTGGAAAAATTGTGTAATTCGCCGGATAAAACTTATAGAAGTAAATAATTACCAGATTTATTGCAAGAAATTCACTTTACCTTTTCCGCCTGGCGATAGGCCAACATACCACCAGTCATGTTAAAAACCTTTTTAAAACCCGCCTTGATCAATACGGATGCCGCGGCATGGGCACGTCCCCCACTTTTGCATACGGTAACAATTTCCTTTTCTTTATATTTTTCCAACTCATGAAGTCTCTGGGATACCTGACCTACGGGAACATTAAGAGCGCCCTTAATCACCCCAAGCTCGCCTCTGAGTTCTGACGGTTCTCGGACGTCCAGGATAATAGTGCCGTCTGACAGATTCGTATCCACACGGCGCTTTACCTCTGTAACGGGAATTACGGGAACTTGCGGTTCATTTACCCCGCACGTCATTGTACCCTTGACCTCACAAGTAGGCGCACCTGCCGGAATTGATGCTGCCTTTGGGTCACGTGTGCAATTACAATTTGCCTTTAATACATCCTTCATCCACTCAGCGGGCCCTAGTTTCATATCGTTAAGCCATTTAACATACTCGTCTTTTGTACGCTGTTGTAAATTTGGATTGCGTTTTTTTTGATCGCCTAAACCGGATGGTTCCCGGCCACGATATTCATGGGCAGGATACACAATTAAGTGATCGGGCAATTTCTTAAGTCGCTGCATAGATTCCCAATGTTCTCCAGGATCTCCGCCTGGTAAATCGGTACGGCCTGCCCCACCATCATCGAGGAATAATGTATCGCCGGTGAGAATGCGGTCGGAAAATATGAGGCACATACTATCTTTAGTATGTCCCGGCGTATGCATGATTTTAACGGGGATATCACTCAAATGACAGTCAAACCCATCTGGAACACGAAAGGCTACACAACTGACAGGAGAATGCTGGTGCATCACATAGATCGCTCCGGTTTGGTCAATCAACGCCCCGGCGCCGGAGATGTGATCCGCATGGGTATGCGTATCAACGATATGGGTCAACTTTAAGCCTTCTTTTTTAATCAGTGACACGTATTCGTTTACCTGCTCTAAAACAGGGTCGACCACAATTACTTCTTTCGTGCTTTCAGAACCGATAAGGTAGGTTTTACAAGGGGTCTTGTTTAACTGTTTGAAGATCATTTAAAACTCCTTTATGAAAATTTATGTGAATCTTACTTCCACCCTTTGGTTATTGCAAGGTGTACACAGAGAACAACCACTGCATCCCATCCCAGAACAAGCCTATTATTATATTATAACATAATTATTTTCACAGAATAGGATTAATTCTAACGCCAATTTCTATAATTGAACGCTCCTAATCAATCGCGCTTTGTTCTTGACATCAATTTTCTACGGTATTACTATTACCTAAAATAAATTACAAATAATACCGAATATCTTAGATGTTTCAGCGACTTTAAAATGCTCACGCAGAGACGCAAAATCCTGCGTCTCTACAACAACATTGAAACTCCTAAACATGAACATGGAAAAACAGAATAATTCACCCGTGGTCAAAAGCCATAACATACTTATCATAGACAATGACAGACTGATGTGTATTTCGTTGAAAGGATTGCTCGAAGAAAACGGTTATCGTGTCCGCACGGTAGCAAATGGAGAAGGGGCCGTTCAAATTCTCAATAAAAACACGATCGATTTAATCCTGTTTGACCTGAGACTGGACGATGTGCGTGAACTTTCCCTGGTCGATAAAATTAAAGAGGTTTCGGCAAATACCATCATACTTGTCATGATTGACCAGAACAAAATTAAAACTGTCATTAATTCCCTGTGCATGGATACCGTGGATTACATTTTAAAACCCTTTGACCCTGATTATCTCAAAAAAACGATCGAAAAGGCACTTTATAAACAACAGTTGGAAACAAGCCTCAAGAAAACGCTCGTTGAAAAAGAGATCGTCAGCAACATTAATAAAACCATAGCCACCAGCCTTGATATCCGCGAAAGTTTTTCCACGATATGCAGTGAATTAAAGAAAATAATACCCTTTGACCGTGCATGCATCATTATTTCAAATGAACAGGGACAGTGGTTTCAGGTATTTGCGCTGACAAAAACATACAACTTCAGCGAGATTAATGAAGGCGAGTCGTTCCCCATGTCTGGCAGCCTGCTTGAGGAAATTATCAAAACAGGAGAACCGGTTGTCGTCAATAACACAGAAGAATGCCGCTTCTGGACCGATAAGGTATTACACAAGGAAGGCCTCCATTCACGGCTTGGGTTTCCCCTTACCTACAAGGGGGAAGTTTTGGGCGCAATCGCCTTTGGGGGTGAAAAGGCGAACTGTTTTAATGAGCAGAGT
>CAYJME010000079.1:0-6034 GCA_964370795.1 uncultured candidatus Brocadiaceae bacterium
ACGATGATTTCCGGCTTTGTGTCCTTGCTCCTGATCATGGACATATTATAACTTCTGGTTTTCCTGTCGTGAACGTTTGCCATGAATTTTAGTTTTCCTGATAATCAGACATTTCCTTTATCTCCCATTTCTTTTGCTAGTTTTAATGCCTCATTGTATATAAATTTTGAGATTTTAAAGTCGTATTGAGCATTCCATCATCCTTTTTATCTTAAAATATTTCATTTGCAAGTTTAAGCACTTCTGTTATCCAATGTATATTAAATCTCAATCCTGATTCTATTAACAGTTTAATAATAGGACTTGCTTCAGCAATATGTTTTTCTTTTTTCGCTAATAGAATCATACCTACCGTTCCCACCACAGATACATTACAGGTATGAGCGCATTTCCTTGCCTGTAAATCGTCCAGAATAACGCTATAACCAGGATGTTCTAAAGCAAAGGTAATAACCTCGGATTCTCCTTTTCCTAAATCCCATCCTGCAATACCTGAAGGTATTTGAAGGTAGTCCTTTAAAGATATAACCTTTTTAGAAGAAAGAAAAAGTTCCCACCGTAATTGTTCTTCTTTATGAAAATACAGTTCGTCTATTACTCCCTTCGGAATTACAAGTTCAGCGCACAAGTCCGTAATAAGTTGTGGGTATCCGATCTTATTCATTAAGATTAATGGTGATGTATTAGTAACCCATCGTCTATTCATGAGATATTTCTTCTTTTATTTCTTCAACGGTATACTGAAACGGAGAAACGCCAAATTTCCCCAGCGAAAATATAAATTCAGCACGTGTAAGACCCGCTATTTCCGATGCCTTTTCCTGTGATATTATTCCCATTTCATACCATTTAACTGCTGCTGCGAGTCTTAATTCCTTAGCAAATTCGGAAGGCTCCTTTCGGAGTGCTGAAAATGCCCCTTCCGGTATATCAAGTTTCAACACTATTGACATTTGTCCACCCCCTTTTACCCTATAAAATAACGAGTATTTTGTGTCTTTTTAACTACCAACCTTCAAATCTTGTTGTTCTTTTCCAATCCTGTAGCACTTTCCTCTTAGTATGAAAATTAAAAAAGGAATTTTCTGACGATGATTTCCGGTTTCCCGCCTGCTGGTCGGGCAGGTGTGTCCTTGCCCCTGATCATGGACATATTATAACTTCTGATTTCCTTGTTGTGAACGTCCATCATGAATTTTACTTTTCCTGATAATCAGGCATTTCCTCTCTCTCACATTTCTTTTGCCAGTTTTAATGCCTCATCCCATTGGATATTCAAAATTCACGTTCTGTAACTATATTTATGATTTTCACATTCAATACGCTTGTTTATATCTTACCTCTTTTTCAAGGCTGTCTTTGCCTTCTTCATCATTTCTTTATCAAAACTCACCAAATCTGTACCATACTCTTTTGCTACCTGAACCACCAAAGCATCCATTCCTCTTAAACCTGTTTTTGCTGCTATCTCTGCCGCTTCTATAGCGGATTTATCATTCAGTATAACAAAGGAAAGATTTTCAGTATTCATTAATTCTTCCATAACTTTTCTTGCAAGAGATACCATGCCAGTTCTTCTTCTGATTGCTGATACAACTTCTACTAAAATAGAAAGGGGATTGATTACAAAACTTTTACCTTTTAGTACATCTTCCCATATTGCCAGCGCCTCTTTATGTAGTTGCTCTTTTTTAAGAAGAGACGAAATGATAACCGAACTGTCAATGGTAAGTTTCTTCACCAGGATTTCTCCCGTTGCATATTTATTTCTTCTACTGCAGAGATTTTATCCCACTTTGATGATATTTCTTCTCCCAACAGCTTCCATTTATTTAATTTGTGCTTTGCACCGTGTTTCTTTTTAATTTCCAAAAGGATCAATTCTTTTTTAATTTCCTTTATTTCATTGATTAAATTGGATAGTTTATTTTCTAATAATTTGGGCATAAAAACACTCCTTAATTTTAAGTATAAAGAAAAATGATTGGGAGACGTATCAAAGACAACCTTCAATTAGTCGTTCCTTTCTATTTCTATATCCTTTTCCTCTAAGTATGAAAATTCAAAACCGCGAATTTCCATAATTTCAAGTAAGGTTGATTCTTCTAATTCCATAATTTCTGCCGCCTTTCTCAAACTTATTAGACGTGCGCTCAGTGCGCCTAAAACTATGAACATCTGCCATGAATTTTAGCTTTCCTGATAATCAGACATATTTTTTCCCCGTCACTTTTTCCTGAATAAATCCAATACGCTTGCGTTTTATTTCAGGTGGTGTCATGAGCTGACGGATGGCGTCAAAGACAACCTTGAATTGTGCATCATATTTCTTTTCCATCTCGTTCAGCTTACGGGCAAGGTCTTTATGTGTTGCCAACAGCTCACGCAATTTCACAAATGCCCTAACGACATGGATGCTTGCCTGTATAGCAACAGGGCTATTTAAAATAGTAGCAATCATAATTGCACCGTGTTCTGTAAATACATTTGGCAGGACAGAAGAATATTTAAGCTTTGTAAGGTGGTCGCAATTTGCGACCACCTCTGCTTTTTCTTTTTCGGTCAGTTGCAACATAAAATCTTCCGGAAAACGATCTCGATTCCGTTTTACCTGTTCATTAAGCCGCTTTGTAGTTACTCCATAAATAGCTGCCAAATCGGCATCTATCATCACTTTATGCCCCCGAATCAAAAGAATGCGCCGTTCAATTGTCTCCAATGGAATAATATCAGTCATGTTTATTTATCCAACAGAATTTGCTGAGAACCATGTATTATTGCAAGAATATCTATTTGGTCTGGTTTAATATAATAGATAATTCGATACGGTCCTTCTACCACTTCACGAATTTGCGGTATATTCGTTTCAGGAACTATTCGTCCAGATAATGGAAAATTTATAATCTGCTGTGATCGTCTTGTCAGACGGTCTACAATTCTTTGAGCATATACAGGTGAATTTTGTTTATGGTAAGCCTGAATTGCAGAAAGATGTTCTATTGCTGTGTCTGTCCAGTGAATGCTCACTATGATAACCCGAATTTTTTGCGAACTACTTCAACTGTTTTAGTTCGCCCAGCTTTGCTATCAGCAAGTCCAGCTTCGATTGATTGGCGAACATAAATTTCATGCATCAGGTCGTCCCAAGTTGAATTTTCCGGCAGTTTTTCTATCAACTTCCTTGCTTCTTCTTTAATGCCTGGCGTTTTCATGCAGTTACTCCCAAATAGAAATTAATCAATTTTTTACGTGCTATTACAATGAATCTTTGAATGATATACAATAATTACAGAAATTTCCAAACAGGAATTTCTGTCCATAATTTCCGGCTTTGTGTCCTTGCTCCTGATCATGAACATATTATAACTTCTGGTTTTTCTGTTATGAACGTCTGCCACGAGTTTTATTGCCAATTAATAAACCCTGACCGCATAGTCTTCAATATGAGTGCAAATCCATACCCAAATAAAGCCATTACCATCTTCAACTGCGAGTGCTCGGTGATTCATTCCAGCTCGCACAGACCAAAACTTGCCAACTTTTTTAAAATAAAGGGAGGGATTCAATTGCAGACTCGATTTCCTCTAGTTTTGACATATTAAATCTACCCCCTTTCTACAAATCCTTTAATTTTACCGGAAAATCAAATAGTACTGATAGGGCAAAAGAAATGTATGCTTTTGCAAGAGGATAAACCCTGCCTGCTTCATTTCATTGATTACGAGGTCTTCAGGGAGCCGGATCTTTAAAGGCGGTCCTATGGGGCTTTCATCGGTAAATTCAAGGATTGCAAGTTTTCCATTTGGTTTTAAGGCAGATTTCATCTTTTTCATAAAATCGACAGGTTGTGCTATTTCGTGGTAGGTACTCAGAAAAATTGCAATATCTATACTTCTTTCAGGCAATTTGGGGTCGTCCATTGTATTGAGAATAAGGGCAACATTGATGCATAAATAATACAAATGTATCAAGTATCGTATATCAATTATCTTGCATTCCATTTCTCAATTGTTGCTTTTATTTTCTTTCATATTTTGCAACCCCTTCTTTGAATAAATCATTTCCATATATGTCATTTACAACCACCGCAGGAAAATCCTCCACCTCAAGTCGCATAATAGCCTCCGTTCCTAAATCTTGGTAAGCTATTACATCTGCCTTTTTTACGGTCTTTGCCAGCAAGGCAGCGGCCCCGCCGGTAGCACCAAAATAGACCGCCTTATACTGTTTCATGGCCTCAATAACGGCCTCCGAACGGTTACCTTTGCCAATGGTTGCCTTTAGACCCTTCGCCAGCAGTTTTGGCGTATATACGTCCATACGATAGCTCGTGGTATGGCCACAAGACCCAATCGGTCTATCGGGCCGTGCAGGACTCGGACCCACACAATAGATAATTTGATTCCGAATATCAAACGGTAATTCCTTACCCTGATCAATAAGTTCTACCAGCCTTTTATGTGCCGCATCCCTGGCCGTATAAATAATTCCGCTGACAAGAACCTTATCCCTGATCTTGAGCCTAAGAATAGCATCGTCTGTCAGGGGTGTTTTTAAATGTATTACGTTTGACATACGCAAAAGAAAATTATAATAATTCACCGCAAAAGCGCAAAGAGCGCAAAGCTTTAAGGCCCATTGACAATTCTCTTTATTCCATTTTCCAACAATCCTGGCCCAAGATGGCTGTGTACCTCAATCGATGCCCCAATAATTTCCTTCGAAAGCCTATCTTCTTCTTTTTCCATTTAAATTTTTCTTTGCGCTCTTTGCGTCTCTGCGGTGAAAACTTATTGAAAATTTCCTAATACAACTTTTCATAATTATCGGTATCTCTTCTTTTTCTCAATCACCACGCCAACGATTCTGTATTCAATATCCTTGTTAAGCTCTATGTCATCGTATTTAGGGTTCAGCGGATGAAGCACGCGCGTTTTGCCATACTTTTTCAGTTGTTTAAACGTTGCCTCCCCTTCCGCATTGGCAATAACCACAAAATCATTGTGCTCGGGTTTCAGGTAAGGGTTAATAACAAGTATATCACCATCGTGGAATTCCGTCTCCATACTATCACCCCTTACCTTGAGGGCAAAAACCCCCTTTGAATCAGTTTCTACATATTCCTCATGCCCGCCATACTGAAAAGTAGCGCATAACTCCTGCCAGTTACCCGCCTGAGTCCATGAAATTACCGGCACACGCCTTACCACTCCTAAGCCTTCCGGTTCTCCCCGGCTAGACAAATATCCCGTCTCCCTCAGGAACACCTCTGCCTCTACCCCATAAGCCTGGAGAAACCTCATCACCATTTCAAAAGACGGGACACTTCTCCCATCTTCTATATCCCGTATGTGCGTATGGGAAACCCCGGACAGCTTCGAGGCGTCCCTGAGAGACAACCCCAATCCCTCCCTCTTTTCTTTCATAAACGCGCCCATTTTCTTCATAATTGTAAATTATATCTTACTTTCTCCTTGACGGCAAGTGCGTTTTGCTGTCAGATATACCATACAACAAAACAGACATTCCTTTTCTTGTAATCTGCTGGCATGAAGAGGAACGTGTGGCCATACCTTGATTAGATGCGTAAGTGGAAGGGCGAAACCCAACATAAACATGCACCGCCGGAGGTCTCCACCATGGCGGCAGGAAAATCCCCCATATCGGTATTGATAAACATTTTTCTAAATAGTGGAAGATATATCTAACATGCAATCAGTATATCGCCATCGAAAACATGACGACTCCCCATTGTGGGGGTTGTTTGATAACCATTACGATAGCTTCGAACAATGCTACGGAGAACGGTTTGAGCAAAAGTACGGTTTCTTTCGTCCTATTATAGGAGAGGTTGTCCGGAATTATTTGACCTGCGGCGACCTGAAGAATGGCTTTGCCAGGGTGCGCTGCGGCGACTGCTGCAGGGAATATCTGCTTGCCTTTAGCTGCAAAGGCAGGTGGTTTTGCCCATCATGCCACGCGAAAAAGGTTGTTCAGTTCGGAGACGTGTTAAATGAGACTATCCTCTATCCGG
>CAYJME010000079.1:6134-13336 GCA_964370795.1 uncultured candidatus Brocadiaceae bacterium
GCATGACAGGGCATTGCTGACAAAACTGTGCCGTTGCGCATACTACAGCCTCCTTGCGAAAAAGGTTGTTCAGTTCGGAGACGTGTTAAATGAGACTATCCTCTATCCGGTTCCTCACCGGCACTATGTATTCAGCATTCCCATTATGCTGCGCATCTATTTTAAGCATGACAGGGCATTGCTGACAAAACTGTGCCGTTGCGCATACTACAGCCTCCTTATCTTCTTACAAAACGCAATAGGGCTTCAGGATGGCATACCTGGCGTTGTTCTGTCAATACACACCTTTGGGGATTACCCGGAAAAGTTTCATCCTCACATACACGCAATAGTCGCTCCTGTCTGCCGACAGGCAGGGACGGACTTTTCCGAAAGAGCGGCACATTCTACGCAATGCCGGACGTTGACCTGAAACTGCTTGAGGAAATATTTCGCGCAAAAGTCTTTACCATGCTTAAAGAAGAAGGAAAAATTGATGATGACATAATCAAGAAACTCACTGGCTGGAGACACTCCGGCTTCAGCGTTCACAACAAGGCGAGGGTTGCAAAAAACGATGATAAAGGAAGGATTGCGCTTGCCCAATACATCATTCGCAACGCCTTCTCCCTTGAGAAGCTGACCTGTAACCAGGCAACGGGCACGGTTCTTTACCGTTCCAAATTGTCTCGTGGCAAAAACAAGAAAAACTTTCAGGTATATACTGCGGAGGAGTTTATCGCTGCCATTACCCAGCACACCTGCCTGTCGGCAGACAGGTCCCTGAAAAATCATTTCAGACCTGTACTGAACTTGTTGAAGTATGGTGCGTTACTATGGCTGGTACTCAAATAAATCACGTGGGCTACGCAAAAAACAGGGCAATCTCACTCCAGACGCTCAGCCGCTTGATGGAACTGCTGAAGCGATTAAGATAATTGACGTATCTGAATACCAACCACGACGCATCCCCTCAAAGCAATGGCGTGAGTGTATCAGGAAAATCTACAAGCCGAGCCCCTGTCTGCCGACAGGCAGGTCTGTGCTGTCCAAACTGTGGTGGGGAAATGAAGATCATCAGCTTCATTACTGACCAACAGGTGATACGGCAAATGTTAAAACATCTCAGTCTTTGGACACAGACATCTTCCAGAGACCCTCCCAACACCACATCCTCTCCCAAAAACAATGAGTTGGTATATGAACTCTTCGATGATCTGTCTGCGTTCGATGAACAGGCAGACGGTTGGCACGGCTGTGATGAAGATCCTGTATCATGCCAAACTGAACTATTTGTTTTATGCCATTTATTACAGGAGACAGGGATAGTCTGTCTATTCCCCGGCAATCCCATACAAAAAATCGGATAATTTGCCGCAAATTATCCATCCACAGATAATGCTTCTACCATTTGATACCGTCTTTCCATTTTCCCTTTTCCCCCTTTCTTTCGCTGTTCCTGGTGTTCGTTTTAGCTGAAGGAATTAAAAAAGCTTGACATCTTCTTCGCTTCTGATATAAAATCACCTCATACTGAAAAAGCAATTTCTTATCATCGATGGGGCGGCGGCGCCGGCACGGTCAGCGTGGACGGCAAACAGGTCGCCCAGGGTCGGTTCGAGAGAACCGTGCCTATTCGCTTCTCGATGCATGAAACCTTCGATGTCGGCGAAGACACCGGCACGCCGGTAAGCGAGGACTACGACGTGCCGTTCCAGTTCACCAGAAGGTCGTCGTCCACCTCGGCCCAACCAAACTCACGGCGGCCGAACAGGAGAAACTCGAAACCGCCGGACGAGCAGCCAAGCTCGCGAGGGAGTAGAACCACAAACAGGAAGGAGACTGGAAGATGAACAGGCAATGCCCGGCAGCGTTGACGAGAGCGGTGACAGTGAACGGCCTCAGAGCGAAGAGCGGAAGGTCCCACAAACTTTTGTGCGTTATCCTTCTCCTTGGCGCGTGCCTGCCCCTCTGGCTGGCGCCGCCGGCGCACGGCGACTGGACGTTTGCCATCCTGGGTGACACACGCGGCGAACACTACACCACCACCGGCGTCGGGTCCAACTTGAACGCCATCGCGACGCAGATCGCCAGCCTGCATCCGGACTTGGTGCTGGTCAGCGGCGACCTGTGCAACGGCAACGCCACCCACGTCGCGAATCCGCCCAGTTACGCGCAGCAGTTCGACACGTGGAAGGTGGCGATGAGTCCCGTCACGGCGGCGGGTATCCCGATTTACCCCGTGCGCGGCAACCATGAGAACGAGGCCGGCGAAGCGGCGCCGATTCCGGAATTGAAGCAGGCGTACTACGATGCGTTCGGCGCCTTCATGCCCGCCAACGGACCGAACAACGGCCCCAACGATGACCAGCGCGGGTTCACTTACTCGTTTGTCCACAGCAACGCGACATTCATTGCGCTCGACCAGTATTTCTACTTCAACCAGACCCCGCAGCCGGGCTACCACAGCATTGACCAGACCTGGCCGACTCAGCAGCTCCGGCAGGCCACCACGCCCTACGTCGTTGTGATGGCCCACGAGCCGTCGTTCACTTTTCATTTTTACGGCACCAACAACGCGGCCCGCGCCGAGTTCTGGGATTCGCTCGGGACCAACGGCTCCCGGCTCTTCATCTGCGGGCATGTCCACCAGTTGAACGTCAGCGTCGCGTCCGACGGCGCCGGGAACCCGATCTACCAATTGCTCTCAGGCAACGGCGGCGCGCCCTTGAGCTCTTCGGCGGAGCCGGTCGATGACCTCATGGAGATCTACAACGATGCGGGCGCAACCACGCTTTTCACCAACGACACGTGTTACGGCTTCGCCCTGGCCACCGTGGGCGCCAGTTCGATGACCATCGAGTACTACCTGCTCAACACCGCGAGCAACACCTGGTCGAAGGCCGCCTACACCACCACCATCGCGGCCGTCCTGGGTGCCGCGCCCGGCAATTGGCGCATCCTCGATCACCCGAACTCCGTGGCGACGGTGCCCCGCGGCGTGTCCGGCCACACGATCGTCGGCGAGTACTACGCCACGGCCACGGAGTCGCACGGCTTCGTCTTTGACGGAACGACCTGGACCGATCTCGACTATCCGGGTGCCATCCGCACCCAGCCGCTCGGGATTTCGGGGAGGAAGATCGTCGGCGACTACACCACCGATCCGTTGGCGCAACTCTGGCACGGCTTCGTCTATGACGGGAAAACCTGGACGACGCTCGATTGTCCCGGCGCGGTCGCCACCCATGCTTTTGGCATCGAGGGACACACGATCGTCGGGAACTATTTCGACGGGCGGGCCGATCAAGGTTTCACCTACGACGGGAAGGACTGGACTACCGTGAACAAGCCGCAGGCCGAGGAGACCTTCGTGAACGGCATTTCGGGCCGCACCTTCACCGGTAACTACGTGGCCAACGATCTGTTTCACGGGTATCTGTACGACGGCGCGACGTGGCTGAACCTCGACGCGCCGGGAGCCTCCGAGACACGTTGCTGGGGCATCGCCGGTGATCTGGTGGTTGGCAGTTTCTGGACCGGGCCGCCCGGCGAACACGGCTTCTGGTTCGACCGGACCGGCGTGGCCTGGACTGCCCTCGACTTCCCCGGGGCCGATGCGACCGACCCGTTCGGCACGGACGGCCAGAGCATCGTCGGTTCGTTCAGGGCAGGCGATGTCACGCACGGGTTTGTGTACGCCGTCACTCCGGAACGTTCGGGCCGTTCCGCGCACGCCGTGGGCTGGGTGATCGGGACCTTTCCGTCTGACGGGTACGGAGTCATCCTGCACACGTCCAACGGCGGTTACAAGTGGGAGCGCCAGGGTTCGACGAACGAAATCCCCAACGTGTGGCTCAACAATGTGAAGGCGGTTGATTCCAAAACCGTTTGGGTCGTCGGCAACAGCGACAGCGGCTACGGACTCATCTTGCGAACGGACGACGGAGGCAAGACTTGGAGCCGCAAAGGTCAGCCGGGAATGATTCCGGACATCGCCGTTTTCGGCGTGGGCGCCGCGAACCGGAAAATCGCATGGGTCGTCGGCTCGCAAGGGACCATCCTGCGGACCGAGGACGGCGGGTGGACTTGGACGCGGCAGGAGAGCGGAACTACGGCCAATCTCTACGAAGTGGCGGTGATTGGGCCCAAGATCGCCTGGGTCGTCGGCGGCACCGACAATGGCTATGGAGTGGTGCTTCACACCGCCAATGGGGGACTGACCTGGGAACGTCAGGGAACACCTGCGGCACTGGGAATGTATCCTTTCATTGATGTCACCGCCGTAAATCCCAGCACAGCCTGGGTGGTGGGAGTCAATGGATACGCGGGAAAGACGACCGATGGAGGCGAGACGTGGCAAATCCAGATGGGGCCGGGTCTCTCCCACAACAACGGCGTCTGTGCCGTGAATCGCAAGGCCGCTTGGATTGCCACGGACTTCAACGTGGTTTACCGAACCATCAACGGCGGCAAGGTTTGGGACAAGCAGAGTTTGAGCGGACAGATTCTGGGCAACTACTACATGCTGGGCGTAAGCGCGCTGGATCGGGACACGGCCTGGGTGGTCGGCGGCGCTATTTTCCCGCCGGACAAAGGCATCATCCTGCACACCACGGACGGCGGGGCCACTTGGTGGATACAAGAAACGCCGGTCAACGTGACGTTTCGTCGCGCCTCTTTTGTCGGCTCGCTCAAGTAGCTCGTCGCAACAGGCCAGCCAATAATCACAAATGAAAGACTCACAGACAAACCAGGACCAACCAGAACGGAGTCACAGCCATCCCACAGAAAAGCTGAAAAAACGTTGGACCTATGTCAAGCAAAAAATAAAAACTGATGTTACTATTTTGAAGGGGCAAAGCCTCAGACCTATAAGACATTTGAAACCACAGATTCCGCAGATTACACAGATTTCAGATTAGTAAATTTCACAGAGGGGGTCGCACCTTCATTATTCATTTCATCGGGTTCAAGTATAACTTGAGTCCCATATTTATATCGCCAATTCAACCTTTAAAATTCCCGTGTATTAAATCGTGACAGTTCAGCCCACCGCATAGAACGCTGAGGGCGGCTTGTGCGGTAACCGTCCGCATGGTATCGGCAACCAAAAATACTTCAATGGATGGGTCGAGACTTTTATAGTATTCAATAACCAAAAGATTAAATTGTCAAAAACCCGATATTTTTAAGATAATTAAAAGTTGCATCGTAAAACGCAGGGTGACGCGTTGGATCCTCAGTATCTCCTGGAGGAACCATAATAACCATGCCTTGGCGAGCGCGAGTCAAAAGAACACGGTAAGCATTCTTGAGATAGTTCTTGCGTTCATCTTTTCTGATATGCTTCCAACGGTCGCCACAAAAAGACCAGTGTTCCCAGCCTTTATTCGAATAGCGAAAATCAGCGTCCCATGTAACACAAACCCAATCAAGCTCCAACCCCTGAATGTGAAACTCTGTGGCAATATCCTCAAGGTAATACGAAGAACGTACATCCTCCTTGCCGTCAAGAAACCAGTGAATCGGGTCCATTGGCGACTTCACATCAATCGTATAAGGTTTTAGACGTTCTGCTTGTGATGAAACAACAATCCCGTAACGCTCCGAACCTCTCGCTTGTTTTTTCAACCATTGCTTGGCACCAGCAAAATCACGCGTAATGACGATGGGATACTTTCCTCTTACTTTATTAAGGGTTTTTTGAGCTTCTTCAATATTGAGATCGAGCAGTTGTTTGACCAAAAGTGACACATGTTCAGCGCGGAAAGAACGCATCGAAACAGCAAGATGTAGTTCTTCTACAAATTTGACGTTTTGTCTGGATTTTATTTGTTTCAAGAGCTCGTCTGTTCCATACTCAGTATCGGTTAGGTGCGGTGAAATGTATATGTACCAATCCGGAAACGATCGGTTCAACGACTCAATCCATTCACCAATTCCAGCCTCACCAGTATTGATCTCCTGCCCACCCCCAACAAGACATACAATTACCGCCCAATCGGGATGATGATCGAGGCAGGAGATAAGAAATTCTGGTTCAGAGTGTTTAAAACCATGAACGTCTTTTTTCCTGCGCATGAATGAAGAAGTTTGTTCAACATTCCAGGCTCGCTGAGCTTCGTCAAACAAAGTGACATGCTCTTTAGGTGGATTGGTGTCGCGAAGACATTCATCGAGAAATTCATGAACATTCTGGATAAATGCCTTTACTTTGCTGCGTGCTTCACTAATTTTGATTTTGTCACCACTCTCAAGCCCACGCTGAACCTTGTCCCGATCAAGTGCTTCACGGAGAATTTTAACAAGTGGTCCATTACCAGAAAGGAAAACACTGTAAAGATTATCAGCCGGGTCGATATGCTTTGTTGCAATATTAAGACCAACAAGTGTTTTCCCTGATCCAGGTACACCAGTCACGAAGCAGATTGATTTATGCGATTTATTTTTTGACAAACGAATAATGCCTGTAATTGCATCGGATGTCTTACTTAAATTTATCGCCCCTGCATCACTACGCAATATCTCCGCAACTGAATGGTCATTGTAAAGTGCCTTTGCAGCTTCGATAATTGTTGGGGTAGGACAATACCGCTCACTTTCCCACTGCAACCGATCAATGTCGTTGCCATAGGCAAAGCGTAATACATCTTCTATCACTTCTCCAAGAAGATCGATATTAGTTTTGATTGGATTAAATACCTTGTCATTTTGGAGTGAAAGCGCAATAACAGGCAAAACATTTATCACCTCTGTAGCAATGAGAATCGGAGCAATAAACTGTTCGTGGCTTGATTCATGGAAGTTCATAAGATCTAAAGCATATTCCCATGTTTGATCCGTGGCATGCGCAGTGAATTCTCTCTCGCCAACCTTAAACTCAAGAACAAAGATTACCGATCTTATCAAAAGTACAACGTCAATACGTCGCCCCATTCGTGGGATGGAGTACTCAAAATAGATTGTTTCCTGACGAGATGACAGAACTTTACGCATGATGTTAATTTCCGAAACCCATGCACCACGTTGAGTGTGCTCTATGGAGAAATTACTGTTTAATGTCAATTTGCCAAGTATCTCTTCTGTTGAAGATTCCAGAAAATTTGTGATAGAGTCAGAGTAATACTCTCATCTAATTCTTTCTTGCTTAGTATTCACTTTGGGCTAACCCGACCTTCGCAATTCGAGGGGTAGACAAGCCGCTAAGCCAGTAAATACAA
>CAYJME010000080.1:0-13206 GCA_964370795.1 uncultured candidatus Brocadiaceae bacterium
GCTTAAATACATGGCCAATCTCTATACCCTGAGAAACATCCAGTTCGTGGTTACATTTTGGGCATTTATCGCCTTTGGTTGCATAACGGAGATGTGCAACCTGGTCGATCTTAAAATCTCTTTCCAGGTTTACATTCATTAGGTGTGCATCTGGTTTATTTGCGCCAGTGACGAAATTTTTAAGTACGGATACGGCCTGATCGGCAATAATTTTTACCTTTAATCCAACAGGGCCTGCAAATCCAACAGGAGCGCCAGTAATACGTTCTATGGTTTTATGGTCGGCAAGCGCAACGGTTTCCTGTCCGAGCGCCTTGGTTAACTTTGTCTCGTTGACTTCATGATCACCTCGCAGAAGTATAGCGATGGGTTGCCCATTTGAGATGTAAATCATCGTTTTAATCATTTGGTTTGGACTTATCTTTAAAAAGTTGCTCACTTCCTGTACGGTGCGCTTATCCGGTGTGGGGACTTCTTCCCGAGTATGCAGGGGCGCGTGATTGTCGGGAAGAAGCGGGGCCGATTCTGCGCGTTCGCGGTTTGCGCTATAACCGCATTTTAAGCACCGTATCAGGGTATCTTCACCCACAGGGCTGGGAACCATGAATTCGTGCGATACATCTCCGCCCATAGCGCCGGAATCTGCCTCGACAACGATATAGTCAAGACCGCACCGGTCGAATATTTTGCAATATGCGTCATACATGTATTGATAACTCTTATTGAGTCCTTCGTAGTCCACATCAAAGCTATATGCATCCTTCATGATAAATTCCTTACTCCGGAGGACTCCGAAACGTGGACGGGTTTCGTCTCGGAATTTAGTCTGAATTTGATAAAGCGTTATGGGTAACTGACGGTAAGAATTAATTTCACTCCGTACAATATCGGTAATAATTTCCTCGTGGGTTGGACCCAGCGCAACTGTCTTACCATGTCTATCCTCAAAGGTAATTAAATCGCCGCCAAATATGTTTAAGCGCCCGCTTTCTTCCAGGAGATCGAGCGGCTGGAGCGCGGGGAGGAATACCTCTACGGCGCCCGCCCTGTTCATTTCTTCACGTACGATATTAATGACCTTGTTTAAAACCAATATTCCAATCGGCAAATATGCATAAGCGCCGGCGGTAATTCTCCTGATCAGTCCTGCACGGATCATGAGCTTGTGACTGTCAATTTCCGCCTCAGACGGGCTTTCCTTTAAAGTAGGTATCAATGTTTGAGACCATTTCATCTGTTTTTATTCCTTTGAAAAAAAGATATATCCAAAACAAACTGTGAATAAAACATTATAATTTTTTATCGAGTGCTTTCAAGGATTAAATATTTGACATATAACATTTTTTAATTATAATTACTTGCTTATTATTCTATTTTTTTCTTTAAGACTATTTGGTGTGTAATTTTCCATTCATGTGGTTAATTTAAACCGATTTTTCCATGCAGGCTTTTTGTTTCACCTGCATGTTATATGGTAAATCGTTGATGTTTAATGGGTTGTTTTATTGGTCCGTGTTGGCACGATATGTGCTACGTTCTCATATTCGCCAACGATTGAAGCAAAGGCATTGTTAAGTTAGAACAGGATAATTGATATTACCGCGATGGAGGTGAAAACGTTGTTAAAAAGAGTTTTTTTGGCAGGTTTAATCGTTGGCATCGGTGGCTTGACGTCCACTGTGTTTGCTGAAGAAGCGCCGAAGAAGGAAGAAAAGAGTGAATTAGCCAAGATTATGTCTGAAATAGATAAGAGTTACAAGGCGGCTGAACAGATATCAGGATACTATAAATATAGCAGTAATGATTGGAATGTTATTGCTGAATCGAGTGCTAAAATTGTTGAATTAGCAAAGATAGTCATTGGTAAGTTTTCACGGCCAGATGATCGAAAATACCAGGACCTCAATAAGTCGATGCTGACTGAAGCGGAAAAGATGCTTGAAGTTACAACACGCAAGGATGAAAAGGGCGCGCTGGAGGATGCTCAATGGCAGGTGCGAAGGCTGAGGCAAACGTGTGCTGTGTGTCATAAACATTTAGGGATCCATATTTATCCGAATTTATATCCTGGTAAAAAAGAAGAAACACAGCCAGGACACGAAGAGATACCAGAGCCGAAGGCGACAAATACCCCTAAAGACTGGTAAAACAAACGTTTTATAGAGTTTGCGGGGGGATAAGGAATTTATAAGTTTTGAGACAGTTGTTAGTGAAGTTTTTACTTGACTCATTTTAACATCAATGATATATTGACGAATATTTTGTTTTGGGAAGCGAATTTGAATTATGTGCTACATAATTCCCGCACGCTCTCCTGTGAGTGAGAGGTGGAAATCATGCCAGCTTTCATTCCGATTACATGCATAGAGATTGAGGGGATGGTTTTACTTTAAAGTGTTATTCAAGAATGTTATTTGCAGTTTTCAGCACTATGCTGCTGTTTTTAGGACGAAGGGAGGTGAAGCAGAAGGGTTGAGTTCCACGGGGGCTGGTTGGCGTGGAAGTGTTGTAAAATAAGCCCTCTTGTAACATATTGTGGTTTTGTGGTATAGATTAATTGTTGCACTGAAATTTATTCTCATTGTTGAAATGTATCTAAGGAAAAGTTTTTAGGAAAAGTGAGGAGGGGAAAATGAGGCTAAAAAAAGGAATATTTGCGGTGGCATTCTCGTTGTTCACTGCTGCAGTTGCGTCAGTTAGTTATGGACAATCAAGCCAGGGTGATTTATGCAAGAAGATGTGGGATAATTTCCAGGGAATGAGGGCTATGACAGGTCTTTCAGCTGCTACAGATGAAAACTTCAGTAAATTTTCAAGCTGTGCAAAGTCAGTTGTTGCAGACACAAATGCTTCGAATGAAAAATTTGCAACAGATAAAAATTATAAGGTTTTAAATGGCGAGGTGCTTTATCATGCCGGTGAGATTGACAAGGCAGCCGGAAACAAGGATCTCGAAGAAATTCAGGTGCAGTTCAGAAGGCTTACTATCGCCTGCAGAAACTGTCACAAAATCTATAGATCAGAGCTTAAGCTCGTTCCGTAATATATTTACATAATCCTACAGATTTATAATTGAGGGGAGATTAAACTATGAAAAAATTTCGTTTATCATATATAATGCCTGTTGTAGCAGGATTAGGATTAACTTTGGGTAGCTCAGCATGGGCTTTAACACATCATGAACCAGGTGATACCACAAAGAGTCCTTATACGATTTTTGCTGGCCTTGGCTTCGCCGTTCAGGAAAGCTGCTATTACTGTCATGGAAATGGTGGCAAGGGTACTGCAAAGGGTCACGAGTTTGGCGTGCCTGATTTCACTGATCCAGCTTACCAGGCTTCAAAAACAGATGAAGCGTTGGTAAAGCACATCAATGCTGGTAAGGGAAAATGCCCTAGCTTTCAAGGAAAGATGTCCCCAGATATGATTGAAAAGATGGTGGAGATCGTAAGGAATTTCGCAACTAAATAGCTTGTTGCTGGGTTGTATTTGTTAATATAATGTGCATTGTTCAAAAATAAAAGGGCATATGAAAGCAATACTTCATATGCCCTTTTTAGTTAATATTGAATTGCATTGCGTTATCTTCCCATGCCAAATAATATATTGTTTCAGGCAATACGATTACGTAATCTTTACATGAAATAGCCGTTCCATCTGTTCCAGTGCAAATTGGTGCTCGTTCACTGTGAGTCCCGCAACGCAATCTTTTGGTACCGTAATCTTATATCCCCTCATATAAGCTTCTGCCACAGTGTATAAAACGCAAATATTTGTTACGACACCGGTAACTATAACATGTGCAACTTCAAGACTTTTCAGGAGTTTGTCCAGAGATGTCTTGTAGAAGCAGGAGTAGTGGGTCTTTGTTACCACAAAATCCTCCTTGTGTGGTTTGAGCTGGTCGATAACGTGCGCCCCTTCGGTTCCTTTTACTGCATGGGGTGGCCATAACTGGAATTCCGGGTCGTTTTTTTTGTGGGCATCGCAACAAAAGATAATGGGAATGTTTTTCCTGCGTGCCTTTGTAATTTCCCGTTTGAGGTTATTGATTATCGATCTTGCCGCAGGAACCTCAAGGGTGGATCTTTCCTGAACGAAATCGTTGAGCATATCTGCAATAAGAAGGGCATATTTTTCATCTTCTGAATGCTGCGGTTTTCTCATATACCACCTCTTTAAATTAGATGATGATTGTTGTTCTTGATTACCGTATCACAGTTGGGATAAATATGGGTAAGAATTAACCGGTCACATTGTGATTCGTGCGCAATTTGGGCACACAATCGTGGGGTCAGATGGCCGTCAATCCGTTGTTCGTCTGGAAATGAGCATTCCAGAATGAGCGTATTTATCTTTTTTGCCAGGCGAAGAATCCCATCACAATAATCTGTATCCCCTGAGTATGTCAGGGTCTTCCCATTTTGAGATTCTATGCGAAAGCCGATACTCATGGTGAAATGTTTAAGTGGTTCAATGGCAATTTTCCAATCCTCGTAGACCATTTCTCCTCTGTCAATTTCTTTTAAATGCACATCGAATGTTTTCGGGTCTATACCGTCTTTATATACTGCAAGCAATCCTTCGTAAAATGCCCGTACCAGAACCAATAATTGTTAGTTCCATTTTACGAAATTGACGCCATCAATATCTCCGGGTACCGGGATATCCAGTGAATTCAGGATAGTTGTGGTAACATCCACAATCTCCAGTGGATTTTTTATAATATTTTTATTGTTAATATATACAAAGGCATCATCATAGGTATGCATACCACTGAAATTGCCTTTGGCAAACGTAGTATCTTTATTGAAAGCGCCCTTCAAGTCATAACCGGGTTTGGGTTCAATAACAAGGTCTGGCGCCTTGTCGAAAAATTTTCCCCGGTATATATCCTCACGTTTGTGTACCTTGTCAATTACATTCGTTTGTGTTTCCGGATCTTTCATTTCTGTAAGTTTGGATATCAGGGTATTCCGCAATTGCTCATAATCGGCGCCAGGTTCTACACACCCGTTTGGTTCCCTGCCTTTGAGATTAAGGTAAATTCTTCCGGGGTCAAGGCAGTAAGCTCTTGCTCCGTTGCCTATATCTGAAAGAGATTTAGACGGATTGGTTTTGAAATTTAAAAAACCTTCATTTCTTAACCAATTATTAATAGACACCTCTTGTTTTAATGTGCAGAATCCATGGTCAGATAAAAGAATAAGGGTGGCGTTTTGATCAATGTTTTCAATGATCTTACCAAGGGAAGCATCTATTCTTTTATAATAATCGAGGAATAAGGGGGTATATTTTGGGTCGTTTCTTTCTCCATATTCCCAGAAGAAGTGATGGAGTCTGTCGGTCTCGGTAAATATTCCGATGAAAAGGTCGTAAACTTCATTTTTTAAAAAGTAGAGGAATGCTTGTGTCCTCTTTTCTAAGGTAAGAACCATGTCGTCAAATAATCGTTCTTTCGATTCTTCGATGAGTTGTGTATCTACATCAATTTTGTAATCCATTGCTTTTAACAGGGGAACAATCGCGGGAGGATAGGTTGCACGTTTAAGGTCTACTGCGACAAAGCCCGCAATAAGGATTCCGTACATTTCAATCGCTGGATATGTTGCCGGCACATTAATTACAATGGAACGCTTGTTATAGGTGCGGAGAATATTCCAGATTGTTTTGCTCATGATATGTTGAGATGTGGGAAAATATATATCGTAGGAATTTGCAGTCCTGTCCATAAAACCAAAAATCCCATGTTTTGCAGGATTTACACCGGTTGTAAATGACGTCCATGCCACGGATGATATTGCAGGGTGGGTGGATTTCATCTCTCGCAGTGATCCTGTGGATGTAAGCTTTGATAAAGTGGGACAAATACCTTGTTGTGTCAATTTAAGTAAAAGACTGTACGGTGTGCCATCAAGACCAATAACGACTGTTTTTTTCTTCATCACCCGCGCCTGAGTTCTATATCTTTAATCCAATTTCCACACCTTCAGCAACAGCCTCCAAGACTGTACGGCCTTCTACGGCATCGCCAATGGTATAAATCTCCGGCACTGCATCACGAAGAGATGCAGCAAGCGTCTCGTTAGGCTGATGAAGGGTGGGAATTATAATATTGTCAAAGCCATCGAGTTTTTGATCCGGTTCTCTACGACGGCTAATGATTATGTAATCACGTCCCATTTCGCTTACCTTTGTATTGATATGTAATTGAGCGCCCATTTTTTTAAGCCTCTCGCTTATATGATAACGTGGGTGTGCCGCTAGTTCCAGGGCAAGGACACGTCTCATTTCTATAAGAGTAATCTTTTTTCCTCTCGAAATGAGGAAATCTGCAAGTTCACAACCTTCCGGTCCGCCGCCAACGATTGCTATATTATTTCCCAGGGAATCAACCGCAGAAAAGGCATTTCTAACACTGAGGGCGCCGCTTTCCTGCGCGCCTTTGATGCCAAGGAAAATATGTTTGGCTCCATGAGCAAGAACGACGGCATCTGCATTAAATTGTTTTATAGTCGCCTCGTCAGCCTCTTTATTCACCTGAATCACGGTATTCGTCTTTTTTACCTGATTAATGAGGTAATCGAGAAATTTTTTCATAGGCTCTTTTTTGGGCGCCAGGGATGCATAACGGAAACTCCCGCCGGGTTGCGCATCCTTTTCCCATAACGTTACGTTGTGCCCACGGCTTGATAATCCATGAGCAGCGGATAGGCCTGCAGGCCCGCCTCCGATAACCAATATCTTCTTTGGCCTTTCGGGTTTTTGCATGCGAGCAGTCCCTTCCTTTCCAACGTAAGGATTGACTGTGCAGACAAGTTTTTTATCAGAAATACTTTCGATACACCGATTACAACTCAGGCAGGTTCGTATATCATCAAGCCGTCCTTCTTTTACTTTATTTGGGAATTGCGGGTCTGCGATGAGTGTCCGGCCAAGCGCTATGAGGTCTGCCTTATTTTGTTGTAATATATTTTCCGCCACCTGCGGGTCTATAATTCTCCCTACGGTTAATACAGGGATTTTTACAACAGACTTAATACCGCCGGCCAGGTGAGCGAAGCATCCTTCTTCCAGATAATAGCAGGGGATGTTATAAAGGGCAGATGCATAATTACATGCAGAGACATGGAGTGCGCTTGCGCCAGCCTTTTCCAGGATTTTAGCAATTTCTTTGCCTTCCGGCAGTTTGATTCCTGTGTCAGTATATTCATCTGCGCTCATACGACAGATAATGGGGTAATCTTTGGGCGTTGATTTTCTGATATTTTCAACAATTTCACGGGCAAATCGTGACCGGCGGACAGTGTCTCCTCCATAATCGTCAGTTCGCATATTTGATTCTGGAGACAGGAATTGATTTACCAGATAGCCGTGAGCCATATGGATTTCAACGCCGTCAAATCCTGCCTTTACGGCACGTTCGGCGCCTTCGGCAAATTTGGTTACTAAAGACTTTATTTCTTCAACGGTCAATTCCCGGGGCACTTGTTTGGTTAATGGGCTCGGAATTGCGGAAGGAGCAACTGGCTCTAAGTTTGTATAATAAGGTAATGCCTCCTTTCCTGCATGACTCAACTGGATGACAATCTTCCCACCGGTATCGTGGATACAGTCGGTGAGTTTTTTTAGTCCGGTGACAAATTTATCATCATAGATACACAACATGCCGGCATTAACCCTCCCAGCGGGTTCTACCGCTGTGTTTTCTACCGTAATGTAACCGACACCGCCGAGCGTGCGTTCTTTATAGTATGCAATGATCTCTTCCGTAACAAACCCTTCTGCATTACACAAATGAGTTTCCATAGGGGGCATCACCATGCGGTTCTTGATAGTGAGAGTTCCGATTTTAAAAGGACTGAAGAGCTTTGGAAATGAAGTCATTGATTAAAAAAACCTCCTAACATGGATAAACTTAACAAATTTCTTGATTCGACACTTACAAAATGGAAATATTTGCGTTTCGTGGTACTTATACTGATTGTATTGCAATCCTCTTTCTTCTTACAGGATTGTAAAGGGTATCTCTTTCGACCGGATCGCGACCAGCCTCTTTGATCAGTCTGACGATCTCGCGGACAGACATGGCCTCTGGTGTTTCTGCTCCGGCAGCATGGGTGATTTTTTCTTCCTGTATCGTACCATCAATATCGTCTACGCCAAAGTAAAGAGCAACCTGTGACTGCTTGATTCCCAGCATAATCCAATATGCCTTGATATGATCAAAATTGTCGAGCATCAACCGGCTGATTGCAATGACCTTTAAATCGAGCATAGACGTGGTACTGAAATGACCTGTTAAATCGGTATTTTTTGGATGAAACGCAAGCGGTATAAAAGTCATAAAACCGCCAGTTTTATCCTGAAGTTCCCTTAACATGATCAGATGATGGACTCTATCTTCGGGTGTTTCAACGTGGCCATAGAGCATGGTTGCATTGCTTCGCAAACCCAGATTATGTGCCGCGCCCATTATCCTTAACCATCCCGCTCCGCTCAATTTCTCAGGACATAATTGCTCGCGGACTCTTGGAGAAAATATCTCGGCGCCGCCTCCGGGCAGTGAGCCTAGTCCCGCCTCCTTGAGTATTTTTAACGTTTGGCGTACGGAAAGCTTTGCTATTTGAGACAGGTGCTCGATCTCTACAGCGGTAAATGCCTTGATATGGATGTCAGGGCAATGTTCATGAATTTCCCGGATTATATTTACATAAAAATCAAAGGGAATATCCGGGTGCAGTCCGCCGACAATGTGCAATTCGGTTGCCCCCTCCTCTGCGGCTGTTAAGGCTTTTTCTAATAGTTCTTCCCTGCCCATAGCATACGAACCGGCATCCTCTTTATCCTTGCTAAATGCGCAGAACTTGCATCGGTTCTTGCAAATATTGGAATAATTGACGTGGCGATTGATGATGTAATACGCCTTATTGCCATTTTTACGTTCACGGATGATATTAGCACAATGACCAATAGGGAGGATGTCGTTAGACTTGAAAAGCCTCACACCGTCGTCAAAACACAACCGTTCGCCGTGTTCTGCCTTTTTGAGGATATCATAGATAGGTGAGGACGTGAATAACTTTTCCATAAACCCTTATTATTGAAAAATGCTTATTTATTAATTTATTACCACCCGTGCAAATCTTCGTTTGCCTACCTTGAGAATGGAACCGGATTTTATCTCGGTATTTAAAGTAGAGTCTGTAATTGATTCATTGTTTATGCTCACGCCGCCCTGCTCAATTAATCGTCGTGCTTCACTGTTGGTAGCAGCAAAACCACATAATACCATGAGATGGACAATCCATATCTTGCCATAGGGTAGTTCGCTGTTGGATATTTGCACTTCCGGTATATCGTCTGGCAGGGCATGTTCTTTGAAAATACGGTCAAATTCAGCAGAGGCAACATCCGCCTCTTTTTTGTTATAATAACGGTGAACAACGGCCTTTGCAAGCACAACCTTTGCCGTACGGGGGTGTGTATGGCGATGATCGAGTAATTGTTCGATTTCCTGGATACCCAGGTCTGTCATAAGCTCGAAATATTTGCGCATGAGATTGTCAGGGATAGACATTACCTTGCCAAACATCTCTCTGGGAGGTTCGGTGATACCAATGTAATTCCCCAGACTCTTGCTCATCTTTTTATTACCATCGATGCCTTCTAGAAGGGGTGTTGTCAATGCGATCTGCGGCTCCATGTTCGCATCCTTCTGCAGATCTCTTCCCACGATAAGGCTAAAGAGCTGGTCGGTGCCCCCTAATTCTACATCACTCTTGACCATGACGGAGTCGTAGCCCTGCATCAGGGGATAGATGAATTCATGGACGCTGATGGGGATACCGGCGGCATAACGTTTCGTAAAATCATCGCGCTCCATCATGCGGGCCACCGTCATCTTTGCGGCAAGTTTGATAACCTCATGAAAGGTCATCTTTTCAAACCATGTGCTGTTGTATATCACTTCTGTCGTGTTCAAATCAAGAATCTTGCCTGCCTGGGAGAGATAGGTCTTTGCATTTTCCAGAACCTTTTCATAGGTAATCATGGGTCGAGTCTTGTTGACTCCTGATGGGTCACCAACCGTTGCCGTATAATCGCCGATAATAAGGATGGCGGTGTGCCCAAGTGATTGAAATGTGCGCAATTTATGGATGGGAATGGCGTTCCCTATGTGTATGTCGGGGGCAGTCGGGTCAAGCCCTAATTTTACCCTGAGCGGTTTGTTTTCCTGGTGCGACCTTTTTAGTTTTTTGGTTAATTCTTCTTTTGTGACAATATCTACCGTACCGCGCAGTAGAATGTCCAACTGTTCTTCTACATCTCTGAACATAGCTCCTCCGGTGTATTACTCATGAGTGATGAATAGCTCAAATTAAAATACCGGCACCTTTCCATCTAAAAAAAATTTAAAATACAATAAAAAAACAAGGGTTAGTGAATTATGGAGAATATGAACGACAACTGAGGCTGCGAGGGTCTGTGTCCTTTCATATAAGTTACCCAGGAGCATACCGAGAATAAAAATCTGTAAAAAAGCAAATGCATCCATGTGGACAGCAGCGAAGAGGGCAGAGCTTACCAGTGTTGCATATTGCCCTCCCATGGAATTTTTCAATGCCGATTGCAGAAATCCACGGAATAAAATTTCCTCTACAACGGGCGCTACAACAACTCCAAAGAATACCAAACTGAATAAGACAAAGAAAGACCTTTCTCCTAATACCCATTGTACAACATCCTGCGTCTCCGGCATTATTCCATAATAAGTTGAGAGGAGGTTGATGATAAAACCTGCCAGAATAATTATGGGAAGCGTAATCAGGTATTTTTTAATGCCAAGTTTTATATTGCTTGATAGGTCTGCAAAGGTAAGACCCAGCGCAGCAACTGATTGGCCATATTTTATCCGAACGATATAGAACACATAGGAACAAATAAGCACGTTAATAAAAAATGAGACAAAGAGCACCAGGTAACGATATCCAACGGTGTAGGTGTTGGCAGCGTGACCGGAAATTGTATAAATAGCCCGTGTAATCAGAGGCATTCCGACAAACATAAGGAGCATATAGAAAAAAAAGACCTTTATGGCATCCGTTATATTCCATCGGTTGTTAAACACTGTTCTTTTGCGAATCTTTGCAGTGTCAGCCTTTAATAATTTGAATAAATACTTCTCTGTGTCGTGGTCCATCAAATTCACAAAGGTAAATGCCTTGCCATGTCCCTCGTATCAATCTTCCTTCCGAAATGGGTATAGATACACAAGAACCCACGAGCGTTGATTTTATATGGGCTGCGGAGTTTCCCTCATCATGGGTATAGTTGCCATTCCAGGGGACTATGTTATCAAGTTTGTTGAGAATATCTTTCCGTACAGAAGGGTCAGCATTTTCATTGATCGTAATGCCAGCGGTAGTATGTGGTATGTATACATAACACATGCCTTCTTTTGTTTCTGATTTTTGTACAATTTCACTAACTGCTTGTGTTATATCAATAAATTCGCTTCTTGAATATGTTTTTATGGATATTTTTTCCATTTTCGAAATTTATGTAGCCTCCGCGCTCTTTGCGAACTCTGGGGTGGAATACTACAATTTATAAGTAAATGTAGTATCGTAATAGTTAGAGGCGATTTTGTCAAATCTAATTGTTTTTCCAGGGGGGGCATACGAATAATTTTGACTTTTATTTTATTATTATAATTGTATAATATGACCTCTTTATTGTTTCTGGCGAGTTGTTTTTTTACGTCATTTCATTAATAGGAACGAAGAGAAATATGAAAAAGAGCATTATGCGTTTTGTAGTGCCCGTAGTTTTCCTGATATGTACGACTTTATTACAAAACCTTTTTGCTGAACAGTGGAGTACAAATCAAGACAATATTGCAAAAACTGCAGTGAATACATGGAAGACCGAAACGGTGGTATCGTTGAGTAACAATCTTTACCTCTCTTCAAGGACAATTGCGATAGATTCAGATGGACATCCTCACATTGTCTATTGCAAAGATAACCGCCTTTACCATGCATACCATAATGGAACTCAGTGGCAATACGAGAAAGTTGATGAATCCACATTCGTAGATCGCGGTGCATCAATTGCAGTAGATACATTTAACAATGTGCACATAAGTTATTATGACACTACGAATGCAGATCTCTGGTATGCGGTTAAAAAATCGGGGAGGTGGTCAACGGAAAAGGTAGATGATACGGTATTGCTTACCGGTAGTTTGACCTCCATAGCGGTAGACAAAAATGGCAAGGCTTACATTATTTACACAAAATTTACACAAACAGCTCCATTTTTGACATCAAGTATGCAACCAACACATCAGGTGTATGGGTAACAGAAAAGGTATTTACTGGGGCTATCGCTTCGTTTCTCTCCATAGCAGTTGACAGCAATGGCAAGTCGCATGTCAGTTATTATGCCGTAGGTGATGCTGATGGTGGAAATCTCATCTATGTAAACAATGCAGGAAATACATGGACAGCAGAAACGGTTGATAGCGTAGGAAATGTTGGTTTGTATTCTTCCATAGCGCTGGACGCAAGTAACAATGTGCACATTAATTATTATGATGTGACGAAGAGTATTCTTAAATATGCAACGAAAACTACGGACGCTGCTACTCAACCAACCGTGAAAACGGGTATAGCAACAAAAGTGGCCGTTAATTCGGCAATGCTGAATGGGACAGCGAATGCCCAGGGAACAACAACAAAGGTGTGGTTCGAGTACGGCTCGACTACCGGTGTATATAACAAAAAGTCGACCAATAAAATGGTAAGCGGAAAGAAAAGCAAGAAGATAATCGCCAGCATAAAAAAATTATCTCCCGGAACAAAGTATTATTACAGGATTGCGGCGGAGAACAAGGCTGGAACGTCATATGGACGCGAGAAATCATTTTCGACAAAATAGGATGCCCCTTTCCTTGTAATAGGTAGGGGTAGTTTATGAATTACCCCTACCTAATAAATAGAGACTTTACGTACTGGCCATCGGGATTAAATTCTTTCGTATACCCACACCTTTCCGCCGTCTCTCATTTCATCTATTCTCTTTACAAGTCTTTTCTTATAGAGATTCAGGAGCCTTGTTCCACTCGTTTCAATCCTCATCCAGCCCGAAGGCTGGATGCTATTTCCTTCCTTCCTCCCGCATCTTCACCCACCCCTGTTT
>CAYJME010000081.1:0-12987 GCA_964370795.1 uncultured candidatus Brocadiaceae bacterium
CATAGTCAATATTCAGTTGTTGAATTATAAACTCACGTCCCCGATTGGTCAAGGGGCGTATCATTTTGGACTGATTTGACGGCTAAAATGCTGCTTTTATTAGGGGTGAGTTTGTTTTTCCAGGTCCAGATCGTGCTTGACCATGCGCTCGACCAACTGCTCAAAAGTGACCGTCGGGCGCCAATCCAGCACCGCCTTTGCCTTCGACGAGTCGCCGCGCAGCTCGTTGATCTCGACCGGACGGTAGAATTTGGGGTCGGTGCGCACGTGGTCTTCCCAGTTCAGGCCGGCCAGTGAAAAAGCCAGTTCAACAAAGTCACGCACCGAATGCGAGACCCCGGTCGCGACCACGTAGTCATCCGGTAGAGGCTGTTGAAGCATTTTCCACATGGCGCGCACGTATTCCGGCGAATAGCCCCAGTCGCGGCGTGCCGCCAGGTTGCCCAGTGCCAGCCCCTGCGCATGCCCGTACTTGATGGCTGCCACGGTGCTGGTAATTTTGCGGGTCACGTATTCATAGCCGCGCCGCTCGGATTCATGGTTGAACATAATCCCGTTGCAGGCAAACAGGTTGTAGGCCTCGCGGTAATTGCGCACCAGGTGAAACCCCGCCAGCTTGGAGATGCCGTACGGCGAGCGCGGATTGAAGGGGGTGGCTTCGTTTTGCGGCGAGATGGGCGCATTGCCAAACATCTCGGACGAACCGGCGAAATACAAGCGGCAGTTGGGCGCCAGGTCCTTGAGCGCCGCCAGGATGAAATGCGTGCCGTTGATGTTGGTGCTGAGCGTCGAGAATTCATCGTCGAAGGAGTAGCTGACGAAACTCTGCGCGGCCAGGTGGTAGCATTCGTCTGGCTGCACCTCGCGCACAATGCGGAAGATGCTGGCGAAACTATCCAGCGTGCCAGAATGCAAGTGCAGGCGGTCAATAAATGGCGAGATGCGGCTCAAGCGCCGGGCAGGATCTTCCAGCGCCACGCGCCGGACAATGCCGTGAACTTCGTATCCCTGCTCGAGCAGGAATTCCGCCAGGTAGGAGCCGTCTTGGCCAGTAATGCCGGTGATGAGTGCGGTTGTGGGCATGAGGGGAGGCTTAGGTTTTATTTTTTTTTTAGGGGACTGCACCGTAAGTCAGTTCGCCCAAATCATAAATTTTGCTCTCTTTAGGCTCAATTAATAAATCGCCCCCAGTTACCGGGTCAGAAAGCAAATAGGCTTCACTAATTTTATCCACAACGATCGAATATGCATTGAACGGGACATCCGTGAATACAAACCGACCTTTGCTATCTGTAATAGTCTTGAGTGGGGATGATCGATCGAAACCGGCGACAGTTGGCGTTCCGTTTTGGTAAATTACCTCTGCCAGATACAAAATCGTTGAAACCGCCGGTTCGGTCTTATCACCAGTGCTGTTATTAATATAACCGGTAATGGTCGCTTTATTTGTCTGGCCAGGCGTGGGAATGCTTTCAATGGGCGCAGGCTCGCCAGTTTGCTCAGCGGCTGGGTACGATTGTGCTCCGAGTGGGCTTGGGTAAGCAGAAGCACCTTCGTATCGGGTCGGGTTAACATTGACACCGGTAAGTTGTGCCTGACTAGGAACTGAATTCCCACACCCAACCAGTATCGAAGTAATCATCATGAGAAAAAAAATGCTGCGTATGTTCATGGTGTCTCATCTATTATTATGAAGAAGGATTTAATTTCATCCCAGAGTATAACCTTGAATAATTTATATTAGAAATAGTGCCGCCAATTGGCGGCACTATTTGCCTTTGGATTAGGTAAGCCTAGTAGTTCGTACCTTCATAGGTCAGTAGTTGGTCTTCGGTATCCAGTGCGCCTAATTTTGCCTGGTTCATAACACCGACAATCTTCGCAGATGCATCCGCAACCGAGCAGAAACCAGCCCCAACGTAACCGGCGGTAAATGCATTGAGGTGGACATCGGTGAAGCCTTCACCAACTGCTAGCGTTTTGGACACTGTCCGTGCAGAACCAGAGAAGGAGCAATTTACGGTGACCGAAGAAGCACCGACATTTACAATAGACATACCGGTGAATATTCCGTAATTGCGATCCATTACTAACGGGAAGCTAATATTGTTTTTCGCATTACTGGCAAAAAACGCATTGTACGAGGCCCCTTCAGCCGCACCGCGCTTCACCTGGTTGACAATCGCAACCAAATTCTGAGAAGCAGAGTTCCCTGAAATGGTCGCTGAACCGACAAAGGCACCATTGGTAGTATCAGTGATTCCCGTGAAACCAGCTTTCGATCCACAAGCAAGCGGTAGTTGCGGGAACCCAAACACTGCTGTGGCTCCAGCGGAAATCGTTTTGGTCTCGGTGCAAGCCACACCCGGGAAACCGACATTGGGTTTATACGATACTGTCACATTCGTCGAACTCGTGCCAACGTTCTGAATATTAATTGAAGTTCCAGAACGATAGTAGTTGCTTGATACCAGGGGAACGAAGAATGAAGTTCCGTTGGAAGTAAAGCCGGAATATGCCCAGACTGACTTAGCACCAGATTTTACCTGGATCACTACGGCAGCCAGTTCGTAAGGCCCGGACAATTTAGCACCTCCAACCCAGCCGTTGGGCAGGCATGTGTTGACGGTTTGGTCAATTGTTTTCGCAGAAAAAGGTGCGACATCAACAGTGGTATCGCATTGACTGGCAGTCAACCCCCCGCCGGTGTAATCAATCGCTATTGTCTGGCTTGTGGCAGAGGTATTCTGCACCGAGAACCAGGTGCCAATCCCATAGTTTGCTTTCATCAATAAAGGAAGCGAAACACTGGTAGAACCAGCAGTGAACCCGGAGTATGACCCACCACCGCGAATGCTGGTGCCGTCATAAATGACCATATTGACTATTGCCGATACTCGAGCGCCATTCTTGGAAACTACTAAGACCGACCCTGCAAATCCCGACGATACAGCAGTCAATGGAAAGTACGTTTTATTGGAATTCGCAGCAATCGTGTCACTGATCGTCGCGGCAACAGCGCCAGCAGAAGTATAAAAAACCAGATCTATATCAGCCGCCATGCCTGACTCGAGGTTTTGAACTTGGAAACCTGAGCTATAGGTATTCCCACCTTGAGCACTTACCGGCATCGGCATTGCCAATAACGCAATAATTACCAGTCCGATTAATAAAGACATCCAACTCTTTTTCATTTTCAACTCCTCCTGGGAGATTATATTATAGATACTATAACAACCGGTACTCTGCAATGAAATACCACTTATGGGTTATTGGGACTTATATTTCTTTTTTCACGGACCTTCATTGGGTGACCAAAAATCAACCAGACAACTATGGCATTGAGCAGCAACGAAACTAGGGTCCAAACGCGTTGTACAACCACGAATATAATTGCCGACGCCAGTGGAATAGTCGTGGTTAATGCAAGGGCCATTGCACCGTCTCTGAGAATCGGTGTACCGGGCACCCAAAACAATAGCGCGCTGACGGCATTGGCTGCACTCCAGGCCGAAAGGACAGCTGCCCAGGCAGAGAGGTCCACCTGGGTAAAACTTTCTAGCAATAAGAAAAGGCCAGTGCTTCCAAGAGTAATAACAAAAGCTTCACCAATGATCCAGAATAAAAGGTGTATAAATTTGTAGGACATAATATTTTGAAAGTCAGCGTGTTTCGACTTTTTTAGGATCACTGAGCTAATTCTTGAAAACACCTTCGGGTGGAGGATGATGAGGGATAACACCGCAATCCCGACGGCAAGAAATGGGTTTTGCACCAAATCAATATTTTTCCAGCTTATAGCGGTTACTGCATATAGGATAAGGCCTGCAACTCCTGTGATTAATGCTTCTAAAACTCCGGCCACTATTACAGCAGTCGCACTGTATGTTTGTGCGGAATAAAGTGATACCCTGCTGGCAATTGACCAGATTCCTCCCGGGAGCGCATAACCCAGTAGCCCGAGGTTATAAAAAAGAATATCCTCACGCAAGTGCGCATTTACTCCAAAAACCCTTAATATGGAACGCCATACCGGTATGGATATAAGTAGTCCGGATGTTGCCACTAGATACCCAAGAATTAAATAAATAGGTCTAAACCTAAGTTTTGTCCAGTCAATCGTACCACTATCGCGAAAAATAATTATTGCAGCCACAACGACCGCAGCTACAATAATTAATAAATTCAAGATCTTCCGGAAATTCAGTTTGTTGAGGAGATCCCTTAATACCTTCATTTATAAATCCAATTGGAAAAATTAATTTTTTCCAGGTTTATAAACAATAAAGTCTCCAATTGCTAAAATATCGATCCCGCAGTTAAGGAATGTGTCAATCGCTTCCACAGGAGAATTGACAATAGGTTGAGAATCGACATTAAAACTAGTATTCAGCACGGCAGGAATGCCGGTCTTGTTTTGAAATTCTTTAATTAATTTCCAATATCGTGGATTGGTACGCTTTGAAACGGTTTGGGGGCGGCAAGTACCATCGACGTGAATGGCACTGATAATCTCAGGCTGCATTGCTGAAAGGGTATCATACGCCAAGATCATAAATGGGGAGTTTACCTCGCTTCCGATATACCGGTCCACCTCTTCCTCAAGTATAGATGGTGCAAAAGGTCGCCACGGCTCTCGATGTTTTACCTGATTATTTACCTTATCTTTCATCTCAGGCAAGGAGGGGTTCGCTAAAATACTGCGATTGCCAAGCGCACGCGGACCAATTTCAGATCTCCCTTGAAACCAGCCGATAATTTTTCCCTGATTTAAGAATTCTGCGGTCTCACTAAAAATATCCTCACTCTTATGGAAGTCCAGCTCGGCATACGCATGAAGCGCATTGAGGATATCGTCATTTGAAAATTGGGGGCCCCAATAAGCATGTTCCATAATCCAAGTTGGGCGTGAACCGACCTTATCTTTGTAGACCATCAAGGCTGCGCCTAATGCCGTTCCAGCATCATACGCAGCCGGTTGAATAAATATATTCTTGACAAACGGTTGGGTTGCCAGTTTGCCGTTCATGGAACAGTTGAGCGCTGTCCCCCCGGCCAACGTAAGATTGGGGAATTTGGTTTGATAGTACAGATATTCAGCCATACGGATGACAGCTCGTTCGAGAGTATCCTGTAACGTTGCGGCAAGGTTTTTATGCCAGTCTGTAATCGGGTCATCTCGTTTACGTAAGGGCAAGCTATCTACAAACTCTTTTCGTGCCTCGGGATTAATTACGGGGATTTCTCCGCTCCAGTCGATAAAGGGCAGCCCAGCAGGATCAGGCGTGCCATAAGCAGCCAATCCCATGACCTTACCTTCGCCGCTATGACGTCTGAATCCCAATTTTTCGGTTATTGCTTCGTACATCAAACCCCAACTGCCTCTGTTTGTAACGGTCTTCAATACTCGGATCTCGTCCTCCCTGCCAAACCCAAGTACACCGGATTCGCCACCACCACTTCCATCCAAAGAAATGATGTTCGCTTCTTTAAAACCCGAAGGATAGAACGTGCTGGCCATGTGCGCCAGATGGTGATTTACAAAAATCACTTTTTTTCGGTCGTAATTTCCAAGTGGTAGTTCTGCTTCGTATTTACGCCCCTCTCTAATCCAATTCACCGCCTGGTTTAGGCCGCTGACGAAATTATCCATCGATAAATTACGCATTACGACGTTCTTTACGCTGTCAAAGCCAACGGCGACATGATCAACTTCGTCCAGGGTAATTCCAGCTGCGGTCAAACAATAATCAATCGCCAGTTTTGGCGCAATTCTGGGTGAGTGTTTGATCCGATTCAGGCGCTCTTCTTCAACCATAGCCACCAGCTTGCCATCTACTAAAATGCAAGCAGCGTTGTTCCAAGAAATCGGATGTGTTATTCCAAGAATGATCATTAAAGCAAACCCGCCTTTTTATAGTTGTGTTTTAATTCTTCCTAATGCTTTTAGGAAAAAAATTATACCACCTGGTAATTTCATCCTGAACATCACGCTTTTTTTGCAACCACAGTGATCACTGAGCCTTGCCGGATCATATAGAAGGGAAACAAGAATGGTTCAAAGACAAAGCGTAATCCTGGAAGGCGCAAGAAGGACATTATCAAACGAGCCGGTTTTGGATTTTTAGTCTGAAGCATCCGTTCCAATCCCATGATCATGGAATAATATGAGGAAATGACGCACTTCCAGTCGACGATCTCACAACCAGCTTCCGATAAATATTTTGCCAATATATCCCGTGGAAAAACATATAAATGGCGCGGGGGATCATAACCCTGCCAATATGCGCCGAATAACTTCCGATCAAACGCATCCCAATTTGGAATGTTGATGACCAGTAAGCCACCAGGTTTCAGCAAGCTTACGGCTCGCGCCAGCTCCTGCCGCGGTGAGAATGTATGTTCCAGTACGTCCCAGTAAGTGATAACATCAAATGTTTCTAAAGGGATTTCCAAGCTGTCTAAAAATCCAGTGTGAACCTTCAGACCTAGTTTAACCCGTGCGATTTGAGCGATTTCATCATTCGGCTCAACACCGAACGCTTCCCACCCTGCGTTCTGCATTTCATCTAAGAACAGACCCGTCGAGGAACCGACATCCAATAACTTCTTGTTTTGTCCGTTTAAATGATCCTCTATAAACTTACGGCGATGCCGCAAATTCCCCCTGCGAACCAATTGTATCAATTTGGATTTCTCTTCCTGGATAGGCTTTGCATAAGATGGATAATCACTTTGGTAAAAATCTTGAATTTCAGATTTGTCAGGACGCGGGTTGAGGTACACTAATCCGCAACGATTGCAGGTTACCATTTCGATTCCTAAATTCTGCTCAAGCCAGGGCCAATCGGCATTGTGAAAAAGGGTAGTACTTTCCTGGCTTCTGCAATAATCGCAAGAAATTGTTTCCATAGATTTTTTCTTTTATTTGCCCGATAAAGAATGTTCGTAAAATTCCTCGAGCTTCTGCACCAGGTGTGACCAACGCAGGTGATCCACAGCGTACTGTCTAGCTTTCTCCCCGAAGGCCTTTCTTTGATGAGAATCAGTGAGTAAATCAATTGTTGCCCTGGCAAAAAGATCAATCGAGTCCGGTACAACCGCACCAAAATCACCATTTTCCAGGAATTCTCTGAGATCACCCACATCCGTTGAGATTATTGGTTTGCCAACCGCTAAATAATCGGATGCTTTTAGCGGGAGTCGGCCGCGATTTGCTTGTGAATTTCTCAAAGGTAACCAGAGAATGTCACAGCAGTTTAATGCAGTGTTCAGCTTATCCAATGTGCTCGACCCAGTAACAATTACGCTTTCCGGACGTGATACCAGTTTCGTAAAATCAAACGGGCAGTAACCAGCAATCATCAATTTCGCAGTCGGAATGCGTTGCTGAACAAGGTTAAAACTTTCCGACATGAATTGAGCATCTTGCATAAATATCGAGCCCATATAGCCGATTATGGGGGCATCTTCAGTTATGCCAAACACATCCCGAGCGAGGTGCTGGTTTACAGGGTAGAACGCCTTAACATTTGCACCGTTTGGCAAAATTAGTAGCCGATTTTCAGGAACACCTAAATTGACGGCACGTTGGTATATTGACCTGCTAATTACAGTCGTTCCCTGTGCTACTCCCCGGAAATGCTCTTCATAATAGGTTTCAACCGGTCTTAATATTGTTCTTACGAACGGATTCTTCCGTTCCTCAACTGAACCACCTTTACCAAACCAATCAGCCCAATCCATAAATATCGGGACACCATGGCGGTGAATTTTTAACGCCGGATAAATAACCGTCGGACGCGTTTCAAAAGCATGCACCAGGTCGAATGTATTCTTCCCAGCCCAGGTTAACCGGCGGAATACATTCCACGGGTCCCAACCAGACCTTAATGAACCCCTTGTTAGGTCAGGGGATTCTACCAGCCGTATGTCTCCAATTATCGTTTCAGTAAACCGTAATCGTTCTTTTGGAGCGGTTGCCAACAGTGTAATTTCATGGTTATGAACAGCCAGTTCTTGCCCCAATGCCAAAGCACGATAATAAGTCCCTCGACCAACCTGGTTGAACACGATCATCAAAATTTTCATGGCTGTGGTCTCATCCAACCATCGAGAAGCCCTTGCCAATAGGCTACTAAAGCCTGCGTTTTCCATCGCAAGAGAAGCCGAACTGTCCATAACAGGGCGCTTCCGAAACGGTATGGAATAATCCACAAAGGATAAAGGCCGTGCATGTGTTTCCGGAAGTAAATGCCGCTGCTGCGGGCTGTATGGTAGCGTTCTAAAGAACTGTCTGATCCATCGCTACTTAAGGAAACTTTATGATAAACCACAGCCCCGGGTACAAGGGCCATTTTAATTCCAGCCTGTTGCATCCGCATACAAAGGTCAAGGTCTTCATAATACACAAAAAATCTTTCATCGAATAAGCCAACTTGCTCCAGAACCTGACGCCTGAAGAGTAGTGCACACCCGCTTAAGAAAGTCCGGCGGACTTGCACGGCCGGAAGGGGCTTTTTTCGACTGTGAGCATCTTTTGGTTCCAGCAGAATGGGTGATATGGTTCCCCCTGAAGACCACAACCGCCTTGGCGCATCTGAATAAAAAATCGCGGGGGCGACGACACCAATCTTTTCTTCCATACCCGAAAGTAATCTATGGCCCATGTCTGGCTCGGCTTCTGCATCATTGTTGATAATCAGAATAAAGTCAGCACCACATTCTAAAGCATGTCGCATTCCGGCATTATAACCACCAGCAAACCCCATATTAGTAGATGACTCAATTAAGTGGATTGAATCTGTTTGATACCTGGCTCGAATGAATTCAACAGAATTATCCGATGACCCGTTATCCACTATGACAATTTGGAGATGGATGTTGTTTTGGTTTAATAGTGAATCAATACAGGCACACGTTTCTTTGGGTCGATTCCAATTTACAGTAACAGCAAAAACGTTCGGCAAAACCATAGGAATTAATATTATTTACAATGAAATTGGCGCACAATTTTCACGAAGAATTCCGATCAAATTATCCCATCTATTGTCAGGATAGTTTGAGACCGTGTGTGTCGGAGATTTTGTCCAGCTTGATAAGGTTTGGGCTAATGACTCTGCATCGATCGGGGAAAAAATACGAAAGGCATTCTCAGGAACGTTTACCTGTCCTTCTCCCAGGATTTCCGAAGCAACCACCACCACCCCAAAACCCATCGCCAATTTTACCGCTGCGCTTTGCGTGCCGCCAACGTAAGGTGCTACGAACACATCTGCCGCGCCGAAAAATAGCGGCACCTCTTCGTTGGGTATATAGCGGTTGTCAATCGTGACCCAGTCTTCAACTCCCTCCGTTTGGATCAACTTTCGGTACTCCTCGACATCCTCCCAGAATTCACCGGCGATCAACAGGTGAACCGGATTCCCTTGCCGTTTCAATATTCCTGCCGCTTCCACCAGCAGTCGCAACCCCTTATACGGCCGAACAATGCCAAAAAAGAGTGCAACCTTGCGTTCAGGTGGTATTCCCAGTCGTGATTTGGCTTCGGCAAGATCAATTTTTGTGTCGGTTGAAAGTTGGTAAGCCGGGATGGGTGTGCATTCGACCTTTGCCCGTGGGAACAGATTGCTCACGATCTGGCGTTGGGATTCAGACAGGGTAATAAAGGAATCCGTGGCTGAAAGAGCATATGTCACCAATGGCTGGTCCCAGGGACGAGTCTCATGTGGATAAACATTATGGATCAGGAAAATACTTTTGATTCCCGCCCGTGTCAATCCGCGAGCCAAAGTACCAAATGCTGGCGCCCAGAATGTCGTCCACCATTGGAAGACTACCAGGTCCGGTTCGAACCGGATGATGTCTTTGCGGACTTGTTCCCAGGTCCAGGGATACAGCGGGTCGAGCAGAAATTTTGCTGGAACCGATAAGGCATCCACACTCGGGTCCTGATCCGACTTGCCCGGATAGAGAAATTTGGGATACTGGCGTTTAAAAGAAACTACTTCAATCTCATGACCAGCTTTACCAGCAGCATCTGCCAGGGCAGTAGTGAAATGAGCAATCCCACCACGGTATGGATAGACTGGACCGATAAATACAACCTTCACGGCAACATTCCAACCGCAAACTGGTTACCGCCAAACATGAATTGGGAATACTCGACCATTTTTAATCCGTGGCGGCTAAATAAATCTTGAAGGGTCTCCCGGTAATAAAATATTTCATGATCTTCGGCAGCTTCCTGGTAAAAAAATCCGAATCTTGCGCCGATGGTATGGATTTTTCCGCCAAAAGGTGTAGGCGTAGTGATCAATATCTTTCCATTTTGATTTAATATGTTCGGAAGTTGGCTAAAAATATGGTCTGGGTTTTTTAAGTGCTCCAAACATGCTGTCATCACAATCGTATCAAATCGTGATTCTACTTCTAAAAAATCCGATTCCAGATCCATAATTTTCACGCGGTATTCTGGATATTGACGTTCGAACCATTGCACTATCGATATTAAATGATCGACCCCCAGATAATTCTCAGGTTTTGGTTGATTGTGTCCAACGAATGCGCCATAACCGCAGCCTAAATCGAGGATTCGTCCTGTTACATATGGCGCAATTATTTTCTGCCGTCGATTTTCGATATAAACAGATAACGGTTTCATGTTTGGCCGGAAGAATTCTTCCCATCTCCCCTTACCCGCCACAACACCTCTTCCATCATCCTGCGATTCTTCCCCACCAGGTCCGCCACCAGGCCAATCAGCCAGGTCTGGAAGCCCACGATCAGCAGCACCGCCGCCAGGACCAGTGATTGGATGTGCCCGTCGCCGAGCCCCTGGAAGTAGAAGATGAGAAAGCGTACAACGAACACCAACCCGACCAGGAAGAAAATCGTCCCAACAGTAGAGAACACGCGCAGCGGACGGTACATGGTGTACGAGCGAATGATGGTTGCGGAAGAATGTTTGAGGTAGTGCCCCATGTCGGTCATCAGACGCGAGGGACGTTTCGGCGGGTTGGTGCGCACCGGCACCGAAAGCACCCGCGTGCTGCGGTTGCCCGCCTGGATGATGGTCTCGAGCGTGTAGGAGTAATCCGACAGGACGATGGTGTGCAGCGCCACGTCGCGGGTCATAGCCCGGAAGCCGCTGGTCGCATCGGGCACGTCCAGCCCGGCTGCGCGCGAGACTACCCGGCTGCCGATCACCTGCAGGCGGCGTTTAAGCGGCGAGAAAGTCTCCAGCGTAGCCACCCCGCGGTCGCCGATGACCATTTCAGCTTCACCGTGCAGCAGCGGCTGGACCAGCAGAGGAATGTCGCCAGCATTGTACTGGTTGTCGGCATCGGTGTTGACGATCAAATCCGCTCCCAGCCGCAGGCAGGCTTCCAACCCGGCAGCAAAGGCAACTGCCAACCCGGAATGGTGCGGCAGGCGCAGCACATGGTCCACCCCGCAGGCGCGCGCAGTTTCCGCTGTAGCGTCCGTGCTGCCGTCATCGATCACCAGAAATTCGACTTCGTCCACCCCGTCGATCTGGCGCGGCAACTGAGCCACTGTCTCTGGCAGGGCTTCGGTCTCGTTATAACACGGGATCTGAATGATAAGTTTCATGCAGGGGATAGGTCACCGGTGGTGAAATCGTTCAAACCCAAGTATATCACAGCGCCGGCACAGACATGCCCGCCCGGGCTGGCATCCCGCCGGGTTAATCGTTTATACTCGCGCTATGCAACCTAATGGAACCACCATCCTGCGTTTTGAGCCAGGTCAACTGGAACTGACCGCTGACTGGGTGCTGCAAGCACAGGGGGCCGATGCCGCCGTATTGCGCGCCCGCCGTCCGCAGGTGGTGGAGACTGCCGAGCGGGCGCTGGCAGACGGTCTGATGCTGCTCGAGCCGCGTGCCCTGGTGCGTGTTCTGGATGTGGATGGGCTCAACCATCAGCGGCTCAAACTGACGGGAAATGGTTCGTTGACCGGCGCTGCCATCGGTCAGCACCTGGCCGGGGCGCAGCAGGTCGCAGTTGTGCTCTATACGAGCGGAACGGCGCTGGAAACCCGCATCCAGCAGGCGATGGGCAACGATGCCCCCTACGCCTTTGCGCTGGACGGGGTAGGCAACGCCGCCAACGATGCGCTGTCGCTGCTGGTATACCGCTACGTCAACCGCCTGGCTGAAGAACATGGCTGGCAGACATCGATTTTCCTCAACCCGGGTATGGTCGGTTGGAGCGTGGAACAGGGGCAGTCGCAAATTTTTTCGCTGGTCGATGCTGCGGTAATCGGGGTGAGCGTCAATCAAAACCTGGCCATGCACCCGCGCAAAACCACCTCTGGCGTTATCGGAATGGGCCCCGGCATGACCCCGGCCGAAGGGCCGCCATGCGCGTACTGCGCGCTCAACGAGACTTGCCGGTTCAAAGGCCGCCATGTGCACCCGGGTGTGGGGTAATTCCGCAGATTTCATCCAGGCGGTGTGCCTTTTATGCCGGGCATGGGTTAAAATGATTTGGGTGTAAAAACAACCTAATTTTAATGGCAGGGAGAGCTTAATGCGGCCATCCTGGGATTCTTATTTTATGAAAATTGCGGAAGATGTAGCGTTGCGCAGTACCTGCGACCGCGCCATGGTTGGAGCGGTGCTGGTGCGCGAGAAGCACATTATCGCCACAGGTTACAACGGTTCTCCCGCCGGGCTGGAGCACTGTGACGACATCGGGCACCTGATGGTGGACGGACACTGCGTCCGTACCGTGCACGCCGAGGTCAATGCCATCATCCAGGCAGCGGTTTTCGGGCAGGCCACCAAGGACGCCGACTGCTACGTGACCCATTTCCCCTGTCTCAATTGCACCAAAATGCTCATCAATGCGCGTATCTCGCGGCTGGTGTATGCCAACTCATACCGGGTTGACCCTACCGCGCTGGATTTTTTAACCCGCGCCGGGGTGGAGCTGGTTAGCATCGAAGATATGCCCCATCAAC
>CAYJME010000082.1:0-12953 GCA_964370795.1 uncultured candidatus Brocadiaceae bacterium
AACACGTAAACTCGCTGAAAGCATCTAAGGTGTTGGAAAGCAATACATAACTACTTGTACCATCAAAGCTCAATGCACTTCCGATCTTACCGGTTGTCCATGTTGCATCATTAATTGTACCATTATTACCGTTGCCCGATGTATCAAGGGCAGTTGCTCCACTTCTCTCATCAAAAACATAAAGGGCACTTAAGCCAGCCTGATCAGGCGCTCCGGAATAACTCACGGTAATAGTGGTCATCCCTGTATTACCCGCCCCGTCAGTTGCCGTTACGGTAATTACGGTATCGCCAACAGTCAGGTTTATAGGAGAAATCATCCAATTCGTCGTCCCACTGGCCGTGCCGCTACTATTCTTATCAGTACTCCATATAACACCACTTATCCCGCTTCTACCGTCCGAAGCGCTGCCGCCAAGATTTATCAAAACTGATGTAGTTGAATATGTGTCACCTGAAACAGGACTCGTGATGACCACAACAGGCGCTGTCGTATCCAGTTCAATAGAATCGCTGACGGTATTAGATATATTCCCAGCGGCGTCCTTATACCAGACATACAGCGTCTTTGTTCCATCCCCACTGTCAAACGTGTATAAAGCACTTGCGCTATAAGAAGGTGAAGGCGTAACGTTTGTCCATCCTCCTGCTGTCGCTGATGGTGTTACATTATTCGTGGAAAAATAATACCCCGTTACTTCTTCATTATCGGTAGCCAATAAACTTACCCTCACTGCTGTAGAATTGGTATAGGCATCTCCACCATTGATAACGACCGAACTTGATGGAGCGCTTGCATCCAATGTTTTTAATGTCTTTTCACTCCCATAAACAGTTCCCGCAACATTCTGAGCTACCAAACGATAATAGTACGTCTTACTTTGCAATAATCCTGTTATACCAGCGCTTATCGGTGCATCAGTTAATCCGCCAATGCTTTGTGGCGGTGTTGTATTGTCAAATTGACTCATTGTGGTACCATACTCAAACCATGCTGTCGCGGGCAATCCACCAGCATTCACCATACCGTTCAACGTTGTTGTATCTGCTTTCACATCTATCGCTGATGCGGTCGTTACTGCCGGGACAACACCATAGGTAGCCGTAATTGATGCAGTGCCTGTGTTCCCTGCGCTATCTTTCGCCGTTACCGTTATTACCGTATCACCAATCTCCAGATTTATATCCACAATTGTCCAATTTGCCGTCCCACCTGCTTCTCCACTTCTTCCCCTGTCGCTGCTCCACGTCACACTCTGTATCACACTTCCTATATCAACAGCATTACCACTGAGACCTACCGCACTCGCTGTCGTTATATAGGCAGCATCAGATGTGGGACTCATAATATTTATTTCCGGCGCCCTTGTATCCACATCAATTGAATCACCTGCAGTACCTGATATATTCCCGGCTTCGTCCTTGTACCACACATAAAGCGTCTTATTACCATCGCTGTCGCTCAGCGTATATTGAATACCTGCGCTGTAGCTTGTCGTAGAAGGAACATCCGTCCAACCCTCCGATGTTGCCGCAGGTATAATATCACTTGTCGAAAGATAGTACCCTGTTATTCCCACATTATCCGTTGCGGTCAACTTCAAGGTAACTGTCGTGGTGCTGGTATATGCATCGCCATCCTTAATAAGGATTGAACCCACGGGGGCTGTCGTATCCGGAGTCTTCAATGCCATTTCACTTCCCCGTTTTGTTCCGGCATTATTCTGAGCTACAATCCTGTAATAGTACTCTTTGCCTTCCACCAACCCTGTAACGTCAACAGTTAACTCGGTGTTCGTTGCTCCGGTTACATCCTGTGCAGGCGTGATGTTTTCATACACACCACTCTCTGCGCCATATTCAAACCATGCAGACGTTCGCAACCCGCCTCCATTCACCGTCCCAAGTAAAGTAGCTGAAACCGCTGTTACATTTGCCGATGCTCCCGTTATTACGGTGGGTTCTAAACCAAACTTTACGGTAATCGTTGATAAGCCGGTATTGCCTGCTTTATCAGTCGTCACTATGGTAATTCTGTTATCCCCGTCAGTTAGGCTTACATCAGGAATCGTCCAACTTGTCGTTCCCCTTGCATCTCCACTCCCACCCTTATCACTTTTCCATGTCACATTATTTACGCCACTTCCATCATCCACAACACTGCCTGCTAAACTTACTGTTATGTCTGTTGTTGTATAAATAGCATCAGGGGTAGGAGTCGTGATAGTTACTACCGGGACTATAGTATCCAAAGTAATTGAAGCGCTGGCCATCTCTGAAACATTTCCCATAGCATCCTTATACCATGCATATACTGTTTTACTACCCACATCGTTACTTAAAACATACGGTAGAAGAGAACTAAAATTTTTTGTTGGGGTTACCGGTATCCAGCCTGTTGCATTGGCTTGTGGTGTTGTAGGATTCACCGAGAGGCAATAGCCTGTCACCCCGATATTATCAGTAGCAAGCAGATTCAAGGTGACGCTGGTAGAATTTGAATATAATGCACCATCGTTGATAACTATTGAGCCTGAAGGAACGGTACTATCTGTTAAATCCAGTACTTCCTGATCGCTCAGAACGCCATTATATATAAGAATATCGTCTATCGAACCATTAAAGTAACCGGTACTTACTCTCGAATATCCTATCCTCATATCCGAATAGGATGTTAGAGGTACCACGGTATTACCCGGTGAATGCACGAGGGTACTTACCAGTTGTCCATTTACATAGAGCTTCTGCTCACCCGTTGACTTACGATATACACCTGCAACATGGTACCATTTACCTACTGAATTTGTTAAATTGTTCCGTGCTATTTTTGACGTACGTGTCCCATCCGCGTTTTGTGTTATAAGCATAAATTCAATAGTATCAGGGTCGGATGGTATAAAGCGTATTTCATAGCCTTCCTGCGCCTGCGCCGTTGTTCCTTTATTGAATGCGCTGAATATTGCATCGGCATTTGTCGTGTCTTTTGCATTTTTATAAAACCAGCCAGAAATTGATAATTCGTCAAGGTCTACACGAGGAACCGATATATAATGACTTGTTCCATTAAATTCTAATCCACCGCCAATCTTACCTGTCGTCCATGTAGCCCCGGCAATAGTTCCATGATTACCTTTTCCTGAAACATCTCTTGCAACTGTTCCAGTCCCATCATTTAAAGGATAGTAAATTTGTAGGGCATCAGGACTTAATGTTTCCAGCATAGTTACGGTAACCGTATCTGTTCCGGTATTGCCTGCTTCGTCTGTTGCTGTTATCGTAATTATAGTATTTCCCGATGTTAAATTTATATCATCGGTTGTCCAATTCGATGTTCCAATGGCAGTTCCGCTATCGCTTTTATCATTACTCCACGTCACCTTATTTATTCCGCTGGTACTATCTGATGCAGTTCCACCCAATCTTATTGTCTTGTCTCTCGTCGAAAACATAGTCGCTGTTGTAGGACTTGTTAAGCTTATCTTTGGAGCAACAGAGTCATAGGTAATAGAAGCACTTGCAACATTTGATACATTATCCGCTGCATCCTTACACCAAAAATACAGTGTCTTAATCCCATTCACACTACTCAAGGTATACGGTTTATTAAGACTGAAATCCGTCGTTGACGTAATTGATGTCCACCCAGAAGCAGTCGCTAACGGCGGCGTTGAATTCGTAGAAATACAGTACCCGGTTACGCCTGTATTATCTGTTGCCGAGAGGTTCAGAACAACCCCGGCCACCTTCGTAAAAGGATTGTCATCATTTATCTTTAGAGAACAATCCGGCGGTATATTGTCCAGCGTGGTAAAACTTCTTTCACTGCCATAAACGATCCCCTGACTGTTCTGTCCCATAATGCGATAATAATATGTCTTACCCGATGATAAATCGTTTACGTTTACTGCTACGTCTGTATTAGTCGAGCCATTTACCTCCTGTATAAGCGACTTCATCCCGTATACGCCACGTGTCGTATCATATTCAAACCATACTGTTGCAGGGATGCCATTCGCATTTACCATCCCCGTTAATGTTACACTGTCTGCGGTCACATTTGTTGCCGGTCCGGTAATTACCTCGGCAACTCCACTTTTGTCCGATAAGGTAAAAATATACCCATTTCCTTTTATCTGGCCATTGTTCGGATCAGTTGCAATATTAACATCGCTCTTTAAACGAACCTCATTATCAATAATGTTAAAATCATCACGTGCATCCACGGTTTCCACAAAGTAACCGTCGGTACATCTTACAGAGGTAACCGACTCCCAGCTATTAAGCTTTACAACACCATTCGTCGTTAAAAATACTGCAAAAAGTTTTCCCGTCTTTGGATGGCGAGAATACATAACATCACGGCTTATATAACTCAAGGAACTTTGATATACATTTCCATCCCACGATCTATCCGTCAGTGGTACCTTGTTGAGGTTGTCCCAGTTTGGAATGCACCGCACCAGTTTCAACCGCGGGTAAACATCAGAAATCCCCTGAAAATCAGGCATTGTTTTGGAACCTCCAAAGCGCCCAAACCAGTTATACCATGCCCCATTCATTCCGGCTTTTACGGCAATTTGACGATTTACATCCTCTTCAACCGCACTATTCTGGCTACAACCTACCATATCCCTGGTAATATTTAACCCGGAATTGAAATTATCGCTATTATCCACAAAATCAGTAACCGCCCCTTCCTGAGATATAAAATCCGGCGTTAATTCGTTTTTATCCGCACGATTTTTAATGCTGTATACCCATTCATCGCCACTTACAACCCCGGAACTATCATAGATCCTCGATGGTTCCATTAACCATTTGGCATCAGGAAATTTTTGACGCATTCCGGTATTTAATTGTTTATAGAACGCAGCCATTCCTTCTGTGTATGTGGGATATTCATGGGTAATGATGTCATGTAACAGCCCGGAATCACTTCCTGTCCAATATTCCAGTGTTGTCTGCACGTTTTTCCCCGTACTGCTTAAATACATAAAGTCACCGCTCAGCATGGGCACATCTATCACATATCCTGCAAAGGTAAAGGGAAGACTTTGTCTTTCATAGCTTTTAAACAAGCGTATTATCTTTTCAACCAGTTCATCAATAACTGCCTGCTGTTGAACATCCCACATGACTGAAATTCTAGTCCCTGCAGAGTCTGGTATGTAACCTGTTGCAAAATTATAAGGAAATGAATCGTTGCTTTTCCAAACCATACGACTATTATACCAATCCTTCTGTTCCTGGGTATAAGTCCGGGAAATATCTATAAACCGGCCACCATCTATAGCCTCCCCCAGGACAGAACGGTTGGGCAGATCGGCGTAAACATCCGCAGTAAAATGGGGATCAACAATATAATACTTCAGACCGGCACAGTCAGGGTTGTTCTTATAGGTACCAACCGTCCAGCTTTTTGCGGCAATATAATCGTACCCCATTTGTTTTGCATATTTTACAGAATTCGCAGACGTATCCCGCCACGCTATTAAATAGTAATTCTTCCAGCCGTCATCCGCTTTTGTTTTCTGACAATTTAAGAGGGCAAGACATAAAAAAAATAAGATGCACCCTGAAATTCTCAAAGCGTATTTCATAATCATTTCCACCCTTAAAAGTTAAGAAAATATGGCAATCCGACATTCTTTACTTAAGAATCGCGGCTTTGTGTCTTAACCTCACGGTTAGTTTGCCCTTTTCGCATTTTTCATCTCTAACCTTTTTTATAGCAGATTACGGTCAGAGGTTTTCACATAACCGGTCATGAACCCTTTGTTTTTAGCGAGGCCGAACAGTTATTGTATCCTTCATGGCATTGCCCGCGTTATCAAAAGCAGTTACCGTTATCAGGTTGTTACCGTTCATAAGCTTTATGCCACTAATCGTCCAACTGGTAGTCCCGGATGCAACCCCACTCCCCCCCCTATCGTTAGTCCAGGTTACACGAGCTACACCACTTTCATCATCTTCAGCCTTACCACCCAAATTTACCGTAGTAGCCGGACTTACATATTTCGCATCTGAAGTTGGACTCTTAATCTCAATTTCAGGAGCCCGTCTGTCCGCCATAATAGAATCACTGGCAACGCCAGACATGTTCCCTGACGCATCTTTAAACCATACGTATACCATCCTATTACCATCTTCACCGCTCAATGTATACGAAACATTCGCATTGAAATTCGGGGTAGAAGGAACCGAAATCCAACCCACTTTTGTTACTGTTGGTGGTGTACTGGCTGGAGACAAGTAATATCCCGTTACCCCGATATTATCTGTTGCGGAGAGAGTAAGTATAACCGTTGTAGTATTGGTATAGGCATTGCCGCCATTTATCTTTATGGAACCACTTGGAGCAGTTGTCTCTAATGTTGTAAATGACATCTCATATCCATGTTTGGTTTCCGAACTGTTTTGTGCCACTGCCCGGTAAAAATACTTCTTACCCTCTAAGAGCCCTGTTATGTCAGCGCGTATCACCATATTAGATGTTCCGCTTACATCCTGTGCTGGTGTAGTATTCCCATATATCCCACTCGTTGTACCATATTCAAACCACACTGTTGTTGATAACCCACCGGGATTTACGGTACCATTCAATGTCGCCGAATCCAGTCTTATATTCGATACCGTTTCCGTTGCTACCACAAGACCGACTTCGTACTGAACAGTAATTGCAGCAGTCCCGGTATTCCCGGCGCCATCTTTTGCTGTTACCGTAATCACATTACTCCCGCTGGTTAAATTAATGCCAGAAATCGCCCAATTAGCGATACCACTTGCAGTTCCGCTTCCGCCTTTATCGCTACTCCACGCAACATTAATGACCCCACTCCCGCTATCTGTTGCATTACCACCTAAATTGATAGTATTTGTCGTGGTTGTATATATTGCATTCGATGTGGGACTGATAATACTTACTGCTGGAGCGGTAGTATCCAAACCAATGGAGTCACTTGCCGTACCAGACACCTTTCCAGAAGCATCTTTAAACCATGCGTATACGGTTTTATTACCATCGCCACTGCTTAAGGCGTACGGAACACTTGCGTTATAGCTTGTGGTGGAAGTAACAGTCTTCCACCCGGTAGCGGTAGCCAGAGGAGTCGTAGAATTTGTTGAGAGATAATATCCCGTCACCCCCACGCTATTCGCAGCAGATAAATTCAGAGTAACGTTGATGGAACTCGTACATGAATTGCCATTATTGATGATGATTGAACCTGCAAATGCAGGAAATAAAGGGGCCATACCTTGTGCATTATATAAATCCTGTACCTCCTTATCGCTTAGGGCGCCCTTGTAAATACGGACTTCATCAATCACACCGTTAAAGTATCCATTACTAAACCGGGAAAATCCCAGCCTCATATCGGGATAATACACCAGGGGTACCACGACATTCCCAACCGGATGCAACTGTGAATTTACTGCCTGTCCATTGACATACAATTTCTGCTCTCCCGTGGTCTTGCTATATACGCCTGCGACATGAAACCAACCGCCAACGGAATTCGACAAACTGCTTCGGGCTATCTTAATTGTCTTCGTTCCACTTAGATTTTTTGTAACGAGGACAAATTCGATGGTATCCGGCGCTGTTGGTAAAAATCGTAATTCAAAACCCTCCTGAATTTGTACCGTAGAATCCCATCTCAAAGCGCTCAATATTGAGTCAGCGTTTGTTGTATCTTTCGCACTCTTATAAATCCATGCAGAGACTGAAACTTCATCGTAATTCATACGTGGAGTTGATACAGAATTACTTGTCCCATTAAATTTTAATCCGTTATTAATTTTGCCTGTTGTCCATGTTGCTCCATAAATAGCGCCATTATTACCGTTCCCTGATGCATCAGTGGCAATAGTACCATTTCCCTCATCCAGGGGATAAAATGCCTGTAATGCATCAGGAGGTAATATGCCCAAAAGGCTCACGGTTATCGTATCTGTACGAGTGTTCCCTGCACCGTCGGTCGCTGTTACGGTTATTATGTTACTTCCGCTCAACAGGTTTATATCGCCGGTTGTCCAGCTCGTTGTCCCGATGGCGATTCCACCACCACCCTTATTATTAACCCACGTTACCTTACTTATTCCGCTCGTAGTGTCTGATGCACTGCCACCTAACTTTATTGTAGCACTCCTTGTAGAAAATGTTGTATTTGCCGTAGGGTTGTTTATCGTTACAACAGGAGTAGTAGCGTCATAAATAATTGAATCACTTACTACATTTGAAACATTTCCCGCCACATCCTTACACCAGAAATACACCGTCTTGGTCCCTGTACCGCTACTCACGGTATATGATTTATTAAGGCTGAACGTCGCCGTTGATGTTACAGCAATCCATCCCGTAGCGGTTGCCAGCGGGACCGTAGAACTTGTAGAAATATAATAACCTGTCACGCCCACATTATCGGTCGCCGAGAGGTTGAGGGTAACACCAGCGACTTTGGTATATTGACTGTCATTGTTTATCTTAATCGAACTCACCGGAGGTGTCGTATCTCCGGTAATAAACACCCTTTCACTTCCATATATTAACCCCTCAGTATTCTGTCCAACGATTCTATAATAGTACATCTTGCCCGATGATAAACCACTTACATTGATACTTACTTCCACATCGGTTGTTCCTACTACCTCCTGTGCCGCGGTTCTTCCCCCATAGGCACCAGTCATTATACCATATTCAAACCATACCATGGTTGATAACCCATTGGGATTCACTAACCCGTTTAGTGTTGCAGAACCCAATGTCGCATTTGTTACGGGGCCTGTTAATACCACGGGAACACCGCTCGTGCTCAATAAGGTGAAAATGTATCCATTCCCTTTAACCTGCCCGTTGCTCGAATCAACAGCGATACTCACACCACTTTTTAACCGTATAGTCTTATCAACGATATCAAAATCTGCACTCCCATCCCCCGATTCCATGAAATAACCGTCAACGCTCTGAATTGATGACACCGTCTCCCAGCTATTGAGTTTTATGGCACCATTGGTTGTTAAAAAGACTGCAAACAATTTCCCCGTCTTTGGATGACGCGAATACATAACATCCTTGCTTATGTAACTCTTTGGACTCTGGTATACATTCCCATCCCACGAGCGATACGTTAATGGCACATTGTTCAGGTTTTCCCAGTTGGGTATACACCTCACGAGTTTTAACCGCAGGTATACATCGGTGATGCTCTGAAAATTTGGCATCGTACCGGTACCACCAAAACGCCCAAACCAGGTGTACCATGCGCCGCTCATTGCAGCCTTTGCAGCAATAAGACGATTTGCGTCCTCTTCAACCTTGCTATTCTGACTACAACCAACACGGTCCTTCGTAATGTTTACCCCTGAAGTAAAATTATTACTATTATCTACAAAATCAGTAGTATTGCCCTCCTGCAGAATTACATCCGGCGTCAATTCATTTTTATCTGCACGACCTTTTATGCTTGCTATCCATTCGTCTCCACTTACAGACCCTGAAGTATCGTACACCCTTGCAGGCTCTATTATCCACTTAGCATCGGGAAATTCCTGTCTCATTCTCGCATTCAGTTGTTTATAAAATGCCGCCATTCCTTCCGTATATGTTGGATATTCATGGGTAATGCTATCATGTAACAGTCCGGAATCACTCCCCGTCCAAAGAGCCAGGGTAGCACGGGTGCGGACGCCAGAACTATTTATATACGAAAAATCGCCGCTCAACATGGGCACATCTACTCCATATCCTGCAAAGGTAAACGGAAGACTGGGATTTTCATAACTCTTAAAAAGCATTAGTATCTTTCCAATAAGCTCACCAATCACTGCCTGCTGTTGCACATCCCACATCGCAGTGAATTTTGTACCCGTTGCATCAGCAAAATGACCCGTCGCCAGATTATAAGGAAATGGGTCTGTACTCTTCCACACCATCCTCTGATTGTACCAGCTTTGTTGTTCTGCGGTATAAGTCTTCGAAGTATCGACCACCTTTCCTCCCTCCACATTCGTTCCCAAAGCAGAACGGTTCGGCAAATCAGCATAAATAGGTGAATTGGTGTGCGGGTCAATAATAAAAAACTTTAGACCAGCACAATCAGGGTTGGTTTTATACGTATCCGGCGACCAACTCTTTGCAGCAATATAATCATATCCCATGTGTTTAGCATATTTTATGCTATTTTCCGGCGTATCACGCCAAGCTATGCCATAGCAATTCTTCCAACTGTTATCTGCGTATATCTTTTCGTAAACTAAAAATAAAAGAGAAAAGAGAAAAAACACACATCCTGAAATTCTCACGGCTGTCTTCATAATTACCATTCCTCATGAAAAATTAATAAAACGTAATTATTTATAAGTGAAGTTTGTTCGTTCTCACTATTAAAATGCCTGCAATGTAGCGCTGATCCCTTGTGGTCGGTATTTGGCGGGAGATAAACCACCCGCGGCTACTCCATTTGGCTAAATAGTTACAGATTTCAGGATCTACTGGCAAAAGGAACGAAACGAAATACTATGCAGGATTACGAAATGAAGATGGACAGATTTAATTCTTTCGACAAACCAAATTAAATAAAGTTTATCGAAATCGCTTTTTTGACACAGTTTGTAATTCTCTGATATAGGTTTATCAGAACTTCAAATTCTGTGCTTTAAGAGTTCTATGTGGCAACCCCTGCATTCTTCCTGAAAGAAGACCATAGGCTTTGCGCCCTAACCTCACGGTTAGTTTACCTTTTTCACATCCTTTCTCTTATGTTAATGCTTATGCATACATATAATACTGACTATTGTTGCTAAACACCGGAAAGGTTCACCACACTCTACCACATTTAAAAATGTAAAATACTATAGCTCTATTCGTGTTATTTGTCTACAAAATAATTTTAACTTTTAAAACAACAATAATACCCACATGTAGATTTTCTATCATCATTGAATATTGTACAAATCAAGTACTTCCTGACTACTCAATGCCCTGTTATAAAAACGTACCTCATCGAGAGTACCGTTAAAAAAACCTTTATTTACCCTTGAATATCCTATTCTTATATCAGAATAAATCGTCATAGGCACTATTGTATTTCCTGCGGGATGGAGCTGGGTATTTACTAACTGTCCGTTGATAGAGAGCTTTTGTTCACCTGTATTCTTACTGTATACACCTACGGCATGGAACCAACTACCCACAGAATTCACCAGATTGGCTTTCACTGTTTTCAATAACCTCGTTCCGCTGGCATTTTTTGTCACCAGAACAAATTCCAGGATGTCTGGAGTTGTCGGAGAGAATCGTAAATCAAAACCCTCTTCAATCTCAAGATTCAAATCCCATTTCCAACCGCCAATTATAGCGTCAACATTTGTTGTGTCTTTTGCGTTTTTATAAAACCATGTGGAAATGGATATCTCATCATAATTCATACGCGGAATTGACACATAACTATCCACTCCATTAAACTTCAATGCACCTCTCACTTTTCCCGTTGTCCATGTTGCCCCGCTTATAATTCCGTTATTCCCATATCCTGAAGTATCAAACGCAGTTGTGCCATTTCCCTCGTTGAAGTTATAGAAAGCCTTTAAACCATTGGTCAGGCTGGTTAGTGAGACACTTACGGTAAGAATATCCATCCCTGTATTGCCTGCGCCATCTATTGCCGTTACGGTGATAACCGTGTTTCCACTTTCCAGACTTACCCCTGCAACCTTCCAATTCGTGGTACCACTCGCCAGATCACGGCTACCCCTATCAGTGCTCCATGTCACATGACTTATTCCGCTTCCACCATCCGAAGCGCTGCCGCCAAGATTTATCAAAACTGCCGTGGTTGAATACGTATCACCTGAAACAGGACTTGCAATAGTCACCACGGGCGCTGTTGTATCCAAATCAATAGAATCGCTGACGCTACCGGATATATTCCCGGCGGCATCCTTATACCATACATACAGCGTCTTTCTTCCATCCCCACTGCTCAACGTGTATGAAACACCTGCGCCATAAGCAGGCGAAGGCGTAACATTCATCCATCCTTCAGCCGTTGCTGACGGTGTTACATTATTCGTGGAAAAATAATACCCTGTAATACCTTCATCATCGGTTGCCAATAAACTTACCTTCACTGCTGTAGAATTGGTATAGGCATCTCCACCGTTAATAACGATCGAACCCTGGGGGGAGCTTGTATCTATTGTTTTTAAAGTCTTTTTACTTCCATAAACAGTTCCCCCAGTATTCTGCTCAATCATTCTCTGGTTGTACCAACTTTGTTGTTCTGCTGCATAAGTCTTCGAAGTATCTATGACCTTCGTATCACGCCATGCTATGCTAAAGCAATTCTTCCAACTGTTACCTGCGTATATCTTCCCTTGAAATATAAAGAAAAGAGAGAATAATAAAAAAACACATCCCAACATTCTTATGTATGCAAACTTCATAATATTATTACTCCCTATTTAAAGTCAGTACCACCCGTATGGCGGGTGGTTTGGCTCAAGAATTATGATACTTACAAAAAGTTTAAAGATAACAATTTCTTCTAAATTTTATGGAATGCAATTTTTGTGATGCTGTTGCTCTGATTCTGCAATACGTAAGGTCACTTTGGCCTGGAACATGCAATGTCGCATACAGTATACTATATACACTTATATATACCACTTTTTCTTTATTTTGCAATATACAATCCAAAGTACCTGAGTTGTAATGGGGGTTCAGGAGATATGAATTTTCGTAGATGTTATTAACAAATCAATAAAAGATAAACCATCTACCAAAATTATGCTAAATTCTCAAGGGATACATCATTTGACTTGTTCCCAAACTAAATTTGGGAACAAGTCAAAAAATTACTGTTTGCACTATATAGTATTGGTACGAAAATGCTTATTTTCATGCAGTTTTGTGTGCCTCTGGCTCATGATTGTTTACTCTGTAAAATCATCTTT
>CAYJME010000083.1:0-4126 GCA_964370795.1 uncultured candidatus Brocadiaceae bacterium
TTGCAAAATCTACCTGCTCTGCGAATTGCTGTTATTCAACAGAGTCATTTATCCATTGCCATAATTAATTTCAATACTGTATTTAACACCAAACTCTTCATTTTGGTTATTAGAAGCAATTGCGAGTGTATTTCTCGTATAGTCACCTATGAAGCCTGGTATAAGCAATTCACCAAACCAGTACCATAAAGGCATAGAATTTGACAAAATGTTTTCAAGGGATGCTCTAGTACTGCAACAAATTAATTACGAAACATAATAAATTGATGTTTACCTTATGTTTTATTAAATATATGGCAATACAATGTATCGCTATTTATTTGTCGATGTACTAGTGTTTGTGTTTTCTTGGGCTTCAACTGCTAAAGCTGGTATCACAAGAACCCCTGTGCTTTCAGCTTTTTGCTGAGAATTAAGAAATGGAAAAGTACTAGACTCAAAGCCAAAATACCCCATATTCCATATGGGCGAGCTACATCCTGGAGATGGTGATGCAAAAACAATTGGCTCAATACTATGGTAAGTCTTAATAAGGCTTGGCGGTGTGAAAATAAAGTAAAAGGAGTTTGGTGTTATATCAAGCATTAATGAGCTTTCGATTTTGAGTTTTTCTGATAAACGCCGCGCTGAATGATTAGCCCAATGTCTGCACCTGTCTTATATTCTATAGTTGATTTTTTGACACTCGTATTGAGAAATATTTGGTGATCATGCAATAGCTGCGAAACTTTTGACCATGCGCTAATGCCAGAACTACTATCAAATAGATCGACAAAATCCTCTGTCAATGCCCGCTCATCAACGCTTTGCCCCATCCTAAGACGATTTTCAAGTCGATTTCCAATGTAACCCGATGCCTCTAGGCATGGCTTAAACATAAGTTCTTTTATATCGTTAGTGAGCCAAGAATCCATAATACTACCCATCAGATTGAGAAAAATGTCAACCGCCTAATGCAAAACGCAGCGGCAGTGATTAGCCTTCCGCTGAAGTGATTTGTTAGGCTGTATTTCATAAGTCATCCGGTGTAAGCCCTGTACGCTTAGCAATACGTGCCAGCATGCGAGGGCCAATCTCTTCTCTATCATGAAACGCGAAAGTAAAATCTGGCCACCCAGAACGGGACAAAATGCGGTGTGATGTGCCAGATTGACGCTTGATCGTCCAGCCAACTCTTAACAAAGCAGCCAGTACCAATCGTGCTTTGGTTGATGGCCATTGACTCATGTTGACACAGCGAAGATAGCGCGGAGTTCTGGAATTTCTTCCCCGTGTTCAAGCCGATCAGCCAACACACGCAAGGCCAAAGCCTTGACTTTTGAAATTGCTTGCTTTTTGCTCCGTCCGTACGCCATAACACCTGGCAAGTCAAGCACTTCGGCTATCCACCGTCCGTCTTCTTCACGTTCAATTTCGATATTCACCGATTACACCTCCACCTTCTACTCTATCCAATACCATCCACACAAGCAAGTTTAGTCTTAATTGCCGAACTTTCTATCAGACTTCCCAATTATCATATTATTTTACGTCAAATATACAATATATTTCCCTGTTTTTACTAAGATACATAGCATAGTACTTCGTTCAATATGTATAGTCAAGCTTATTCCCTTGTTATATGGTAAATTAATAGTATAATACCGAATAATTTATTTGTGGAATGATTTTTTACCAACGGTCCATTGAAAGAAACTGTCTTGAGATATGGATAATAATAAAGCACAAACCACACCACCCGATGAGAAACCTAAATTACTGGATGTGGTGCAAAATAAAATTCGGTTAAAACACTATAGCATACGCACAGAACAATCATATCTGCAATGGATTAAGCGGTTTACTATTTTTCACAACAAGAGACACCCCGGAGATATGGGAGAAAAAGAGATTACGGAATTCCTTACGCACCTTGCTGTCAGGGAACATGTATCATCATCCACACAGAACCAGGCATTGTGCGCACTTTTATTCTTATACCGTGAGGTTGTACAAGAAGATATTGGCTGGTTAGACGACATTGAAAGGGCAAAGAGGCCTAAAAAACTTCCGGTTGTTTTTACGAGAGAAGAAACAAAAAAGATACTCCTGAGGCTGGAAGGCACAAAATGGCTGATGGCAAGCCTCCTCTACGGTTCAGGGCTTCGTTTGATGGAGTGTGTCAGACTGAGGGTAAAGGACGTGGATTTTTCTTACAACCATATCATTGTGCGGGAAGGCAAAGGCGATAAGGATCGCATAACGATGCTGCCTGAATCACTGAAGAAACATTTGCAACTGCAAGTGTCCAGGGTTAAGGAAATACACGAAGAAGACCTGAAAAAGGGGTCCGGCTGCGTTTCCCTGCCGGATGCGCTTGAGAAAAAATATCCTCATGCCCCCAAAGAATTTGCGTGGCAGTATGTGTTTCCCGCCAGCAAACGTTCCATAGATCCCCGTTCTGGAATGGAGAAGAGGCATCATATTGACGAGTCTGTATTACAAAGGGCTGTGAAAGAAGCTATTCATGCTGCTGGAATTCACAAACCAGCAAGTTGTCATACATTCCGGCATAGTTTTGCCGCCCATTTACTTGAAGATGGTTATGATATCCGTACCGTACAGGAATTACTCGGCCACAAAGACGTTTCTACCACGATGATTTATACCCATGTCCTTAATAAGGGTGGAAAAGGTGTGCGGAGTCCTCTGGATGATTTATGATAAAGACAGGAATAATTATATTAATGGATAAGGGGCAGGTTAGCTCTGGCAGCCGGTGATCCCTTTGCATCCGACAGAAGTTATCAATACCAGAGCATGTTAAGATGAGATGAGATGAAACCACAAGTCCGCAAATTGGCCGAAACGGCGACAGCCCTTCGGGAAAAAACCAGCACTTACTTTTCAATCACACGGCTGACAAGTCTGAAAAGCCTTTGTAAAGAGCCATCCACCGCTGCGCAGTTCGGTTTTCATTTAGCAGAGCGTACTTTTGAAAAAGTACAGAATGCCCCATGCCCAGGATATACAGAACCGCCTGATTGGCATCGCTATCAAGTTCTCATTGCAGAATGCGTTGCCATGATGAAAAAGTATCTGCGTAAACCAACCGGAAATAATTTGTCAGCATTACGCGAGATGTGGAGAAAAGTGGAGTCCGTGCAGACATACACGGGTAAGGAAATTTGGGGACATCCGATCCGCAGTATCCATAGTCGGGAGGTACTGGTAACCGAAGATGCGCTTCAGTGCATGATTTCGCCAGAAGCCGTAGGGTTTTGGGCTTATCAAACTGCGAGAGATTATACCGAACAGTACAATCCACACTATGGATCTGGCCTCATTCCAGAGTCGGTTCCAATGCTTGAAGATATAGTCAGCTTTTGGCACAGTCGCGATTAACGGTTAATGGGTCCGGTGGCAAAAACAGACAGTGTTCAATTAACCCACGCAACCGTCGTGTCACGGGAAGGGATTGAAAGACAGGTTCTTTCTCATTTCGAGAGGTTATAGGACATTTAAATTTTTTAAAACAATAATTAATATATATACGTACGGGCAAACTGAATTATAACGAAGTAGGTTTACTCGCCTGAAATGAGAAAGAACCATTTTAAATACAGTTTTCATGTAAATTCGTGTCCTTTTGTTGCTCATTTCTCAGTACCCTCTATGGTTTGACTTTTCAAGGAGTCTGTTATGTCCACAAAAATTATCATTAGTTCCGGTGAAATCGTCGTGTGTCCACGGTGTAAAAATGAATTTCATCTCCATCAGGGAATTACCCAACACACGATGGAAAAATATGAAACGGAGTTTGAAAAGGAGTTTAAGAAAAAGGAAGAGGAACTGAGGGAAGGACTCGAAAAGGAGATAAAGCGAAAGACTTCAAAGGAATTTGCAGCAAAACAAACTGAACTCGAAGAAAAGCTGTCAGAGAAGGAAGAGGCGTTAAAACACAAGGAATCTTTAGTCAAAAAGGCGCAGAAAGAGGCACAAGAGAAGGCAAAAGAGGAATTTGAACTGGAAAGGAAGACGATTCAGGAAGATTTGGCACAGAAGGAAAAAACCCTGAAAGAATTCAAAGAGAGGGAAATGGCGCTCCTCAAAGAAAAGCAGAAGCTGCTGGAGGCAAAGGAAAATT
>CAYJME010000083.1:4136-6107 GCA_964370795.1 uncultured candidatus Brocadiaceae bacterium
ATTTAGAGCTGGAAAATCAACGAAAATTAGACGAGGAACGGAAAAAGATTCAGGAAGAGGCGGCAAAAAAGGAGGCAGAGAGGTCACGATTCCGCGAGGCCGAATTAACGAAAAAACTAGAAGACTTTAAACAGGCAAATGATGAATTACAGAGAAAACTCGAACAGGGCTCACAACAACTTCAGGGTGAGGTGCTGGAATTGGAACTAGAACATCTCTTGCGTGCCTCTTTTCCTTACGACCACATTGAGCCTGTGCGAAAAGGCGCACGGGGCGCTGACATCCTTCAGCGGGTACATACGCCTGCCGGACAACTCTGCGGAACGATTATCTGGGAAGCAAAGCGCGCCGAGGCGTGGTCGGATAAGTGGCTCCAGAAATTAAAGGACGATCAGATGGAGGCAAATGCCAATATCGCTATCCTGGTAACGACCACCATGTCAAAGGATTTTCATGAACCATTCAGAATGATTGGCGACATCTGGGTAACCAGCGAATGCATTGTGAGACCCGTTGCGGAAACGCTGCGGAATATGTTGATTGAATACCATAAGCTCAAAATGACCAACACGGGGAAAAACGAGAAGATGGAATTGCTCTATGACTATTTGTGCAGCCAGCAGTTTTCCCAGAAAATACGGGCAGTTGCAGAGACCTTCGTTGCCATGAAAAAGAGCCTTGATCAGGAAAAGGCTGCGATGAATAAGCTGTGGAAACAGAGGGAGATGCAAATTGAACGTTTGACGGTAAATATCACGGGGATGTGTGGCGAACTTCAGGCAATTACTCACGGCTCCCTCCACCAGCTTGATGATATTGAACAGCTTTCATTGCCCGGAGGAGAAGCGTAAACAGGTAAATTGTGCTTACGGCGACCGGTAATTCACAACGGCGTTCATGTGCCTGGTCGCCAAAAGGGACGCAAAGATCACGGAATAAACAGGCGGTTAAAAATCTGCTACTCCGGGAGGTTGTGAGCCGGAAAATTAATCATCACAACTACGAGCAATATAACTTCTCAACTGATTCCTGACTAATTTATCTACCTCCGAAAATATTCTCTGTGTCCCAAAACGGTCTTTTCCCGGTGTGTGTCCTTTAATCCATACGAGCTTTGGCGAAAGCTCGTCACAGAGCGCAAAAATGCTCTTGTAGATATCTGCATTTCCTAATATTGTCCCTTTTCTTTTACTGAGATATTGAACGCTCTCAAGCCTCTCTCTGCGCCGCAATAAATCAACTGCCGTGCGACAGTCCGTGTAAATGGTTATCGACGCTCTTTTTCCAGAGGTTTTGGTCTCATTATCTGCCTTGAAGGATTCGAGAGCCCAGAGAAGCGTCTGAAGTTCCAGCCGCGTATTCGTTGTATGCTCTACTACCCTTGTTTTCACTGCAGAAGGATCATACAATTCCTCTATCACGTTTTTGTTTGCCGGCAGTTCCTCAGGGCAATTGGGAATACACAAAAATCCCGAAACGCCGAGCTTTCTTCCCGGATTGTAGCTGGCATCAACAAAAATCGTTATATGAGATTTAGTCACCGAGACACCAAAATATTGCTGTTGTTGAGTCGTATATTACTTAAGCAGCGTAACTCAGCTGGTTCCTCCTGGCATTTGCTATGTCATAAAATAACGTGTTGGCAATTGTAGAATAACGATAAAGCGATCGTTGGGTAGCATCTTAAATATTAAAATATATCCTTCGATTTAACATTGTACCGTTTCAACATGCGTTGTAAATATTGGCGTTCGATACCGCTTTCTTTCGCCGCATTTGTTACATTACCACCGTTTTTATTCAAAATGTTTATGATATATTTTACATTAAATGCATCGAGCGCATGTCTCCGCGCCTCTTTGTATGGTTGTGAGAGGAGATCGCCTTCCTGAGCTTCAAGACTTCCTTCTTTTTTTACCCGTGGCAGAACAACATTTTCAGATATGATATCTTCATTGGTCAGGGTAATGG
>CAYJME010000083.1:6117-9416 GCA_964370795.1 uncultured candidatus Brocadiaceae bacterium
ATGGCGCGTTCAATGACATTTTCCAGTTCGCGGACGTTGCCAGGCCAATGGTACTGATAGAATTCCTTTTCTACTTCCGGCGAAATACCCTTGATGTGTCTGTTCTCCTTTTTGTTATACTTCTCAATAAAGTGATTGAGCAGGAGGGGGATGTCCTCTTTTCTCTCCCGTAACGGCGGCATTTTGATATTTATCACATTCAAACGATAGTACAAGTCCTCACGGAATTCCTTTTCCTGCACCCTTTGCATTAAGTCCTGATTTGTTGCAGCAATAATCCGCACATCTACCTTCTTTGTAACGGTGTCACCCAGAGAAATAAATTCCCCTTCCTGCAGGACGCGCAGGAGTTTTGCCTGGATTGATTTTGGGATATCGCCAATTTCATCCATAAATAAGGCGCCACCGTCAGCCTCTTCAAAAAGGCCTTTTTTGTCCTTAATGGCGCCGGTAAATGCCCCTTTTATATGCCCAAACAATTCGCTTTCCAGAAGGCTTTCAGATAGCGTGGCACAGTTGATTGCCACAAATTTCCTGTCTTTTCTATTTCCGGTAAAGTGAATTGCCCTTGCCACCAGTTCCTTTCCCGTGCCGCTCTCTCCCGTAATCAAAACCGTTGCAGAACTGAAGGCAACCCTCGAAATCATGTCGAGCACCTTCTGAATTTCCCTGGAACTGCCCACAATCTTTTTTAATCCATAGACCTTTTCCAGCTCAGAGTGGAGGTACTTATTTTCGTCAAGGATTTTTTGCTGCTCGATCAGGCGGTCGATGTTGAGGATGATTTCATCGAGATTGAAGGGCTTGGTAATATAATTGAATGCGCCGCGCCGCATTGCCTCCACGGCTGTCTCTATGCCGCCATAGGCGGTCATGATCAGCACGGATGCGTTGTACATCCCTTTAATCCTCTGGAGTAATTCCAGTCCGTCAATCCCGCCGGGTAGTTTCATGTCAATGATGACAATAGGGTATTCCTGTTTTTTGAGTTCCTCCAGCGCTTCATCGCCGGACGCTGCGGTTTTGACGTAAAAGCCGCGCTCCGAAAGCGCATTGTTGAGCACCCGTCTATATCCAATTTCATCATCAACAACTAATATTTTTGTGCCGTCTGGTTTCATAAAAACATTTCACTTTATATATTTAAAATTGTATAGGAATTTTCATTTTAATTATGCGGGTTACTGAATGGTATCAGGCGTAAAAATTCCCCTTAAAAAACCATGGGGCGTTGTCTCTATACTACAACCCCCTCTATCCCCCTTTACTAAGGGGGGTTAACTCGACAACACTCAATTCCTGTTCCTTCCGTGCCTTGACCGGCAAAAATATCCTGAACGTTGTGCCTTTCCCCACTTCACTGTCCACCTCAATGCTGCCATCATGCATTTTAACAATACCGTAACTGATACTCAAGCCAAGTCCGGTTCCCTTGCCGTCCTTCCTGGTTGTAAAAAATGGATCGAAGATTTTTTTAAGGTCGTTTTTATGAATACCCACTCCTGTGTCCATAATAAATATTTCAACGCATTCCCTATCCGTGTGGAATCGGGATCCCACGGTTAATACACCCTTTCTGAATACCCCCATATGTCCGACGCTTCCTTCCGCTTCTTTCATGGCAAGCACGGCATTATTGGTAATATTAATAACGACCTGTTCCATCTGACGGGAGTCCATCATAATTTCAGGTGCGTGCGGGTCAATATCCCGAACCACATCGATCTTCTCTTTCCGGTACTGTTTCTCCACAATATTGAGCACATTATCGATCAGGTTATTCACGTTTGATAAACCCATCTGAGGCTTTTTTTGCCGTGAAAAATCAAGGAGGCCGCTGATCAAATCCTTGCACCGTATAGATTCCTTAACAGAGCCGTCTAAATATTCGTGTAAAATAGCCCTGGTTTTACTAATAATATTAAATATTTCCACAAATTCCCGTGAGTTTTTATCCAGATCTTCTGCAATATGAAGTAATACTTTCAAAAATTTGTCCTTTTCCAGTTCGCCATCTGCCTTTTGGTTCAGATAGGCAATAAGCTCATTCAACTGCCGTATATCCTCAGAAATGGGCAGGGAACTTATGCGTTTTAAGGCATTGGTAACCCGCTCGAAGAGTTTCAAACTCTCCGTGCTATAGAGGTAAATTACCCCGATTGGGTTGTTAATTTCATGCGCAATGCCCGCCACCAGTTGACCAATGGAAGCCAGTCTGTCGGCCTGTACGAGCTTTTGTTCAAGCTTTCTGAGTTCTGTGACATCATTGGCGACACCCAGGATACTGATTAACTTCCCCTCTTTGCTTCTTATCAGTGATGTGCTCATCAATACATTCCGAACGTTTCTGTGTTTATCCAGCACCTCGACTTCAAACATCTTCATGAACCCATCAAGAGTAATTTGTTCTCCCTGTTCCTGCTGTTTTTTGAATAATATGGACAGAAATGGTTTCCCGATCAGTTCCGCCTCGCCGTATCCCCATTCCTTAATCTTGGGATTGATAAAGGTAAAGTTGCCCTGAACGTCCAGGGTAAAGATCAATTCATTTGCGTATTTTAAAATATTTTCTAAATATTCCTTTCTCTCCTCAAGGTCTGCCTTAAGCCTTAAAAGCTTTTCCCGTGCGTCCTTGATGTCATCGGTCATATAATTAAACGATGCTGTTAACTCGCCCAGTTCATCGCTTGAATGCGTTTCTACCCGAAAGTTCAGATCTCCTTCGGCTATCCGCTTCATGCCCTTTACCAGTAAGATAATGGGGTTAATAATTCCTCTCGATATGAAGACAGAAACAAATATGACGCCAACAATGCATATCCCAACAACCATAACGGCGCGATATTTGAACCGGGAAATCGGGGAATATGCCTCCGACTCATCAGTCTCCACCAGGAGAACCCACCCCATACTCTTCAAATAGCGTGTCGCCCCGATTACATTTTTCTCCATATAATTTTTATAAACGCCCACGACCTCCCGGCTTGTATTGAGTGAAGTCAGGACAGGTTCTGTATCAACCCTCTGCCTTAAGATGGCATTTTCCCTGAACCGGGAGCCGGTAATCAAAAAATGGTCTTTGTTCACAATATATGCCTCGCTGGTCTTGCCCCGCCGAAGAAATGTGCCGGTATCTTCTTTTGCATCGCTCCTTTTCCCTGCGGTAATCTCGCTTAACTTGTTTGCATTATAGCGAATCACCAGGACGCCCAGAAATTTACCCCCATGCTTTTTCAGGACAGGCGCTGCGAAGGCAATTGAGTAATCGCCGGTATTTTCATCTCTATAAACGTCTTTCA
>CAYJME010000083.1:9426-12743 GCA_964370795.1 uncultured candidatus Brocadiaceae bacterium
TCTGCGCCAAACTCGATTCGGCCTATACTCCGTTCATTACTGGACGCCACGATAATACCGGCGGGGTTTAAAACAAGGGTTTCGTAGAAATCTTTGTTGAGATTTGTCTTATAGACCATGTATTCGTTAAATCTTTTGACAATGTGCTTATTGTCCGGGTTGTGATTCAATATCTCTAAATGTCTTCGAATGAATTCGTCAGAGGCAAAAAATTGTGAAGAATACTCGCCTGCGTTGAGGATGGTCAAAATGTGGTTTTTGATTCCTTCAGCGAGAAATACCTCTTCGTTGAGAAGTTCGCTTTTAATTGTTTCGCGGGCGTATCGATAGGTAAGAATGGCAACGACAATAACAGGGAGAATGGACAAACACAAAAACCAGCAGAACAGTTTTCTCCCGATGCCACTAAAAAGATTTACCCCTCGTATCATAAAAACACATCGCTTTCAAGGTATAGGAATTTCAATGCAAATCGTGGTTTATCCCGATAATCATCTGCACAGATTAAACAGTTCAAACCGTTTAAACGGATTAAACGGCTTAAACGGTTTGTTACCGACCACAAGAGATCTGCGCTACAATAAAAAGTCGCCGAATGCCTAATTTAAAAAGGATAATATTGAGGGGTAACGACGGAAATCTTCACTCCAAACGTTAACCCTTCTCTGTAAACATTTTACACTACCCAAAAAACAACATCAAGGCACAAATACTTAGACGGCCTGGTATTCCAAAAAAGTACCAAATAATGATGGTAGATTATTCTGAAAAATTCGTTACAATAATGCAAAAATATAATAATTTACCACAAAGACACAAAGGTCACAAAAGAAGACTATAAATAGTTCAAAAGCATAAAATAATGGAGATACATACATGAAAAAACGTATTGCGGTACTTGCCGGCGATGGAATCGGACCCGAAATAATGAAAGAAGGATTAAAGGTATTAGACGCCGTTGCCCATAGATTTGGCCATGTCTTCGAATATAAAGAAGCGCTGGTCGGCGGATGCGCTTATGACAAATACGGTCATCCCTTACCGGATGAAACAAAGAAGACCTGTGACAACGCTGATGCTATCTATTTTGGCGCAGTTGGCGGACCCAAATGGGACGCCCTTCCTGCCGAATTAACACCAGAACGCGGGGCATTGTTACCTTTACGAGCCTTGTATGGTTTATTTGCAAACCTTCGCCCGGCAGTGATCTTTGGCCCCCTAGCCGATGCGGCATCCCTGAAATCTGAGCGATTAAAGGGTGGATTGGACATCCTGATTGTGCGGGAACTGACCGGCGGTGTCTACTTCGGAAAGAACAAGGTTAAATCAGTGACTTTACAAGAAGGATCGGTACAGGGAGATTATGCCGTAGATTACATGATTTACTCTGTGCCGGAAATCCAGAGGATCACCAGGGTAGCCTGCGATGCAGCGATGAAGCGCAACAGGAAACTGACGTCTATTGATAAAGCCAACGTCCTTGAAAGTTCAAAGTTGTGGCGCAAGGTGGTTACTGAGTATGTGCAGAAGAACTATCCGCAGATAATACTTAACCACATGTACGTGGATAACGCAGCCATGCAGCTTGCAACAAACCCAAAGCAATTTGATGTAATCGTTACCGAAAACATGTTTGGTGATATTTTATCGGACCTGGCATCAGCCATTACAGGGTCTATTGGCATGCTTCCGAGCGCCAGTTTGTCAGCATCGGGCTTCGGACTCTTTGAGCCGATTCACGGCTCTGCCCCGGATATTGCAGGACAGGGCAAGGCCAACCCGCTTGCTCAAATCTTATCAGGCGCCATGATGCTGAAATACGCATTTGGTCTTGGAAACGAATCCAATGCCATAGAAATGGCCATTATGGGCGTACTGGAAGACGGATACCGCACGGGTGATATTGCTTCTGCAAATACATCAAAGGACCGGATACTTTCAACCTCCGGGATGGGGGACAAGGTTGTAGAGTATCTGAAAAAGGTTAAATAAGGAGTTTATAATAGCGGATCGGTAGCCTCAATAAATACGTCCATTTGCTGACCAACAAAGACGGGTATCCTGGAATCTTCAATACGATAAATGATTTGTAATACCCGCGTATCCACACGTTCGGTGCTATCGCCGGTAAGAGATTTTTTGGGAATGACGTACGGCTCGAAACGCACAAACGTTAGCGGTGTCTTGATTTCACGGTTTCCCCGTAAAAATGCAATTGCCGGCGCTGTTGGGCGTACCCGCCATGCATCGTTTTCATCCACATCGACCCGAACGTACCGGGGCTCAATATTGCCTAAAATCATGAGAGGGGTTTGGGTAACGCCTGCCAGGGCAAACTCTCCCGGGTGAATCTTTATCTGAAGCATCTCGCCGTCAATTGGCGACCGTACGATAATCCTGTCCAGATTAGTCCTGATTTCTCCTATTTGTGCTTTTACAGATACAGCTTCAGCCCTTGCCTGGTTAAGACTCGCAAGGGCTGTCTGTACTGCATAGTTTCGCCGGTCAAATTCATCTTTGCTAATAACCTCTTTGCCGGACAATATTTTTGCACGGTACAACTGATTTTTCAAATCCGCCAGCAATGCCTTTGCCACCTTGACATTTGCATCAGCCACCCGGAGCGCCATCTGCCGTATAGATAGTTGGGCCAACAGGTCTCTGTCGTCAAGCTTAAATAACGCATCGCCTGCCCTGACCTTACTGCCAACGGAAACATAAACCTCTGAAACAACGCCGCTCACAAGGGTGCCAATCGATATATTCTCCGTATTGGCCTCTACGATACCAGCGCCGGCAACAGATGATTTGAAGGAAGGGGCGGCAGGGGTAACAATCGGCGGTGCCGCCGGAATAGGTCTATTCCCCCTGATTACGATAAAAATTGCAAACATAACGCCGAATACGGCCAAAATGGGAAGCATGTACTTTCGTATCATAGTAATCTCTTAATTCTGCTTTTCATTCTCCAGGTAATGGTGGGGACTTGTTACATAAGTAATGCGTCCATCGTCCATTTTGGCGATGCGGTTTGCAAAACTAAAGATGCGCGCATCATGGGTAACGACAATTAACGCCCGATCCACGCCAATTGCGGTTTTGTGCAAGAGCTCCATCACCTTATGACCTGTTTCATGGTCGAGTGCGCTGGTAGGTTCATCACAGACGATAAGCCTTGGGTTGTGTATAAGTCCACGTGCAATAGCAACACTCTGCTGTTGTCCGCCCGAAAGTTTATAAGGAAGGGAATAGGAACGGTCGCCGAGCCCAACACGATTCTAAACATCCCGCTCCATGTCAACCGCTTCGCTTAGCCT
>CAYJME010000084.1:0-12465 GCA_964370795.1 uncultured candidatus Brocadiaceae bacterium
TTAGGTTTGCGTCTGGGCGAAGGTATCAAGGCTCTTTATTTTACTTGTATTTTCTGGACTTTCAAGACAATTTAAGCGTTGGTTCAGGGTGGGTAAGGCAATTATAGTAGAGACAGGGGCTGACATGAGTAAATTTCCAACAGAAAAGCATCTTGCATCATGGGTTTGCTTTTTCTTCTGCAATGGCTATCCTGACGGCTTCGGCAAAAGATGTCTTGTCGATGTGAACGTACTCGTCAATGCTGTGCTCAAGGCAAATAACCTCGTTTTTTAATCCTTCAATCAAAGGATGTGCAATGCCGGAAGGTACCGGGGTCATAAGGTCTACCCAGTAGGCTGCGAGTCGGGGAGAAAGCAGGGGTGTGCGAAATATAATCCTGCGGCGGAGCCCTTTTACTTCTGCGTACTGTTGCATCATCTGCCGGTAGGTAAGGATTTCCGGACCACCGATATCGAACCGCTTTCCTGCGGTGCCTGGATTTAAGAGGCATCCGACAAGATAAGCCAGGACGTCACACACCGCTATGGGTTGAATCCTGGTATCGATCCATTTTGGGCATACCATAACAGGTAAGCGCGCTACGAGATATCGCAACATCTCGTAGGATGCCCCACCTGCTCCTATAATAACGGCGGCGCGAAGGATGGTGGCCAGTATCTTACCCGTGGAGAGGATATCGGCAACCTCGGCCCTGCTTATGAGATGTTCGGAGAGGTTTTTCCCCATTTCTCCAAGCCCGCCAAGGTAAATTACCCGTTTTATGCCTTCAGCATCTGCTGCGGTTACAAAGTTTTTTGCGGCAAGCTTATCCATCTGTGCAAATTCGGTATTTTTGAAGATGCTCTTTCCACCCATAGAGTGAACAAGATAGTAAGCCGTGTGAATATGGCAGAATGCCTCTCTTAAACCTTCTTTTTTAACGAGGTCGCCTTTTACAATCTCAATATGTGGATTGTCCATGATGACCGGGGAAAGTTTTGATGGGGTGCGGACGAGCAGTCTAAGCTTGATATTTTTTTCGAGAAGTTCGGGGATTAATCTGCTTCCGATAAAGCCGGTAGCCCCCATAATCAATACCCTGTCATCTGGCATAAGTTTTAAATTGTTCATGCACACAGTTTACCATAAATTTGAGTGGGTAGGAATAAAAAATATAGTTTTGCAAAGTATTCCTGCCGTGAGATAGAATTTGTAAGGATAACTAAATTTATGTAAGAGGTATCATTTAACGATGTCACAAAGCTCCTGTTCTTCCTGCGTCTTAAGATGCAATGGATGTTCGTGCTAAGGAATACGGGAATGTCAGGAATGATGATACTTGATATTATGGAATTTCAGGAGAATACATGGTGAATAAGAAGCGAATTAATTTAAGTTGGGTTTATGGAGCGATTTTATTAATTACATTATTATCCGGTTGTTACGCTGTTAAATCTCCGCAGGAGATAGCTCAATACTTCTGGGACGCTATGAAAGTTCAAGACGTTGAGAAGGCGCGTAGTTGCTCTACCGTGGAAACCCGTAATTTAATTAATACCTCTATTGAACAATTCCGTGATGCATCAGTTACGCTAGGAAAGGTTCTCATTGATGGCGAAATAACGACTATAGAGACAACGTTGCATACTTGCAAAAATGGCACAGAGACGACTCTTCCCTTGTTCACTATCTTAAAAAAAGAAGAAGGACTCTGGCGGGTAGATTATCTTCAGACTAAAAATACGATCAGGGAAGACAGTTCTCTTTCCGATATCGCCAGGGATTTGGAAGAACTTGGGAAAAAATTGTCTGACCGTGTAGATACGGCCGTTGGAGAGATAAAACAAAAAATTTCAGAGCTTCAGGAAAAGGTGAAAAAATTAGGTGAAACAGCCTCAAAGAAAATAGACGAGGCATGGCGGAAGCACGCAGCAGAAATTAAAAAAGAAATTGAGGAGTTGGGGAAGGTGTTGGAGGATGTGCTCGAAAAGGCGGAAGATGATAAGAAATAGGGGATATACTGAATACGAGTTTGAAAACTGCCTGGCAATATTATTTGAAATGTTTCTGACTAATGTAATTTTAAAATGGCTATTATGAATACCCATAACACACAGAATCTCATAGACACGGTAAATAAATATATGCAAAACGAAGAAGAGGAGATTCTTGGTTTTGCATGTAAATTAATCAGTGCTCAGACCGAAAATCCTCCAGGGAATGAAATCCTTGCCGTCCCGGTTGTGGAGGACTTTTTCAGGTCGCTGAATATTCCTTACAAAACCTTTGAAAAGGTAAAGGACAGGACAAACATACTGGGATACATAGGACAGGGTTCGCCAACCCTGTTAGTTGCCTGCCACCTGGACGTCGTACCAGCGGGCGATGACTGGGAAAGAAATCCCTTTGAGGCGTGGATAGAAAACGGCAGGATATTTGGAAGGGGGTCTTCTGATAACAAAGGCCAGATGGCTTCTATGATGGCCGCCGCACGGTTTCTTAAAGAAAATGAATCAAAACTGAAAGGGCGATTAATCCTGGCGGGTGTTGCGGATGAAGAGCGGGGATCCAGCCTGGGTCTTGAATATTTACTTAACGAATGTGGAGTGACCGCTGACTACGCTATTATTCCCGATGTTGCCCACAATATGAATATGATCGATGTAACGGAGAAAGGCGCATTGTTTCTGGAAATTATTTCTCATGGAAAACAGGCACACGGGTCAAGACCGGAGAGTGGCATAAATGCAATCTGGAATATGATTACACTGCTGGAACGTATTAAACAACTAAAATTCAGGTACACTACCCATCCATTGCATACGCCGCCAACTTTAAATCTGGGGTCTATCCATAGTGGAACCGCGCCGAACATAGTTCCCGCCCTCTGTAAGGCACAACTGGACATTCGTTATTTACCGGAAGATTCGTCAGAAAATGTTATCAATGATATCCATAAAATCATCAAGGAAGTTGAGACGCAGCAACCTTCAGCCCGGTTTGAGGTAAGGATTATTTCCAATCAACTCCCATCGAATGTTCCTGTTAATAATCCACTGGTAGAGTTAATTTCGAAGCACACCCAGGCCATTCTGGGTACCCGGCCGCAACCGAAAGGAATGTCCGGCGCAACGGTAACAAAACAACTCATCCAGAAGGGGATAACGGCCGTAGGATTTGGCCCTGGCGATGAATCAGAGGCTCACGCGACAAACGAATCTATTGGTATTCAGGAACTGGTTGATTTTGCGAAAATCATGGCCTTAATTAGCCTCGACCTGTTATCATAAATTTTGTAACGCACACGTCCCGTTTGCGTGTATGCTCAAGCGAGACGCTTGAGTTACAAGTAACACAAGTGTCTCACTTGTGTTAACCACTTGAAAGACCAAATTACTTTAAAATTGGGCGCAATTTAAGATGTCCAATAATAAACTTCAATATAAATTTTACTACAAACGCAACCTCCCACACTACCAACCGTTCAATGGTTATATTTTCATTACATACCGATTGGCATTCAATATGCCACAAAAAATCTTAGACAAATTATCTATTGAAAAACAAAGATTAGATGCCCTCATCGAAAGATTGCCTGTACATGAACAATCTATAGCAAAGTATAATTGCAATAAAATACTTTTCAGAATCGAGGATGAATATCTCCCGAAATGCATAGAAACCCCACAATGGTTGAAAGATGGAACTGTAGCGTCAATGGTTATTGATAGTTTATTATACAATCATAATAAGAAATACGAACTTTTTTGTGTTTTAGTTATGTCAAACCATGTTCATACAATACTAAAACCACTCATGAAAGCAGAAATACTGCCATACTCAATTTCAGAAATAATGCAAAACCATAAAGGTTATGTAGCTCATGAAGCAAATAAGCTGTTGAATAGAAACGGGGCTTTTTGGCATCACGAAAGCTACGATCACTATGTCAGAGATGCCAATGAATTTAACAGAATCGTCTGGTATATTCTTAATAATCCGGTGAAGGCAGGACTGACACAAAATTTTAAAGACTGGAAATACTATTGGGTTAATGGGGAATATATACCTTTGTAACGCACGCGTCCCGTTTGCGTGTACGCTCAAGCGAGACGCTTGAGTTACAAGTACGGCTCTGTCTTTTATATTCTAGCGAAAATGCATCTCTCTCATAAAAACACCTTCAAACTCCGGAATTTGGGATAACTCCAGGACTTGAGTAGTTTTGGCAATGGAACCTGATTCGCTTATCAACTCTTTATTCAGGAGTGTTCTCACTGCGCCCTCCAAACTTGAATTTCCTACATACAGAAGTCTGGCCTTTTTCAACCCTGGTAAAAAACCAGTCTTAAAAAGACTTTCCTCCTTCAGGTGATAACCAAATGCACCGGCAATAATAACCGTCTTCAGTTCATCGCGCTTGATATTACTGTTGGTGAGCAAAATCTCCACGCCTGCCCTGATAGCCGCCTTCGCCAATTGAACCTGCCGTATGTCTTCCTGTGACAGCGCTACCTCATTTGCCAATTGAAAATATCGCTTCCCGTTTTTTTCAAATAAATACTTTTTGTATTTTTCCGGGATTTCATTGCCTTCTTTAGGTTGCAATCGACCCCTGGAGTTTACAAGTCCTACCCGTAAGAGTTCAGAAACAATATCCAGAAGACCACTTCCACAAATCCCCCGTGGCTGGATATTGCCGATTACTTCCAGAGTTAACCCATCTTCAAGGCTGACGTGCTCGATTGCGCCATCTCCCGCCCGCATCCCTGAACTTATCGTCATTCCCTCAAAGCACGGGCCAGCGGCGGTAGACGTCGCTATCATTTTATCATCGAGTATAAGAACCATTTCTCCATTGGTGCCGATATCCAGGAAAAGGGCTGGTAATTCCAGGGTATTACGGTTAATAACAAGAAGACCTGACACGATATCTCCGCCAACATAGCCAGAGATACAGGGAAGGGTTGTCACGGGCGCGTATTGAGCACTATTGATGGCAAGTTCATTCGCTGTCGTGGTAAAGGTATCAGATATTTCCATTTTGTATGGGTATTCGCCTATCCCTTTAATTTCTTTATTTAAAAATATATGTTGCATTGTGGTATTGCCGGCTGCAATGATTTCGTAAATATTTTCTGGTTTTACGGTTTTTTCAGAAGATATAAAATGAATAAGAAAATTAACCGTGGATATAAGTTCCTTGTGCATCCTGTGTAGTCCGTCTTTGTTAGATGTGGAGTACTTTATCCGGGACATGACGTCGTGACCGTAAGACACAAGCGGATTCAGCGCAGAGGAACTCCCCAATATCTTGCCGTTATTAAGATCGACCAATGCTGCCACGAGCGTTGTTGTTCCAATATCCAGGGCGATTCCATAGAGATGTGACTGTGTTTCGCCTTCTTCTACCGAAGAGAGTTTTTCGTTAATATACACACGTGTGAGGCAAAGACCTTGTTCATTATGAATGCCTTCCTTTTTTACGGACGAGTTGACGTCATATTTAACGCCGCCTTCAGCACAAAAGCCTTCAACAATCTTCATGTCTTTTCTGTCAAGAGAAGGAATGGTAACTTCCATGTCAGTTTCTACACGGGTTTTGCAGGCAAGTACGGTATCGAGAGTTTTATTTGACCTTACCTGTATCAGGTCCTTTCCGCATTTACCCGTGCCACCACACGGGCCTTCGAGGTGAACGCCAAGTCTTCGTGCTGCTTCCAGGATCGTAATTCCTTTTGGCACAATCCCTCTGGCTTTCATGGGATAAAAGGTTATTTCAACGCTCTGAGTCATATATTTAAGTTAGAAGAAATTGGCAGGTCAACCGTCTCGGTTGACCAAATCAAAAACAACAAACAGATACCGGACAAGCGAGACGCTTGTCCTGCCAACACCGCCTCAAAAACAGCACAAATAAAATGAAAATTTCTATACCATCAAATCGTAAATAATATTTTGTTCATTTCCCCTTTGCCATCTCGGTCATGGCCTTTATATGACGGACAGGTGTTGTAGCGCTCAGGCCACAAGCAGGGGCAAGGACATCTATCCCGAAATCTAAAAGGTTTTTTGAAACTGTTTGTATCTTGCTTACGGGGCCGTTTTGTAGGAGCAAGGTACTTACATTGCCCATCAATTTCTTCCCTGGAATTGCACCCCGAGCCTCTTTTATGTTTACGAGAGCATCCACACTGATACATTCTGATGTTAACTTTGTGAGGGGTTCATAGGTAGAACCCACATTTCCACATATATGCACAATGACAGGTTTGCCAAGCGTATGTATACGGTCGATCATGTTATTCAAATAGGGGAGTACAAACTCTCTGAATAGTTTGGGTCCCAGAATTTCTCCGGTTGCAGAAGGGTCGGAGATCGCAATAATGTCTGCGCCATGCTCAATAAGCGCATCACCGTACCCGCTACAATTCTCTGTTAAAAATGCAAGCAGACCATGAACTTCTCCTGGCTCCTGTCGGAGCGCTTTGTAAAGCGCTGTTGCATCTATCAGGGAAGTTGCAAGACTTAACGGGCCTACCAGGTTGCCGATTACGGGTGTATCGGGACACCTTTGCCTTAGTATTGAGGTACATTCAAGAATAGCGGGGAGTCGTCCGTCTTTGTGAGGGTCGAGTTTTTTTAAAGTAGTCCGTTGCCTTACTGCTTTCAGAGGATATTTTACTATACTTGGGCTGGTCGTTTCGTCGCCATCTTCCACTTCACCACCCAGCGCTTCAGCCTCAACAGTCATACAAAAAGGGATACCAAGATTCTCAAGCCCTGTCTCTCTGTACATGGCGATCGAAAGTTCAGCCATTTTTTTTGCATCACGATGTGCCCCTGGCCAGGAGCAACCTGTTTGTACCATGACCTCTCTACATGCCATGGTCATCATGCCGCCAGGACAGATAACAGGCGCTCTGTCAACGGGGATATCTCGTAAAACTCTTAAAAGTCGTTCTTTTTCCGTCATTTTGAATTATTTACAATTAAGGAATTCATAAATTCAGGAATCTTCCTGTTATTCCTGCTTTCCTCGGATGAATTTAATGTATAGGAATTTCAATACGGGTGTTTTATCCCTATAACCGTTTGCACAGATTAAACGGTTTATTGCCAACCACAAGAGATCTGCGCTGCAATAAAAAGTTGCCGAATGCCTAATTCATAGTAACTGGGAGCCTTGCGAATCTCTTGCCTGCTTCAAGAAAGGCAACCATGTTTTCATGCGGTGTGTGGATGGGCACCTCACACCCGGTGGCTACAATAAATCCTTTTGGATTGTCAGATGCCTTTGCCACACAATCCTTAACCATGAGCATTATCGTTTCGGGATTCCCCTTAAGCATACCATCTGCCGGGCTTACATTACCCATAAGACAGACTTTCTCTCCCACTAATTCTTTCGCCTCCTGCAGGTCAATGTTATCAATACTCAGGATATCCGCCTCACTCTCAGCCATGCATTGTATCACCCGTTTTGTCTTTCCGCAGATATGGAGGACGCCGGGGAGGTTGTAGGAATGAATATGCGCATATACCTCTTTGAGATACGGCAGGACAAATTCCCTGAAATGTTTCTCGCTGATCATAGAACCAGTGGCAACTGGCTCGACAGTAACAGGAACTCCACCTGCCTTTACATAAGCGTCAATAACATTTTTAACTGATTGGGTTGCAACCTTCATCATGGTATGCACTAATTCCGGGTCAGTGTAGAGCTCTTTGATAAAAGTCTCTGTACCCCGTAAAGCCGCAGATGTTGTAAAGGGGGCGCCAATAACAGGTACAATGAATACCTCATTCCCGATGGCATCCATACATCGTTTCACCGCCTCTAAATACACAGGGAGTCTCCCGTCCCTTTCGGGATCGACAGGTTTAAGTTTTTCGATGTCTTTCCGCGTCTGTATAAACGGAGTTTCTACCTGCGGAGCGTCATCTTCGGGGAAATACATTTTCGTACCCATTGCCTCTGCTACGGTAGAAGTCGTAGAAAAGATGTAAACGATATCGTGCCGGTATTTATTGAAACAGGCAATATTCGCGTCCCCCATGTTCCTGCCGTTTGTGCAGAAATCCCTGACGGTCAGGTTCAGGCTCCTGGATGCAAAATTAAGGATCAGGGGACTTACCAGGAGCCTGTCGACCTGCTTTCCCTGCAGAATTGACAGCATCCTCTCCTTTGGTTTCATTTCATCGATATGGTTCATCGCATACTCCTGTAATTTAATGGTTACTATAGTTGACCTACTTCTCATTATTTCCTCTGCGTACTCAGCGCCCTCGGCGTTAAGAGTTATTTTTTTCTAACCCTTACCAATTCTGGCGTTTTAAATGTCAGAGGCACATGAATATTCTGAAACAGACCCTTTGCAACCTTGACTGCCTCTGCTGCATTCTTTGCGTACCCATCGGCGCCAATCCTTTTGGCAAAACCAGGTGATATTGGACCACCGCCAACCATGACCCTGGATGCAATACCAGCCTTTTTAATGTCCTCAATAACCACCTGCATACCATCCATCGTAGTAGTCATGAGGGTTGAAAGACAAACCAGGTCGGCGTTTAGCTCCCCCGCTGTGTCAACAAACTTTGCATACGGCACGTTCCTGCCCAGGTCGTGTTTTTAAAATACTGGATTATAAAGCATGATTTTTTCAAGGTTTTTAACAAAATCATGGGTATCGCCTTTTACGACGCCGATTACCACCTTTTTCTTGTCCCGGGTATTTTCCTTTGGCAAATGGGGCCTGACGACCTCAATTCCCGCGTTCATGGTATCGGCACAGAGGAGTATTTCCGGCACAAAGTATTCCTCCTGCTCAAAGAGTTCATTGACCTTGTCCATGCCCCGTGCAAGTCCTTCAGTGATTACCTCATAAGGGTCAATTTTACGGTGAATGGCTTCCGTGGCTGCCTTGACCGCACGGGATACATCCATTTCAATCACCGCCTGGGCTAAATCATTCAGAATTTTATGTTTATTTGTGTCCATAGACGCCTCCTGTTGCTGTTATCGTATTATGTAAAAATATTCCTTAACATGCACACAACTCTACTTTTACCGCACACACCTTATATTCAGGGGTGAGCGCAAGCATGTCTTCTCCGGGACCGGTCAAAACATTCGTTGGGGTTTCTGGAAAATGGAAAGACAGAAACACGCTCCCCGGCCTTGACCGTGTGGTAACAAGGGCTTTTACTTCCAATGAACCCCGTCTTGACGTTACTCTTACGCGGTCATCAGTTTTTATATCAAGCGCCCCGGCGTCGTCCGGATGTATCTCCACAAATTCCTCCGAACTGATCGAATGGATTTCAGGATTACGAAGTGACATCGAACCATTGTTGTAATGATAAAGACGACGGCCTGTGGTCAAATACAAAGGATAGCTACTATCCGGTAACTCCTCAGAAGGTGTGTACAGGAGGTCATTGAGTTTGCCTTTTCCTCTTGTGAACGTGTCTTTGTGGAGAATAGGTGTGCCCGGATGTTTCTTATCCCATACCGGCCATACCAGTCCATCACCTTCAAGCCGTTTAAAAGAAATTCCGGCAAATTCCGGGGTAAGACTGGCAACTTCTTCCATAATTTCTTTCGGATGGTTGTAATGCATAGGGTAACCCATAGCATTTGCAATCAAACACATAATTTCCCAATCATGTTTTGTCCCTTTTGGTAATCGAATGGCCTGATTGAGCAGCCTTACCCTTCTTTCTGCATTGGTAAAGGTGCCGTCCTTTTCAAAGAAGCAGCCAGCCGGGAGTACTACATGGGCGAGCCTGGCTGTTTCTGTCATAAATATTTCCTGAACCACAAGAAAATCAAGTTTTTTCATGGCTGATTTCACATGATGTATATTTGCCTGTGTCGCAGCCGGGTCGTATCCGATGATATACATTGCCTTTAGTTTACCTTCCAGGGATGCTCTGTACATTTGAGGTTCCTTCAGTCCCGGTTTCGTGGGAAGCTGGCAATTCCATGCCTCAGAGAATTTTTTGTTAGCTGCCGGTTCATCTACCTTTTGGTAACAGGTGTATACATCAGGCAAGGCGCCCATATCGCAGGAACCCTGGACGTTATTCTGCCCGCGGAGCGGATTAATTCCCGTATTGGGCCTGCCAACGTTGCCAGTAATCAGCGCCAGATTTGCCAGGGACATAACGCCGTGAGAACCCGCCTTGTGTTCTGTCATGCCTAATCCATACACAATCATACCTTTCCTTGTGCTCGCATAAATTCGGGCAGCCTTGATAATATCTTCCTTCGGAACACCCGTGATTTCCTCAACTTTTTCCGGTGTAAACGGAGACACAACCTGTCGCAGCATATCTATGTTTTCGGTACGTTGCTGGATAAACTCCTTGTTTTCCAAACCTTCTTTAAGAATAACATGGAGCAGTCCATTAATAAGGGCGACATTGGTGCCGGGTTTTAAACGCAGCCAGACCGTTGCATATTGGACGAGTTCTATTTCTCGCGGGTCGATTACAATCAATTTGGCCCTATTGTATCGCACCGCCTTTTTTATCTTTAATGCCGCTACCGGATGTGCCTCGGTAGTGTTAGAACCACTTACGATGAGTACTTCTGCGCCTTCGATGTCAGCCAGCGAATTGGTAGCAGCGCCGCTCCCCAATGCAGCCCTGAGACCGGTAACTGACGGGGCGTGGCATACACGCGCACAGTTATCCATGTTATTGGTTCCCATGACAGCGCGGGTAAACTTTTGAGCGAGGTAATTTTCTTCGTTTGTGCCTCTGGAGGAACTGAGGCATCCAAACGCATCAGGGCCGTATTTCTGCTTAATTTCCATCAATTTCTGTGCGACGAGTTTTATAGCCTCCTCCCAGCTTGCCTCCCGGAATGGTTGATCAATATGGTCACGAATCAATGGAGATTTTAACCGGTCAGGACTTCTGTAAAACTCAAATCCGTATCGTCCCTTAACACACAGGCTACCATAATTTGGAGGTGAATGGATATCTGCTGTTACCTTTAAAATATCACCCTGCTTGACGTGAAGTACGAGGCTGCATCCTACGCCGCAGTAACAACAAACCGTACGCACCTGCTTCGTTTCCCAGGGACGTCCTTTTTTCATAGCGGGTTTGTCCATAAGGGCGCCAACGGGACAGACGGAAACACAATGTCCACAAAACACACAACCGGATTCCTTGAGTGGTTTTTCAAAGGCGGTTGCTATTGAGGTTTGCATCCCACGGTTTGAAAATGCCCAGATGTGTTGGTTTTGTACCTCATCGCAAATCCTGACGCATTTTCCACAGAGGATGCATTTATTCATATCCCGATAGATTGCCGGATTTGAATCATCTGGCCTGGAAGGCGGATTACAATCGGTAAAACGTGAGGTCTTTACCTCGTATTCATACATAAGCTTTTGCAGTTGACATTCCCCTGTCTTGTCGCACGTCAGGCAATCGTTCGGATGATCCGACCAGATGAGTTCGAGATTGAGTCGCCGTGAACGCATGACTAATTCGCTGTGGGTGGTGATTTTCATACCTTCTGAAACAGGGGTTGCACACGAGGCTACCAGAGTTCGTGCACCCTCTACCTCCACCACACACATGCGGCAAGCTCCGGTAGGAGTTAAGCGTGGATCGTGACACAACGTAGGGATGTGAATCCCGAGTTTTTGGGCTGCTTGTAAAATTGTTTGTGAAGGTTCTGCCTCCACCTTTTTTCCATCAATGAATAAAGACACCATAATTCTTTATAACCTCCAAGTACAAAATGAAAAAGAATTTTTGATTATTACTAAGGGACGTTTCCAATAAACTATTGGAAGAAGGACGGCGTCTTTTGGATTGAGAGGAATCGAAAAAAAGAAAGGAATTGTTCTCTTGGAAAAATGAGATTACAAGATGGAAAATATCCTTGAAATCAGGGGAAATGCGTCAGGAAATAGTTCCGAAGAGTCCGTGTCTTCTCCGCACAATCTGGAAATGGCGCCGCCACTTCAAAGCGGATGCTCACCCGTATTTGAAAAACATGGTTTGCCTCCAGATCATGAACAGGACTCCTGAAAATATAAAGTAAATGTGATGAAAAATGTTAGTGACGTATTACGATACGTTCCAACGTTACAAGATGCAAAAACACAGAAAACCTTAGCATCTTTATGAGTATGTGATTATTCTTATACAAAATCATTCTATAAATATCAAAGAAATTATTCTCAAGACAGGAAGATAACAAGAAAAACCTGGCGTCTTCGTGACTATGGTGGTTGCATAAAATACTTGTGTTGTTTTGATAAAACAATTATGCTTTATCTAACTAATGATGATGTAACTCAAACCTTCAGGAATTTTAATATTTGTTGTAGGGCAACCCTTTAGAGTTTGTGCAAAAAGTCGAGTTTTAGGTGTCATTGCGAGCGAAGCGGAGCAATCTTTTCCTCATTATAATAATTCCAGGAGATTGCTTCGGAAAAAACCCTCGCAATGACACG
>CAYJME010000085.1:0-12248 GCA_964370795.1 uncultured candidatus Brocadiaceae bacterium
ATATGGCGCTGACACCCTGATGGAACTTTCAACAGGCGGCGATTTACCGAAGATCAGAAGACGCGTGCTGGATTCTATCACGCTTACCGTTGGCACCGTTCCCCTTTATCAGGCTGCCATTGAAACAATCAAAAACAAAGGATCTGTGGTGCATATGGAAGCAGACTTTCTCTTCGATGTCATAGAGAGACAGTGTGAAGAAGGTATTGGATTTATGGCAATCCACTGCGGCATCAATCTCATTACCCTGGAACGCCTGAGGAAGCAGGGATACAGGTATGGCGGTCTTGTTAGCCGCGGGGGATCATTCCTTACTGCATGGATGAACCACAACAAAAAAGAGAATCCCCTCTACGAACAGATCGACCGCCTTATCGGCATTATGAAAAAGCACGACGTCATCCTCAGCCTTGGAAACGGTTTAAGGGCTGGGGCTATCCACGATAGTACCGACCGCGCGCAAATTCAGGAACTCATCATAAACTCTGAAATTGCCGAATATGCTCAAGGCAAAGGCGTGCAGATTATTGTAGAAGGTCCGGGGCATATCCCAATTGACGAGATTGAAGCCAACGTGCTCATACAGAAACGACTGAGCAATAATGCCCCATTTTATATGCTTGGCCCGATTACGACTGACATTGCACCCGGATACGATCATATTTCATCAGCGATTGGCGCCGCAATGTCGTCAAGCTTTGGAGCTGATTTTATTTGCTATGTTACGCCGCCTGAACACCTGGCGCTTCCCGGACCTGACGACGTCCGTGAAGGCGTCATGGCAGCCCGTATTGCCGCCCATGTGGGAGATATGGTAAAGCTTAAGGACAAGGCAAGGAATGCAGACCTGAAGATGGGCATTGCGCGGAGAGACCTGGATTGGAAGACACAGTATGAAACGGCGCTTACCCAGGAACGCGCACAGGAAATACGCGGCAGCAAACCGCCCATGGACGAGGATACCTGCACCATGTGCGGGAACCTGTGTTCCCTGAAGGGTGTAATGAAATACTATGAAAAGGATTTGGAGAAGAGCCGTAAAAAGAGCGCTACGCCTGTTGCGTTTTGAGTAAGAACATTATGAAACCACAGATTACGCAGATTACACAGATGATAAATGCAAATATGCCCGACGAAAAAATGTTGTTTTTGTTAAATGTGTATTACGGAATTTCAAATGTAGTGCGAAGCGGCGCTTCGCACTACAAAAAAAGTCTCCGAATGTCTGATTTATTATTCTGCGCGTACAATAGTATTTTATTTCTGTGAAATCTGTGGTTATACCGGGATGAGTTAACCTATGTCTGTAGTTCTGCTTGAACCTCCACGCCCCAAAAATCCCGACCGATGTGAGGAAGTTGTCAATGCGCCTTTATCCGCATGCCTCTTTACCGGTTATATCACATCGGTATTACGGACACATGAGATCGCGGTAGAAATGGTAAATGCCCATCTCTCTGATTGGACAATAAAGCAGACCATTTCATATCTTGCCGAGAAACCATTCCTGTTATTGTGTGTTCATGTGGTGTATCTGTGGGAAAAGACACGGGATATCTTTGATATGCTTTCAACTATAAAATCGAAAAATTTGGCAATGCATATCAATCTTTACGGATATTACCCAACATTTGCATATAAAGAAATTCTTGGGGATTTTCCATTTATTGACTCTGTAACTATTGGCGAACCCGAATTTACAATCCTTGAACTTGCTCAGTATATTTCACAGAACAGAAACTCTCATGAGCTTCGTATACCAGGGCTTGCCTACCGGAATAATCAAGAAAAAGTTGTGTTTTCTCTGCGTCCGCCTGTTCAGGATTTAGATCAACTTCCCTATCCTCATAGGCAGGATATTGAGCTTTATAAAAAGAAAGACATTGTTACCTATATACAGGGAAGTCGTGGATGCTATGGGCATTGTACCTTTTGTTATCTCAATCCATTTTATGACCGGGTAAGCCAATGGCGGGGAAGGAGCGCTCAAAACATCTTTGAAGAGATGCTCGCCTTATACAACGACCATTCTGTAGATAATTTTTATTTTTCAGACGCCAATTTCTTTGGACCCGGAAGACCCGGCAAGGAGCGGGCTATTGCCTTGGCAGGACTCATTTTAGCCCACGACATGGACATCCGCTTCGGTTTCGAATGCCGGACGAATGACATTGAAGAACACTCCATTTCAAAACTCGTTACTGCTGGCCTTACCCATGTTTTCCTTGGTTTGGAAAGTGGAGACCCGGCTTCGCTGAAACGGTTCAGAAAGCATGCTACTATTGATGAAAACAAAAGGGCGATCCAATTGCTGCGTGAGTATGGGATTGAGCCTACCTACGGCTTTATTATGTTTGAACCAAACTCCACCATGGAAAGCATACGGAATAATTTTGAATTTTTAAAGGAAGCAGGTATTATGACCAATCCTGCAGTAACAGCCCATGTGCTTTACCACAAACAAACCCTTTTTGCGGGAACGCCTGACTATCAGGCCATGACGCAGGAAGTTTACGGCGATTGTAACACATTCAGTTGCTATGAAGCGATGTACGCAATAAAAGACCCGAAGGTTGAGGCGTTTTCACGGATTATCGCTTACCTGTGCAAGACGACCTTGTCTTTACTGCCAGCGACCTATGATTGTAATAAAAATGCGCTATCGTGTGTAACCGCCAGCGCTGGTTTAGACGTGACGGTAAATGATACCCTCACCGCCCTCTTTGAGAAAACCCTTGTATATTTCGAAACGAATACACAGGGTAATTTTTCAGATACGATAGGGGAAATCAAGCAAAAACTTACCGAAGAAAAGAAGACCGTTATTCAACCATCATCCTTTACTCATTGAATGCCATGACAAATTCACACAATATACAAAGATTGAAAGACAATTTTAAAGACCTGATTCATAATAAATATCCAGGCATGTATGCATTCTGGATTCACCGCATTACGGGTATTATACTGACCATATTTCTCTGCTTACATATATGGACGCTGGGTTCCGTATTCCGGGGCAAGGCGGCCTATGACCACGCTATTAGCAAGTTTGACACAACATTTGGATATTATTTTCAATACGTATTACTTTTGGCCGTTGCAATACACTTACTGAATGGGATAAGGATTACGGTAGCCGATCTCTGGGGACTAACCCGCAGCCAGAAGAAGATGGTGTGGATATCGCTGTTTATCTTTCTCGTAATTGCCTTTATAGGGATTTTTACCGTGCTTTTGTAAATATTCAACAGAAGAAATAAGTCGGGTAAGGGATATAATACACGTATGAGTTTTCAAGAAAATGGTGAGGATAGACTGATGTTGACAAGATCAAGGTACCTGAAAATGGCAGAGAATATGAGAAAAACAGGAATAGATATTATTGGTGATGTTCAGTGGGGGACCCATTTTTGCCAATTTTATCAAACCAGGGAAGATTTAATTGATATATTGGTACCCTATTTTAAGGCCGGATTAGAAAATAATGAATTCTGCATGTGGGTCACTTCTGAGCCTTTAACAATAAAAGAAGTCGAAAACGCAATGAGATCGGCAGTACATGATTTTCCTCAATATCTGAAAAAAGGACAAATAGAAATCATTCCGTACACCGAATGGTACCTCAAAGGTGGTGTTTTCAGCTTACAAAGAGTTCTCAATAGCTGGGTTGACAAACTCAAACAAGCCCGGAACAAATCGTATGAGGGTATGAGGATAACGGGTAATACTGCCTGGCTTGAAAAGAAAGATTGGAGGAATTTTACCGATTATGAAGAAACGATAGACAGTGTTATTGGCAAATATCAAATGATAGCTATTTGCAGTTATGCTTTAGATAAATGTGGGGCACATGAAATTATAGATGTGGTTCGCAACCATCAATTTGCCCTCATTAAACGTGAAGGTGAATTAGGGTTAATTGAAAGCTCCAAGCGCAAACGCACAAAGGATGATCTCAGGAAATCGGAGGAAAAATACCGCACTTTGTACGAAACCATCAAAGATGGAATTGTGGCTACCGATAGAGACGGTCGAATTTTTGAGTGCAATCAGGCGTTTGCAGATATGCTGGGGTATTCTAAAGAGGATTTGACGAAATTAACCTATCAGCAGCTTACCCCAGATAAGTGGCACCAAATGGAAGCAAAGGTTGTTGACGAATTTGTTGTGAGCAGAGGCTATTCTGACGAATATGAAAAAGAATATATAAGAAAGGATGGCAAAGTAATTCCGATTTCTATCAAGGTTTGGTTGATCAGAGATGAAGGTGGTAAACCCAGGGGGATGTGGGGTGTCGTTAGAGACATTACCGAGCGCAAGAGGCTGGAGGAAGAACTCCGCAAGTTATCTAACGCAGTCGAACAAAGCCCTAGCACGGTGGTGATTACTGACACAAAAGGGAACATCGAATATGTAAATCCCAAATTCTTTAAGACTACGGGTTATACCCCGGAAGAAGCAATCGGGCAAAATCCACGCATCTTAAAATCGGGCGAGCAAAAAGCCGAATATTATAAATGTTTGTGGGATACCATTACTTCTGGTAAAGAATGGCGTGGAGAATTCCATAACAAAAAAAAGACCGGCGAACTCTATTGGGAGTATGCCTCCATTTCACCCATCAGAAACAGCGGAGGGATTATTACCCATTTCCTTGCCATCAAGGAAGATATTACTGAACGCAAGTGTATGGAGGCGGAAATTAACGATATTGCTAAGTTTCCTGCCGAGAACCCATATCCCGTATTACGCGTTAACCGCAATGGTAGCATCCTCTATGCTAATTTATCGAGTACATTTCTTTTGCATTATTGGAACTGTAACGTTGGTCAATATTTACCTGATTCCTTATGCCAATTAGTTTCAGAAGTTTACCGTACAAGATTACTTAAAAAAGGTATCGAAGTACAATACAGAGATCAAACATTTTCTTTCACGATTGTTCCCGTGGTTAACACTGATTATGTCAATTTGTACGGAGTGGATATTACTATGCTCAAACGTGCAGAAGAAGAATTAAAACGTAATACTGCTCAGTTGAACAGGAGTAATGAAGAACTCCAGAACTTTGCCTATATTACTTCACATGACCTTCAGGAGCCTCTTCGCATGATATCGAGCTATCTCCAGTTAATAGAGAGGCGATATAAAGGCAAACTCGATACAGACGCAGACGAATTTATTTCTTATGCTGTGGATGGAGCCAATCGTCTCCAGAGGATGATCAATGGCTTATTGGAATACTCACGAGTGGGGACTCGCGATAAACAGCTTGAACTTACTAATTGCGATATTGTCCTCCAGAAGGCCCTTACTAATTTCAAGATAGCAATTGAGGAAAGTGGTGCGGTGATTAACTACGACCCTCTGCCGATAATTATGGTAGATAGTTCACAGTTCGTACAGGTGTTTCAAAACCTGATAGGCAATGCAATCAAGTTCCGTGGTAGTAAACCTCCGCACATTCAGGTATCAGCCAGACATGAGCAAAACGAGTGGGTATTCTCTCTGAGCGATAATGGCATTGGTATTGATCCGGAGTATAGTGAGCGCATCTTTGGGCTTTTCAAGCGTTTGCATGGCAATGAGTACCCTGGAGTGGGGTTGGGTTTATCGATATGCCAGAAAATTATAGAACGGTACGGTGGTCGGATTTGGGTAGAATCGGAACAAGAAAAAGGCGCAACATTTTATTTTACAATCCCCTCAGAGGAGAAAACAATTAGTGAATAACGAAGCGATAGTTAATCCTATTGAAATTTTATTGGTGGAAGACAGCCCCGGTGATGTACGATTAACACAAGAGGGGCTTAAAGAGGCAAAGTTGCATAATAACTTACATGTAGTTGGTGATGGCGTAGAAGCATTGTCTTTTTTGCGTAAAGAAGGCAAATATACAAACGTACCTCGTCCAGATCTTGTCCTGCTTGATCTGAACCTGCCAAAGAAAGATGGGCGTGAAGTACTTGCCGAAATAAAGTCAGATGAAAAGCTTAAGTGCATTCCTGTGGTGGTATTAACTATCTCTAAGGCGGAAGAAGATATCCTCAAATCATATGGGCTTCATGCGAACTGTTATATCATTAAGCCAATTGATTTCAACCAGTTTACATCTGTCGTAAAGGCTATTAAAGATTTCTGGTTTTCCATAGTAAAATTGCCACCGAAATGAATAAAATGGATAAAAAACAATTGAAAATTCTCATGATTGATGATAATCCAGGTGATATTCGATTGATACAGGAAATGCTGGTGGCAGTTGGGGACAACCTGTATGAACTGAGGCATGCGGACTGTCTTACATCTGGGTTAAAGCAGCTTGAAAAAAATGATTTTGACATAATATTGCTAGACCTTGGATTGCCAGAAAGCCAGGGTCTTTCAACACTCAACAGAATAACCCCTCAGACAGCAGAAATACCTATAGTAGTATTGACGGGCAGTATTAACGACGACATGGTTGGAATTTCAGCAGTCCAGGAAGGGGCACAGGATTATCTCACAAAAGGGTATTTGGATGGCAAATTGCTGGTACGCTCCATACATTATGCAATAGAGCGTAAGAAATTGCAGAAAGAATTGATACTGCTCAATAAATCTTTAGAACAACGTGTAAAAGAACGAACATCTGCACTAAAAAAGGTTAACGAAAAATTATTAATAGAAATTGCAGAGCGCAGAGAGATGGTAAACCAGCTTCAAAAATTATCTTATGCTATTGAACAAAGCCCGAGTATTTTTGTCATTACTGATCCTGGTGGAAATATCCAATATGTCAATTTAAAATTTACGCAATTGACAGGGTATGCACCGGAAGAAGTTATTGGGAAAAATCCACGCTTCTTAAAATCAGGTAAGACACCGCAAGAGGAATACAAACATTTGTGGGAAACTATTATTCATGGTGGTGAATGGCGTGGGGAAATAGTTAATAAAAAAAAGAACGGTGAACTCTATTGTGAGCTAGCATATATTTCACCGATTAGAAATACAGAAGGAGGCATTACCAATTTTCTCAAAATCGCAGAAGACATCACCGTGATTAAGCAAGTGGAGAAAGAAAAAGAATCGCTGAAAGAGCAACTTTATCACGCCCAGAAACTAGAGTCAGTTGGCACACTTGCAGGTGGTATTGCCCACGACTTTAACCATATTCTTGCACTCATCATAGGTTACGCAGACTTGTTGGAAAAAGAGTTGAAACAAGATGATTCATCTCTGGTTTATGTTCAAAAGATACTCGAATCAGCAAAACGGGCAACTAATTTTATCCAGGACCTTCTTACATTTAGCAGAAAACAGACACATAATCCAAAGCTGGTAAACTTGGATGATATAATAAAAAGGACAGAAACCTTTTTGTTGAGACTTATTAGGGAAGATATAAAATTAAAGATTGAACTTTCAGATAAAGAATGTATGGTCATGGCTGACAGCAATCAGATAGAACAGGTCTTGATAAACCTCACGGCAAATGCAAGGGATGCTATGCCTGATGGTGGTCTTATGACCATACGCACTGAGATTGTGAAACTGGATAATGAATTTATAAAAACTTATGGTTACAGTACGCCGAGGATGTACGCTCTTATATCTTTTTCCGATACCGGCGTAGGTATGGATGAACAAATTCAAAAAAGGATATTTGAACCTTTCTTTACTACCAAGGAAATCGGAAAGGGCACTGGTCTTGGACTCTCAATAGTCTATGGGTTAATTATTCAACACCGGGGCTACATAAGAGTTCACAGCGAACTAAATAAGGGCACAACATTTAAAATATATTTACCGATAGTTGAATCAATGGTGGAAGAAACAAAATCGGTATCTCTGCCCATTATACATGGTGGAAAAGAAACAATATTACTTGCAGAAGACGACGCAGAAACCAGAAAACTTACAAAAATGCAACTTGAAGAGTCTGGATACAAAGTTATAGAAGCAATTGATGGATGGGATGCGGTAAATAAATTCAGGGAAAACAAAGACACGATACACCTTTTTATTACAGATGTATTAATGCCAAATTTAAACGGTAAAGATGCATACCTTACCATAAGCAAGGCAAAACCAGATATAAAAGTCGTTTTTATGAGTAGTTATCCTGAAGACTTTATCAACAAGAAAAGAATTCTGGGCGAAGGGGTAAATTATGTTTTAAAGACAGATTCAAAAACAGGGCTTTTGAAAAAAGTTAGAGAGGTATTGGACGGATAATGATGCTTATAAGACGACACCGCCGTACTTCGGAAGATAATTCCGCGCCTGTCTCAAAGCATTTTCCTTTTTAGATAAAAAATAATACATAAATCTGTATTTGCAGACAATAAACTTCCCAGGATATGCACTACAAGAGGCAGAATATGAAGATATTAGTTGTAGACGATGAAAGTATTTACAGAACGGTATTATACAACGCATTAGCGGAACGTGGTTTTGATGTTAAAATCGCGGTATCCGGTGAGGAAGCACTGGAAGAATTGGAAAACGAAGAATTCGATATAATCATAACGGATATGAAACTGAAGGGAGCGATTGATGGACTTGAACTACTGAAAAGGGCAAGGGAATTAAACAATTCCTCCGTGCTGATAATCACTGCCTATGGAGAAATTAAAACCGCTGTGGAGGTGATGCAGTATGGTGCATTCAATTATATTACAAAGCCATTTGATATTGATTTAATCCTCCACAATATTCATCTTATGATTGAACAGCGAAAGATTCTTGCAGAAAACAAGTACCTTCATAATGAGTTATCGAAGGCATACGGATTTAAAGAAATTGTTGGTAATTCCAAAAAAATGCAACAGGTAATGGATATGATTCAAAGAGTAACTTTTAGTGATATTACAGTATTGATTAATGGTGAGAGTGGCACAGGAAAGGAACTTCTTGCCAGGGCAATTCACTATACAGGAAAAAGGAAAGACAGGAAATTCATAGCAATCAATTGTGCTACGTTATCCGAGAGTTTGCTGGAAAGTACACTGTTTGGACATAAAAAAGGCGCATTTACGGGAGCTATCAATGACAAAAAAGGTTTTTTTGAAGAAGCGGATAGCGGTACACTCTTTATGGATGAAATCAGTGATATTCCAAATTCAGTCCAGGCAAAGATACTGCGGACATTGCAAGAAGGAGAGATTGTCAGGGTTGGTGATACCGTTTTAAAGAAGGTAAACGTACGTATTATTGCGGCAACAAATCAGGATTTGTTTCAAAAAGTACGGGAAGGGAAATTTCGCGAAGATTTGTATTATCGTTTAAATGTGTTTAACATTAAACTACCACCATTACGGGAAAGAAAAGAAGACATTCCTTTATTAGTAAAGCATTTTATCGATAAATATAACAGAAAAGAAGATAAACAAGTTAAAGGAATTTCTCCTCGTGTTGAACAAGAATTTTATCATTATAACTGGCCTGGCAATGTGCGTGAACTAGAAAACATTATCGAAAGAGCGGTAGTCCTGTGTAAGGGATCCGTGATTTCTGTGAGATGCCTGCCGGGAAGTCTTGTCCCGGAGAAGGAAGATGTGCCGGTAATCGAGATTCCCATCGGGTCTTCATTTAAAGAAGCTGAAAAAAAGATCCTTTTGAAAACACTTCAAAAAACGAAATGGAATAAAAAAGAAGCAGCCAAAATACTGGGAATATCATTGAGAAAAATTGAGTATAGAATAAAAGAATGGGGACAAATAGAGATTCTTAATCCTGTTGAAAAATGAAACTCTCAACAATTCTTTTAATAAGTAAAGAAATATATTTCTCACCTCCGCAATATTTGCGTGAAACATTCGAATTCAATTATCCTTATTAATTTTTTATCCTTTCATAAATTACTTCTAATATATTTAAATATAAATACTTAAAGCATTTTTAAGTTTAGCCTTTCCCCTGGAATTATATACTAAAAATCCTCACTGATTTACCTGCATAGGTTTCTTCCCGCATATTAAAACAATATTATTCTTAAGATTCTATAATGTAAATGTTTACGTTGTATTTATCCAATTTTTCAAAAGTTTGGCCATTTTACGCAATATTTGCGCTGAAGGATAATTGCCTTATCTATAATCTGCCCCATATATTTCTCATATTTTCAAATTATTTTAACCATAAAACACTTTATTATAGATACTTACCACTCATAAGATAATTATTCATGCTTATTGGCATATTAATTGTTCACTATTCGGATGTTCCTGGAAATATTTGTTCTCAAATAACACATTCTTTTAAAGTAGGTAAAGGAGTTAAAATAATGAATATAACTGATAAATTATACGAAAAAATGAAAAACATTGATAAAAGAGAGGTGAATTTGAGCTGCCCTTCAGATGTATGGCGCTTGTGGATAAATGAGGAATCAGAGACATGGAAAGAGTTTGTTTGGTGGTATAAACGGCAATGTCTGGGTGAAATGGGAAAGGAAAATGATAAAGAAAAAAAAATATTACAAAATTTTTTCTCAGGATATCGGGACGAAGGCGAAATAGAAGCATTCGTAGATGATTGGGTTGCGGACAGTGAAAGGGAATCGTTTTTCTTTTTTTACGGGGACATAATGTACCAGGCAATAGACAGAAATTTAACGTTTGGAAATGCATAAATAAAATGAAGACCATTCTCATCGTGGAAAATGATGCAAATCAACTCTTGCTTTATAAGCAAGAACTTCAGTTTGAAGGATATAACGTTATTACCGCCAGGGACGGTATAAGTGCCGTAAAAAAGATGAATGACTATTTCCCGGACCTTGTTGTAATGGATACCATCTTACCCTACGCGGACAAACTCGAATATGTAGGAAAAATATTAAGAAAATACCGGAAGATACCAATCATTATTAATACGAGTTTAACCAATTACGCGAATAAATTTTCGTCATGGTCAGCCGATGTATGTCTTACCAAGTCTTCAGATTTAACCTATTTGAAAGACAAAATAAAGGAATTGGTCCATGCTACGAAAATTTCTCCAAATTTCTAAACCTCAATTTCGGAAAGTTTGTGATGAACATTAAGCAAAAACCCCCCAGGGATAAAATTAAAAATAAATCGGAAGAATACACTTTGTCTAGGTATAACCACGCACATAAGGGAGGGAGGACGTGTCTTATGTGCGGAAAAATATTTATTAGTCAGGGTCCGTACAACAGGAGATGTTCAAGGTGTCAACGAAAAATAAACTTGTCTTCTGACAGTTCTTCTTACATACCCAAAATGTATAGTTTTGCAGTATACAATTACAATAATGAGATGGACATAAATGGAGATTTTTTGCCCTGGGCTAGCTAAATGACTCCTCTCAAATATATGTTCCAAATTAAATTTTTCCGAAAGTAAGTTGGATTAGTTTTTTTGAAAAATCTCAATAAAGTTTAAATTTTACCGATCAGTTCTGGATTGGAGAGGAGCAATAGTGGATGAAGAAGCGAAGAATATTTGTGTACGTGGTTTTATCGAGCTTGGTAGGGGTATCATGGTTGGTGCATAAGATGTATTCACCTGGCATACATACAAGTGAAGGGCAAATCATTACACCTGAGCAAAAAGAAGATAGACGCCGAAAGACTAACTTACCTACCGAAATTTTTAACAGGGAAGTGGAAAATACAGTAGTTAATATGCTCGAAGGAATATTAGAGGGTAATTTTGATTATGTTGTAGAAAAGGCAAGTGATGTTTCAGGACAGGGTGAGAAGATTCTCGATAATTATTTTTTACAAGGTCATTGGCATGCGTGGTTGAAAGCTTTAAATATAGAAGAAATGACAAAAGTAAAAGAAGTATTTACAGGTTACATGAACAATATGGATGCGCAGATAAAAGAAATTCTCGGCGCTGCTCATACAAAAGACGAAGAAGCAACATTAAATGCAGTTACCAATATGATAAAAACGACGTGTTTTGATTGTCATCGGAAGTACCGTAAATTATTGGTTACTTATAGAAAGTGAAAGTGTGAACGTAATTCGAAGCTTAGGAATACGATGAGAAAAAATACAAACTCCTGAATCCCCCTGGTTTTCTAATCACGCAGGTACCCGACTACACACAGAGGGAAATACTCATTCCTCTCCTCTGTCATTCCATCGATTGCAAACCTTGCGATTATACAATTTGAAAAATATGTACAGTGCAAAAAGCTATCGATATCAAATGGCATCATGGCAAGATCGCAAAAGATGACAGGACAAAATTGATGAAACAAAAAGGGGTAACTATATAGTATTACTG
>CAYJME010000086.1:0-1145 GCA_964370795.1 uncultured candidatus Brocadiaceae bacterium
TGTCAAAATCAGAAATGTAATTTTTATCCTGCTCTTTTCTGTACTTGTCGAATTCCTGTGCCGCTTTTTTCTCGGCATCGTCTGCGCTTACCGTTCCCGCATGAGTCAGGATACCCCGCTCACTCAGATGGATGAACTGATCAAGTTTTTCCGTCCAATCCGCCATTTTCATCAGCCTGCCGTTGGTGGCCTGCAATTCCGCAAAGTCGAGGTATAAAGACACGATGAGGTTGAGCTGTTTCAATTCCTCTTCGGTAAGGTAGTTTTTGGCGATCTTTATATCATGCGCAGTGATGTAATTGCCTTTGAAATTGGTTAGACCCATAAGAGGCTTTGTGCTGTCGGCCCGCCTGGCGATAATCTCCGCCGCGGTGTGCCCATGAACGGCATAGTGCATCTTGTTTTGCACAGTGGCAAAAAATTCCGTGGTCAGTTTGTCGTCTTTTCTGTAATCAATGCTGGTGGCATAAATATCCGTCACTTTCTGATAAAAGTTGCGCTCGCTGCTGCGAATATCGCGAATTCGTTGTAATAGTTCTTCAAAATATCTTGCCCTTTGTCCCCCCTGCTTTAAGCGTTCATCGTCCAGGGCAAAACCTTTAATAATATACTCTTTCAGCCGTTGTGTGGCCCAAATGCGAAATTGTGTCCCGCGCACCGACTTAACACGGTATCCGACCGAAATAATCACGTCTAAATTATAGTAATTTGTCGGTTTGGTAGAAAATTCGGAAATTCCGAATTTTCTCATGGTTGAGACTTCGTCTAGTTCTTTTTCTTCATAAATATTTTTAATATGCTCATTAATTGTTGACTTTGATTTTTCAAATAACTCTGCCATTTGGTCCTGGGTAAGCCAGACGGTTTCATCTTCCATTTTAACCTGAAGCTTCGTTTGCCCATCGTCGGTTTGGTAAAGAATAATTTGGGATGTGTTTTGATTTTCAGCCATCACTAATCTCCCTTTTTGAACCTATAATCATTTCATCCCTTTGGGATTTTCCGTTGGATTCTTATTATACGTAGCGTTTTTTAACTCTTCTTTCAGCTTTTCTAAAAGCTCATCACTCTTTCGGAATGACTCGTGGAGCATCGTTACCAGTTCCGCGCTTGAATATGTGTGTTTTTCCTCTGGCGTATGCGGT
>CAYJME010000086.1:1155-12237 GCA_964370795.1 uncultured candidatus Brocadiaceae bacterium
ATGCGGATTTTTTATGTCGAGGTTATAGCCATTGGATGCAATCGTATCAACAGAGACCTTCCACGCCTGTTCATTTTCTTTGCGTTTCCTCCACCACTTTTTAAGACCATCAAATTCGCTTTTCTGGATCGACTTCGTCTTGCTATATGCCTTCACACCCTCTGGCAGTTTATGCTCCCAGTACCAAATCTCTTTTGTCGGCTTGCCTTTTTCAAAAAAGAGCAAGTTTGTGGCAACGCTGGCATAAGGCTGAAAGACTGAATTGGGCAATCGGACGATGGTGTGTAAGTTGCAGGTTTCGAGAAAATGCTGGCGGATACGCTGTTTTACACCGTCGCCGGTTAAAGAACCATCAGGCAGGACAATACCCGCCCTGCCACCATCTTTGAGATAGCGTATCATTAAGACCAGAAAAAGGTCTGCGCTTTCCGTTGTTCTGAAATTTTGGGGAAAATTTGTTTCGACCCCGTCTGTTACCGATGCGCCAAAAGGCGGATTGGCAACGATGACATCTACCCGGTCTTTTTGCCCGATTGAAGTGTATTCACGGTTCAAACTGTCGGTGTAATCCACATTCGGTACTTCAATGTCGTGCAATATCAAATTGGTTACACAGAGCATGAAGGGAAGCGGTTTGAATTCCATGCCATGAATGGTCTTCTCCAAAGTCTTGAGGTCTTCAACGCCTTTTACATCATGCTTGCGGATATTTTCTATGGCGCTGGTTAAGAATCCACCGGTACCGCAGGCAGGGTCCAGCACTTTTTCGCCCAGACGAGGGTTGATCATTTCCGTAATAAACTCTGTTAAGGCACGGGGCGTATAAAATTCCCCATAATTTCCCGCGCTTTGAAGATCGCGCAAGATCGTTTCGTAAATATCGCCAAACACATGCCTGTCTTCCGAACTATTAAAATCGATCTGATTTAATTCGTTAAGCACCTGACGGATGATAGTCCCGTTCTTCATGTAGTTATTAGTGCCGTCGAATATCTCGCGGATAATGAGGGCGCGTTTATTGCCGGAGCTCACATCGAGGTTTTTCAGTTGGGGAATCAATTTCCCGTCAATAAACTCTTTGAGTTCATCGCCAGTCATGCCTTCATCATCAGCCGCCCAATTACGCCATTGCAATTTCTTTGGCATTGGTGAGACATATTTGTCGTTGAGGAGCTCAATCTCTTTATCCTTATCGTCAAGGATTTTGAGACTGATCATCCAGCCCAACTGCTCAATGCGCTGTGCATCCCCGGACACGCCCGGATCCTTGCGCATGATATTCTGTAATGTTTTTATAATATTCCCGATGTTTTTCATCTTGTTCCTCTCACAAAGATCACTAAGAACACAGAGAAATTAAATTTTTCCATTAATAACTCTTTTAATTCCGTTTTTCAAAAGGGTTTCGTTAAAATTAATAAGTAATCCTAACTTCTTGCCCGAAAGGCGCAAATAAGTCAAAAGTTGTTTTAAATGGATATCCTCGATTTGCTTAACCGATTTTAACTCGATCAAAACAATATCATTTACAACAATATCCGCCCGATACCCTTCATCTATGATCATTCCCTCATAATTTATTGAAATACTTTTTTGCACCTCTGCTTTATAACCATTTCTGCTCAACTCAAAAACAAGCGCTTTTTCATACGCGGATTCTAAAAGACCCGGACCCAAAGCCGAATGAACCTTGATCGCCAATCCGATAATTTTTTCACTTAATTCATTTTCATTCATTTTTTCTTCGTGAGCTTTGTGTTCTTTGTGAGAGGCTTTTTAAGCCGCGGCATAAAGCGCGTTTTCCAGTTCTTCAATAACCTGAAGATACTGATCTCTCCCACCGAAAATCTGAACGATCTCCGTGGGTGTCCCAATTTGATTAAACGGTTCTATTCTCAAAATCGCAAGGTCTTCTATATTTCCAATGCCCTCATCAGCATATTTATCCAGGAGAGCATCAATAACCTTCCGCGCTTTCTCCCCATATTTAGAGAAATAATTGCGTTTCTTTACATTTTCCGCGCGCTCCCGTCGGGTAAGCGCCGGCATGTCCCACGCAATGTGGCAGATAAGGTCAAAGACGTCCAAATCCTTCTTTACCTCTGCTATCAGGTTTTCCGGAATAATCCCCTGTGATTCCAACTCTCGGATAACGGCCTCCTTTTTACGGGCTCCGTTCCAGCGGGCAAGGAAATCATCGAGTGATTGAAACTCCCGCAAGATGCCCTTTTTTGTGTAGTCTCTGAGGCTTTCGGTGATAAGCCTTCCGTTTGCGTCCAGATGTTGAATCCGCTCGTTTAACACGGAAACATATACCCCAGCCACGTATATTTTCTGCCGGGGTTCGGATATGATTTCACCGCCTTGAATGATTTCCGGTTGTGTGGAATATTCAGTCGTTATTTCTTCTTCAAAATCTACCGGTTTGCCGGTTTCCGGGTCAATGACGTCCATATCATTTTCCGGATAAATATCCTGATCCGTTAATTCGTCTTCACCTTTAACTTCACGGACCATAACCGGATCACCATCAAACTCGGGATCGGAGAAGAGGTCTGTCACGTTGCGGAAGTCCATAATAGCAAAGAACGTCTTGCCATATTCTTCGTTAATACGAGTCCCGCGTCCAATGATCTGCTTGAACTCGGTCATTGACCTGATATTTGAATCAAGCACAATCAGTTTGCAGGTCTGCGCGTCGACGCCGGTGGTCATCAATTTCGATGTGGTAACGATAACCGGATAACGCTCTTCAGGATTTATAAAATTATCCACTTCGCGTTTGCCTTGCTCATCGTCACCGGTAATACGCATGACATATTTATAGTTTTCCCGAACCAAGTCGACGTTTTCGTTAGCGATAGCCTGCCTCATCCGTTCGGCATGCTCTATATCCACACAGAAAACTATCGTTTTATCGAATCGGTTTGTTTTTCGTAAGTATTCCGACACCTTTTTGGCTACAAGTTTTGTGCGCTCATCAATCACAAGGTTTTTATCAAAATCCTTGATGTTATAAATGCGGTCGTCAACCTCGTTGCCGTCTTTATCTTTTTTGCCAGCTTCCGGACGCCAGCCTTCAAGATCGGTGTTGAGTCCAACCCGAATAACTTTATAGGGCGCCAGAAATCCATCCTCGATACCTTGCTTAAGCGTGTAAGTATAAATCGGATCACCAAAGTATTCGATATTGGATATTTCTCTTGTTTCCCGCGGTGTTGCAGTAAGTCCGATTTGAGTCGCAGAGCTGAAATACTCAAGGATTTTCCGCCATGCGCTGTCGGCATCTGCGCTCCCGCGATGACACTCATCAACGATCACAAGGTCAAAGAAATCCCGGCTGAACTCTTTGTATGCATCCTTGTCTTCGTTGTAGTTAGTCAATCCCTGATAAAGGGCAAGGTATATCTCAAATGCCTTATCAATCTTCTTCTTTTTGATAACCGTCATGCGGTCTTTAAAGTGCTTAAAATCATTGCGCCTGGTTTGATCAATGAGCACATTACGATCAGCCAAAAAGAGAATTCTTTTTTTGCGTCCGTTCTTCCAAAGGCGATAAATAACCTGAAAAGCCGTATATGTCTTGCCCGTTCCGGTAGCCATCACGAGAAGAATTCTATCATGCCCGCAGGCGACGGCTTCCACGGTTCGGTTAATGGCTATCTGCTGATAATAACGAGGCGCCCGCCCCGATCCGTCAAAAAAGTAATCAAAAGTTGCGATCTCTTCCTGTTCGGGCGTTTCAATCTTCTTATACCTTTTATACACCTTCCAAAGCTCAGCAGAAGAAGGGAAAGTGTCTAAAGACAATTCTTTCTCAATTTTATCAGAGAAACCAGAGCGATCATGCTGAACAAAGCCATCGCCGTTTGAGCTGAACGCAACCGGAATGTCAAGTATCTCTGCATAGCCCAACGCCTGCTGTAATCCGGCTCCAACGGAATGATTGTTGTCCTTTGCCTCAATAACAGCTATGGGAATATTCGGCTTAAGGTAGAGGATAAAATCAGCACGCTTTCTTTTACCCCGGACAGTCCTGTTGCCTTTGACAAAAATTCGACCGTCAGTAAAAAAGACCTCTTCCCGAATTTGCTTCTCAACATCCCATCCGGACTTAACCAGCGCAGGCAATATGAACTGCGTGCATATATCTCGTTCTGATAAATCTTTTTTATTACCCATAGGAAAGAATTTTATGATGAAATAAAGTAATTTCAAATTTATAATGCAGACTGATTTAACTCCACTAATGGCCTTAATCTACAATTAAGACTTATCCTTGTCAAGAAGCAAAAAAGCTTATATCCGTTTTAGTTTAATTGTTTTATTTTACCGTTATTTTTGATATTCTCATTACTTATGAAAGTACTCGGAATTGAAACGTCGGGAAATATTGGTGAAGTTGCCATCTGTGAGAATAAACATGTTGTCATTACCAGGGATTTTGGCGCCGGGATGCAACATAGTAATGAATTGATTCCGGCTGTAAAGGATATTTTCACACAGGTTGGATTGGCTTTTTGAGATATTGACCTTATCGCTGTTGATGTTGGACCTGGATCATACACGGGGCTGCGCATAGGGGTGGCGTGCGCAAAGACGCTCTCTTATGCATTAAACAAGCCGGTTATTGACGTACCTCTCTTTGATATCCTTGCTGAAAGTTATCCCCTTGACGCTACCCCTATCTGTCCCGTCCTTAATGCGAGGAGAAATTGTGTCTATGCTTGTATCTACACATGTGAAAATGCACAGAGAAAAAGACTGTCTGAGTTTATGGTGATTCAACCCGAAAAACTTCTGACCATCCTTCCACGGCCTGTGATTATTTTTGGAGACGGCATTTCACCGTATATAAATATATTCCAGCAAAAGGACATCTTTATCGATGCAGAAGAAAAGGCGATACCGAAGGCGAAATATGTTGCTATGTTAGGCGAAAGGCGGTACGAATCAGGACAGCGATGCGATAGAGATAAATTATTACCATTTTATTTACAACCGGCAGAGACGGTAGAAAAGCTGAAGCATATTGAAATTAATGAGGCATCAAGAAAATATCAGTAAAGTCAAACCAATATACTTCGTCATCCTTCAGATTGAACTTAAAACGAGTTAAATGGAGGTGGTTTGTCATTGGGTCCATCTTGTTATTCACCCACCATAAATAACCAGTTACTTCACCATTTAAAATGGCAATAAATCCGTTATAACCATTGTTCAAGTAACCGATGCTCACGCAGAGACGCAAAATCTTGCGTCTCTACAACGTAATTTTCGATACAATATAGTTATTTATACTATCAATATTTTGAAAATTTTCAGGGACAAGATCTTCATCCTTTACCTTAATACCAAATTTCTCCTCAATAAAGGCTACCAGTCGTATTATCCCCAGGGAGAGAAGGTCCTCGTCTGGCGCAATTGACCTTTGATCTTTATTAAACGCAAATTCGGCAAGAATAAACTTTTCCAATTCTGCGATTATTTCCATCAATAAGCCTCCTGAAAATTCCTGCATTTTGGTATTATCCAAAAGCCGTTGATAATTTTTCACTCACCGTCTGTGATAGATGCTCTGCGGCGAAATCTGAATTTTTTTGGTAGTAAAAAATCCGGAGCAATGTTTTTACATAAATAAGCCAACTTTGCCTTTTGTGTTTTGTGTCTCGTTATTTGATAATTAACTGATGCATCATTTGCCCACTGAAACTTGTATGAATCGCCTCCTCTCATGAAATCAAAATAATCATACTTACTTTCGAATGCATACTTAATAAGCTCGTTTATCAATAATTTTGTCGGTGCATACTCTTCATAATCCGTGTCAAATGCGGTATTCCAATACGACAGGGTATTTTTAGTTACGAATAATAAGATATATGAGACGATTGAACCATTACATTTCATACAGGCAAGCATCTTTGAGTCTGGTTCTCCGGAACAAAAATAACTCCTGATGAATTTGCTTTCCTGTTGGTCTGTGAAATGACTATACCTTCCAGAAACTCCTTTTTCCTGAAGGAATTTCTGCCTTTTTATGTGAATATTAGCTATGGTACTCATTTCGTCTTCTGTTATGTTCTTCTTGAAAATGTATTCGATGTGAACATTGTTTTGTTTTGTCTTGTTATATCTAAACTTCAGACTCTGCCTTTGGTTTTTGCTTAATTGCTTATAGTAATCGTTGTATGACTCGTAGTGTGAAAAACAAATTTTAGGACACTCGAACGAAACTTCCATTTTAAAATCCAGCAATGTGCTGTATTTTTGCCATAAGTCAAAATTTGGATAATGAGAGTTGATATCGGTTAATCCTAATATATCATAAGGAAGATTTTGAAAAACACAGGTAAGTAATGTTTGAAAAACGGTTTCTCTTCTCTGGTCTTGCAATATCAGGAAGTCGAGATAAGGGGTAATCTGTTCGCCAAGGAAACATAATTTTTCAAGGGTAAGGATTTTCAATATGGGTATCTTTCTCACATACAAGGGGGCCATACCTATGACTTTATTATCTTCTTCAACAACAAGAATCCAAAGTTTATTGCCTTCCTTACGGTACATCCACCATGTATACATCCAGGTGAATTTTTGAGCAGGTAATAAATTTTGCGCTAGTCTGTCCCAGTCATCCCTGAGAGAAAGAAAATCATTATCACTTTCAACGACTCTAATATTCATCGGCATTTTTTCATTATTAAATCAGGCCTTACGGCAACTTTCTCTCCACTTTGGTTACGGTAATAAATTTCCAGATCAAATTTATTTTTCCCCCTCTCTTCCTATTCAAAAACAAGCACCCCACCGTTATGAGCGCTCAATGTCGTACCGGGTGTAATCGTTACCTGCAAATTCCCATCCACCTTATTGTAACTATTTAGCCAATTGAATTATGCTCGGAAGATATTCACTAGAAATGAAACTTCTGGTGGCTAAATGGTTACATTTTTCCAAACTTCACATCTTCTGTATTTCTTCGGTGCCTCCGGGTCTCTGTATCAAATTCTTTATTCATCAACTGCAAAAGGATCGTCTGTCATTGTTCCATGGAATTTTTCGGCATGGGTAAGGGCATCCTGTCGTTGCTGAAAAACATGAATGCGGTTGTCGTTGGTTTCATTGGTGATGAGCTCGCTTTCAACAAAATAGGCCATGTAGGAATCTATCTTATTGCCTCTTATTTCATCAGTTACTAATACATGGTCAACTGATTTGGCATTTTTTTTAAACCATTGTGTTGCGCAGTAGATGGAACAAAATTTTTGGGTAGATTTATCTTTAAGTACCATATCAACTTCAAAAATAGGCGTGATTGCAGAACCCTCGAAGGCACATCGAGGGCTTTTCACATATTTTTGGTACATTACACCCATGAATGCAACGATTACAATAATTATAAGACTTATCCAGAATTTTTTTGTCATGTCTAACTAAACATCAAATGAACAGTTACCATAATCACAGAGGCCAGCATACAAAAGGCGGAGAGGTTATTGACCTTTAAAACAAGTCTCTCTGTTACTGTTTGCGCCTTATCATGTTTACAAACAATTCTTAAAATACCCATCCAGCCAATTGCAAAAGTTCCGATAACGAATAAACCGAGTATAATCGGCGCATCGGGTACTATGCCATTCCCCATAAAACAATAGATGCAATGGTGATAGGGAAGCTTCATAATTTTCGGGGCAAATATTTCAAAAAAGGAAAAAATTACTACAGGAATGTTAATAATCCCCATTGCTGCACGACTATAGAGAATAATCTTTTTCGACAGTGGGGAAAATAACTGCCACTTTTTTGAAAGGGTCAGGAACAATAAAACAATGAGGATTATATTTGTCACATAATAGAGAGCAAATAGAATCCATTCAAAATGACTTCCCAGAAGGGCGCGTGGAATCATGGCTGAAGGTCGTAACGGCACATCAAAGAACGTCGCACAACAGGAGACGGACATGAGCGGTTTCATGCGGAACACATAAACCATATCTGTAATGCTATCCGTAAGCAGCACACCACAGACCACGAGCAGAAAATATAATAACCGTTTGGCAAAGGGCGCAGCAGGAACAGATTTATCCACGTAATAACACAAGAACCATCCCCCCATAATAAAAAAGGCGATGGGTTTTATGATTTGTAAAAAAATAACGGTTTTGGGCAGTATCTGAGTAACGCCAAATATGCACATTGCACCCGGCACTTCGGACACAAAACTCAGGAGCATGAAATAAAACCACGGCCAGGCAAGCATACGAATGGCGAGCGCCACGCACGCCACAAGAAATATAAGATACCCCTTTTGCTCAAATATGCCTTTAATCTCTGTGGATACGTTGATTTGAAACCCGCCAAACATCTTAAGAATCGAATAAAACAAATAGATTCCCAGAGAAAGGGATACAAAGGCGACAAACAACATGACAAGGGTGTAAATATTTACAATCATAGTAATTTACCATTTTTCATTGTATAAATTACATCGGCTGCCTTTTCAAAACTTGCGTCATGGGTTGCAACCAGTATCGTCACACCCCGGGTTTTGAGCTCTCTCAATAATTCCAGCACATGCCCGCTCGTTTCTTCGTCAATATTCGACGTGGGTTCATCTGCAATGATGATTTCAGGATTATTTATCAGCGCCCGCGCTATTGCAACACGCTGCTGCTGGCCGCCGCTCAGTTCTTCCGGGGTATGATCCAACCTATCCCCAAGCCCCACTTTCTCTAAAAGTTTTTTGGCCATTTCATACCGTTTTCGGGAATCAACTCCTGACGGAATGAGCGGGTAAGAGACATTTTCCCAACTGGAAAGCATGGAGATAAGATAAAAATCCTGAAAGATAAAACCCATCTTCTCGCGTCTCAACCGGGAAAGGGCGATATCTGAAAATCCGGTAATATCTTCGCCGTACATAAATACCCTTCCTTCGGTCGGCCTGTCCAGCGTGCCAATGACGTTAAGGAGGGTTGTTTTTCCCGACCCTGACGGCCCGTTAAACACCACAAAACTATTTTTTTGAACAACCAGATTAATATTCTGAATGGCGCGCACTTCGTGGCGCAGGTGACTACTGTAATATTTATAAAGGTTTTCGGTTCTGATCATATTTTATTACTTCATTGATATAACCGGCGGTATGGTTGACGCCCTCCAGGAAGAATAAATGCTGCCAACCATGGTCAGGATAAAGGCAAAGAAGAAACTGAGAAAACACGGCAACGGCAGGAATCGTGAGGGCAAGGTAAATTGAGGCAGTAACGATATTTCTGCAATAAAAAATTGCGCAATAAACGCTCCATTCAATACCTTGACCCAGAAAATTGACGCTACTATGGCAATAGCGGCGCCCAATAAGCTGATTAACACCTGCTCAAAAGAAATCAGCTCCAACACCTCCAGGGTATTCCACCCCGTAGCCTTCATGATGCCGATCTCCCTCTTCCTCTCTGACAATCCAAAGCCGGAAGCAACGAGAATGGCGGGTATGCCCAGGGCAAAGGCCACGACATATAAGGCGCTGAAGACGCCTTCCTTCAGCATAAACCCCTTTTTAAAATAGAGTTCCACCATGTGTTTATCCTGTATTCTGTAAGGCTCGTTTTTAAGTATATCATACAGGTCTGTTGCAATTTCAGAATTATGTCCGGGAAGGGTATATATCTGCATATCAGTGGCAACGCCCTGCCTGCCAAAGAGTTCCCCGGCGTCCTTTAAAGACATAAGCAACAGGGAAGCCCCCCAGATTGAGGAGTCTGACGCAAAAACACCCACCACGGTAAACGTCTTTCGCTGCTGCCCGCGCATACTAAACTGATCGCCAGGTTTCAGATGAAAATGGCTGGCTAACTCACGCCCAACGATCACCTCGTCGGGATTTTCAAAAGGCTTCCCTGAAATGCACGTGACGAATTCAGGCATATCTTCCCTGTCGATGCCAACGATGACAACAAGTTTGTTCTGTAAAAATGCCCTGCCGATAATGCGGGGCACAACCCTTGTAACGCCAAATATCTTTTTCACCTCATCGAGATACCTGAGCGGGACGGCCGCATTTCTGCCAAATTCATCGAGGGTCAGGTAGAGGTCTGCGCCTTCTTCGACTGATACGTGCGATTGCGCCTGTATCCCTTCAGAAATGGAAATAGCCGTAACAAAGGGCGAAAGGATGGCAATAATGCAAAGGCACACAACCATGGTTTTCGCCTTGTGCCGCAGCAAATTTTCCGTTGCTAAAAGGAATAAATTAATGTGCTTGTTCAACTTCTCTGTCCGTATTAAGGAGAGGCAAATAAATTCAGCCGTATCTCTTGTTTTATAATTTCAAAGTGTTTGTCGAGGGTAAAGAGTTTAACATTATTTGAGTTTGCAATTATAGAAATGTAACAGTCTGCGAGTCCAATGGTTTCCCCCTTCTGCCGTAAGGAGAAGGACAATTCCCCCGCCTTTCTCCACATTTCCGTAGAATCGGGGAGGAAGTCAAAAACAAACAGGAATTCCTTCAGGACGTCGAGTTCTTTCTGTGCCTTTGCACCCTGTATCAACTCGGCAAGCACAATGCCGGTACAGCAAATGCGGCTGTTGTCTATTATATCGGTGATGGCTTTGTGGTAAGGGGCTTTTTTTCTGAAGAACTCAATCCAGGCAGAGGTATCAACGAGAATCTTATCCGAGTCTTTCATTTTCATGTCTGAGCTTGTCGGCAGACTTTATAAATTCCATCTTCCCGGCCATAGACTTTATCTTTTCCGTTTTTTTTAACCGTATTTCGTCCTTTATGGCCTTAATCACAGCTTCCGTCTTGCTCTTTGCCTCAATTTCTGACATCAGTTCATCTAACAAAGAATTGGGCAATGTTATGGTAGTCCTTGACATAAATATTTTCCATTAACTTATGTATTAATTAAGTATGAACATTTTATGAATAATCATGCTATTATGCAAGGTCTTTTTTCCTGGTAACTACACAGCGTACTTTTGCCCACAATTACTACGAGCGAACAAAATATTGATTATGGAATCCCGAAGGGATGTCGTGATTATAGCATATCGTTATACAATATATGGATAACCCCG